>JAFZGL010000104.1 GCA_017555395.1 Oscillospiraceae bacterium | reverse complement strand
GGTTATGCAATGGATCAGCTGATCCGCTTCATCGAACGTAAGGTAACAAGCTGGAGGTTTAAAGATGGTAAGGCTAAAGGTTGATCATGTAAGCAAGATCTTCACGGACCGCCCCGGTGAGACCCAGGTGGTTCTGGATGATGTGAATTTTGAAGTCCGCAACGGTGAATTTGTCTCTCTGCTGGGACCCTCCGGCTGTGGCAAGACCACATTGCTGACTATGATGGGCGGCTTCCAGGATTGCACCGACGGTGCCATTCTGCTGGACGGTGTGGCAATTAATGGCCCTTCTCCTGAGCGTGGTTATGTGTTCCAGAACTATGCGCTGTTCCCCTGGATGACGGTGGAAAAAAACGTGGCCTATGCCCTGAAGTTCATGGATATTCCTGAGGAAGAGAAAAAGGCGAGAGTAAACAATGCGCTGGAAATGGCACATCTGACGGAGCATCGCAAGAAGTTTCCCATCCAGCTGTCCGGTGGTATGCAGCAGCGCTGTGCCGTTGCCCGTGCACTGGTGAGCCGTCCCAAGGTTCTGCTGTTGGACGAGCCTCTGGGCGCTGTGGACTTCCAGATGCGTGAGCTGATGCAGAATGAACTGGAGCGAATGGTCCGTGAGGCAAACATTACTGTTGTCATGGTTACTCATGATGTATCCGAGTCTGTATTCTTCAGCGACCGTGTTATCGTTTTCGGCCGTGAGAAGGGCCGGATCGTGGGCGATATCAAGATCGATCTGCCCCGTACCCGCGACCGTTCCAGCAAGGAATATGAAGGTTATGTTTTCCAGCTGACCAATCTGCTGCGTGAAGCCTTCAAGGGTGCCGTGGTGAAATAAAACAGGAAAGAGGTAATTTGTTATGAAACATCCCTGCGTAGAATTCATTCTGGCTTGCGCCTGCTGCACTTCCTTCAGCGATTTCATCAAGGAAATTGCGCCCAAGTTTCCCAATGTTGAAACCCGGGTTTATGTTGCTGGCAAGGATACCGAGTATCTGGCAAAGTACGGCACGGTGACCAGCAGCATGCTGGTGATCAACGAATCTGAGGTTCTGCCCGAGCTGTCCAAGCCCGCAATCCTGAAGACCTTCCAGAAACTGAACGATTCCGTCAAGTAAGATCCGCCCTCTGGAGGACGGCAGAATACAGGTGAAGAAATGTTTATTATTACCTTTATTAAAGACGTTATTGTATCGGCTATGAGTATGCTGAACAGCGCATCCCCCTGGATCCTGTTTAGTTTTGCCATTGCCGGTGTGATCCACGAATTCGTGGGCACGGATATGATGAAAAAGGCCAATCTGGGCTCCACAAAGCTGTCCGGCATCCTGTCCATGACCCTGACGGGTATGGCACTGCCCATCTGCAGCTGCGGCACCATTCCTCTGGGCATCAGCATGTATTATTCCGGTGCTTACCTGGGCCCTGTACTGACCTTTATGACATCCTCTCCCATGATCAACCCCATTGCGATTATTCTGAGTCTGGGCCTTCTGGGTCCCCAGATCACCCTGATCTATGTGCTGATGGGATTCTTCTGTCCCCTGCTGATTGGCATCATTGCAAACAAGCTGGGCGGTGAGGAGCTTTACTACAAGCCCGCCTATGAGAACAAGCGGATTCAGCTGAATCTGAAGAAAGTGAAGCTTCCGGTTGCACAGCGGATCAAGTCCGGCCTGCGCTGGTCTTTTACGGAGCTGGCCATGGCAATCAGCAAGTACACTGTTTCCGGTATGCTGATTGCCGGTATCCTGTTTACTGTGGTGCCTCAGGGTGCCATCCAGCGGTACCTGGGTGATCCCGGCATGGTTTCCCTGCTGGGCATTACGGTGGTTGCTGCACTGATGTATGTCTGCGCTGTGGGACATATCCCGTTCATTGCTGCGGTTGTTGCCAGCGGTGCTGCTCCCGGCGTTGCCATTACCTTCCTGACGGCCGGCTGCGCCACCAATATTGCAGAACTGATCAGCATCCGCAAGACCATCGGCAAGCGCGCCGTGACACTCTATGCTGTTTCTGTTCTGGCTCTGTCTCAGGTGGGCGGCATCCTTGCCAATAAGCTGCTGCCTGATTTCCAGCCGGTGCTGGATTTCGACAAGGTCACCAACAGCATTTCCAGCGCCAATGCATTCCTGATTGAATTCCCTGAATGGATTCAGACCATCTGCAGCCTGGTGCTGATCGGCTATGCCCTGGTTTCTCTGTTTAAGATTCTGAAGAAGGCGGCAAAAGCACATGCTTAAGAAAAATAAGCTGCTGATGCAGATCGTTGCCGTTGTGCTGGCGGTTGTGCTGCTGGCAGGTCTGCGGGAATTTCTGCTGAAGAGAGATGAGGCAGAAGAGGCCAGCAGCGGAGTTCAGTATGCTGAGATGGTAAAAGAAAATCATCCGCTGCTGAAGAAGTTCCGGAGCCAGTATCCCGAGAGAACGGTTCTGTTGGCCTGTGCGGAAGATATCACCAATGACGGCATCGAGGATCTCGTTGTGATCTCTCAGCTGAACAGGGATATTGAAACCATTGTACTTTATTCCACGGCATCGGGAGAATTTGCGCAGACACCTGCGATCCCGGCTCCCAGGGAGAACCAGCACATCCGCTTTTTCAATATGGATAAGCTGTCGGAGATAGAAACTCTGATCACCGGTGAGAAAAACGGTCAGGTAGGTTATGCTATCTACCGGATCATGGACGGTGAGATGATCAATCTCTTTGGTGAAGGCATGGAAGACTGCTGCTAATAACAAAAAAAAGAGATACGCCAAGGCGTATCTCTTTTTTGCTTAGGATTTTTCCGGCGGTAAAACAGGGTGATACCGATGCCGGTTCTGTTCTCTGACCGCCTGATAGAAGCGGCAGCGGCCGGATTCGGGAAACAGCGCAATCAAAGCAGAAGAAACTGTATTCGCGTGTTGAGGAGAAAACCGCAGAGACAGTCCGCAGGAGGCGCTGAGATCCCGGGGCGTGGGCATCATGGCAACAGGAATCTGCTGCTGCATCATTTCACGCTGGGCAAATGCCGCATCACCGGGCCGCTGGAACACGACAATCCAAAAATCTGACACAGGAAATTACAGAGTGATAACCTGATCGACGCCTACACCACCCAGAGCGGCATAAACATTGGGGAAGCAGCCGATGCCTGCGGGGGCGATCAGCTTCTTGTCGATTTCACGCTGATAGCAGCAGCGGTCGCAGCACATCAGCAGCATGCCGGTCTTCTCAGCCAGGGCAGCCAGACGGTCAGCGATGTCATTGCCCTCAACCAGCATATAGCAGTTGTCGAAGAAGAACATCATGCCGACAACGTCAGCGCCGTGGATGCCCTTTTCCATCTGGGGGATGATCATGTTTTCCAGAATCTCTCTGGCGTTGGTGGATTCAAACAGATAAGCGACTTTCATAGTAGTATCTCCTTTTGTAAGGTCTGTTTATTACAGGGCAAAAGCCCTGGTTTACAGGGAAACCGTTCCGGTGGCAGACAGCTGCCGGAACACTTTTCGGATCACGGATTTGCTCAGCTCTGTCACCAGGATGGACTCATTGACGATCAGTACACTTCGCATAACCATTCCGTATTTCGGAATATAATCCGTATCAATGCCTGCTTCATAGCAGCGAACATCAATTTGAGGATAGTCCTCGGCCAGGGATTGCACGAATACCCCAAAGATCTCGCATCAATGACAGGCAGTGATAAATTCAACGCAGGGATAATTCATAATCTGCCCTTTCTTTCAAGAATTAAGATCACACAATTATATTATGCAAAATTAAACTGAATAAATCAAATAGGGATGCGTGATAGATATGCGTCAATATATTGTACTTGCAATGTGCAAGGAATTTTGGATTTCCCTTACAGCATTTCGATAAATGCAGATACGCGGGTTTCGATCTGACCGCAGTCGGCATCTGTAAAGCCGGTTTCCACCGGAAGATAAGGGATGGTCTTCTGCTGACAGAAGCGGCGCATTTTATCCCGCTCCACAGTATAAGCATGACAGGTCTGCAGAGACAGATCGAGAATTCCTTCCACTTGATACTCATCAATCAGCTGCTCCAGGATCTGAAACCGCAGCTGATTGGGCGCCATAATGGCACAGGCAGTATCCTGATAGCAGTCTGCAATGGCACTGAGGATATCCGGATTTGCGGTGTCCACATGCCGGCGGCTGGATTTTACCACTTCGCAGTTTTCAAAGCAGACAGCAACACCGCCGTTCTTTTCAACAGCATTTACCACCTTGCGGTAAACACCGCTTGCCGGACATCCGGTTACCAGAACCCGGCGGGCATCTTTGGGTACCGGGCTGCTGCGCTGCATCAGTAATTCCCGGGCATTTTCGTTGGCTTTCGTGCGTTCCTGCACATCACAGATGGTTCTGTTTTGTTCCAGAATCTGCAGGATTTCACAACCCCATGCTGCCGGAGGCGTCTGCTTCTGCACAGCCATCAGGGACATGACACTCTGCCGTTCGGCATTCAGCAACTGAGAAGCCTGAACAAGACGTTCATTGGTGACTTCTGCGCCGAAACGCTGCTGCAGCATCCGGATCAGCCAGCGGCACTCGGAAAGAATCAGGGGTTTTACATAGGAACGGTCCTCTCCCTGAGGAACCTGGTAATAGTACAGTTGTTCCTGCCGGGAAAGCAGTTCATACATTTTCTTCTTGCCGTCACAGGAACTCTCAGCAATGATCAGATCTGCCTTTTCCAGGGTATCTCCCTGGCACAGGGAATATACTTCTTTTACCAGGGGACAGAGATTGCTGGGAAGTGCTTCACCTGAGATATCCGCAATATTCTCAGTATGGAGAATACGCAGGGAACAGAAGCCTGCAGCTTCCAGAATTTCCTGGGGTACATGAGAGCAGAAGGAAACTGCAACCTGCTTTCCGGCCCGGTGGCAATCGTCGATCATGGTTTTCAGCTGAAGCTTATCCATTCCGAGCCTCCTTCTTTGCGCGGATCATCTCCAGGTAGGCTTCCAGACGGGTACGGATCTGACCTTCATCGCCGGTGCCAAAGTCGGTCTCGATATGAAGAAGGGGAACGCCGCATTTTTCGCAGACGCGACGGATATTTTCTGTTTCAATGGCAAAGGGATTGCAGGAATGCAGGGTAATGCTGACCACACCGTCAGCCTTCCACTCTTCAATGGTGGCAGCTACCTGTTCCATACGATGGTTGTTGGGGGAGACAACGGCGCAGGGAACTTCAATGTACTTTTCTGCGATCCGGACGATAGGATCCCGGCTGCGGTCTTCATCAATGAGGCGGCGGCGGGACACGATACCGCTGCAGCCTTCATAACAGACCACGGCACCGCCCAGCTCTTCCAGAACCTCCACAGTCTTTCCTGCTACACCGCCGAGACCGGCACCGGAAATGATGATTCTGGGACGGTTGGGATCCGGTGCAAAGGGTGCGTTGCCAGCGTGCCAGTCAGCTTCGCACTGGTTCAGAATGGCATCCAGTTTCTCATATTTTTCCTTCCGGTTGAAGATGTACTGTTCGCCTTCCATCACGTCCCGCATCCTGCTTCCGGTGATGGCGGGAGGATCATACCGTCCGAGCTCATAGATCCGGGCAGCCTGACGACGCTCTTTGTTGCTCCATTCAATGGCCTCATTGAGCTTCTCTTCGGTAATTTCCACACCCATCTTTTCTTCCAGGCCTTTTGCGAATTCCCGGAGTTCCGTGACCCACATCTCCATGGACCGGTCATAGTCCGGCAGATTGGGAAGATGGATCACCTGCATGGGTTTCAGTTCTCCCAGAAGCTCATACATTTTCTTTTTTCCGTCGCAGGTGGTTTCACCCACAACAATGTCAGAAAAATAGGCATAGGGACAGCTGTCTTCCAGTGCATGGCCGTAGCTTGCCTTGATCAGAGGGCACAGATTGGCGGGGAGCCGGGTTTCTGCTGTTTTGATGGGAGCGGCACTTTTACCGCACAGACCCACCTCGTATAATCCGGCAGCCCGGAGAATTTCGGTGGGTGTATATTGACAGAAGGTTCCGCAGATTTTCTGACCGCTTTCTTTCAGCTCCTTGACCGCAAGGAAACCTCTTCGTCTGGCATCTGCAAATTCCTCAAAATGCTCAGGCAGTGAAATCTCCATTCGGGGTCATCCTTTCTGTTACGATAAAAATATCGAAAGATATAAATATGTAAATATATCAATATAATATAGAGTATATACAAGACCAGAACAATTACAAGGATAAAAATGTAATAATTGCGGGTATTTTATATGTGCATATAATAAAAGCGAACAATTCGAAGAAGCAGATGATAACAGAAGCATAAGACCCATTGCCTCTGATTATCTGCAGCAGCACAGGCTGCCATCAAGGGCTAATCCCCAATAGACGCAATCCGCCCGGATTACTCCGGGCGGATTTTTCCTTGCAATAGGCGAATACCCATGCTATAATGCACATATTCGGATGATTTTGGGGTAAATTGCCCCCCGGCTGCACAGAAATTGGAAACTGTTTTGCGTCCTGCAATGCGGATGCGGCTGTTATTTGACATAGGAAGTGAGCACATGGAAATAAAAAAGAAGCAAATACCCGGAGGTAAGTGGTACCGGACGGTTTTCGCAGGAATCTTTTTGTGGATGTTTGCCTGTAATCTGCTGACCCCGTATCTGGTGGATGATTTCAACTATATGTACAGCTTTGCCACGGGAGAGCGGATCCGCAGTATCTGGGAAATTTTCCCCTCCATGGCAGTTCATGCCCAGGAGATCAACGGCCGGCTGGTTGCCCATTGGTTTGCACAGTTTACCCTTCTCTTTCCCGGCTGGGTGTTTGATATTGCGAACGCGCTGATCTTTGCGGTTCAGGTTCTGATGATAGAGCGCATGGGAAGAGCAAAAGAAGAAAAATCCAGCGGCTGGATGCTTCTGGCCTCTTTTGCCGGTTTGTGGCTGTTCCAGCTGGGATTTGGCAACATCAATCTGTGGCAGGATGGCTCCGTCAATTATCTGTGGTCATTTTTCTTCGGCCTTATGTATCTGTGGCCCTTTGCCAGGCGTTTCCTGAACGGTGATTCCGGCCTGCATCGCACCGTGATGCCGATATATCTGCTGCTGTCACTGCTGGCGGGAGCGTATATAGAAGGAACCTCTGTGGCCATGATCGTGATCACGGGCTGTCTTGGACTGCTGCAGTGGTACATGGAGAAGAAGCGTCCTGAGAACTGGCAGTTTGCCGCACTGGGTCTGGCGGTTGTGGGTCAGATCACGATCTACCTGGCTCCGGCACAGTGGCTCAAAAAGGCATCCGGATCCGGTGCTTCCCTGCTGTACAATATTCTGCGTTCCTTTGGTAAATATTGGGACCTCCGGGCACTGATCTTCCTGCTGATAGCATTGATTGTCATTGCCTGGATCTCAAACGTGGATCGTAAACGGATCCTGTTTGCTGTGTGCCTGTTTGTGGGAACGATGGCGTCCAACTTTATGATGGCATTTGCGGTCAGTTACCCAGAGCGTGCTGTGGGCAACATTGTGGTTCTGCTCGTGATGGCAGATGTGCTTCTGCTGCAGGAACTGATGAAGACAGAACGCTGGAAATCCTTTGCCGTTTGCATCCTGATGATCGCAGCTCTGGCATTGCCCAAACACCTTGCTGTGGGTGCGTGGGATATTTATAATACCTACGTCCAGGATAAAGCCAATGTGGAGCACATTCTGGAAAGTAAGGCTGCCGGCGAACAGGTTGTGGCGATTCGGTATATATCGATCAATACTCAGTACAGCGGTGCATCGCAAATACGGTATATCTCTTCGGATCCGACAATCTGGCCCAATAATTCCATGGCAAAGTATTATGAAGTAGATGCGATTGTATCTGAATAAGTCTGAAAATTAACAGAGCCCCCGGTTCCTCGGAACCGGGGGCTTTGCCGTTCGGAATGATGAGAATGTTTCTTTACCACTTCTTAACCATACGCCTCTGATCCGGGAGAATTCTGGGATGTGTTTTTGCCGGAAAGGTGTTATAATGCAGCTAAGCAGAATACGGAGGTATGGTTATGGCAAGCAAAAAACACATTATTGCCGACATCCTTTTTACGATAGGAACACTGTTCACGGTTTTTTTGGTAAATCTGTTTTTGGTTGAGCACTTCGGTACAAAAACCATGACACCCATGATTTTTGTGCTGGGGGTATTCCTGGTTTCCTGGCAAACACAGGGTTATCACTGGGGTATTGTTGCCAGCGTGATCAGCGTTCTGCTGGTGAACTGGGCCTTTACTTATCCTTACTGGGCCTTTGACCTGATGTCCCCGGAGTGTATTTCTTCCGCAGCAGTTATGATGATCGTTGCAACCATGACAGGCGCACTGACCACCCGGCTGAAGCAGCAGGAGAAGCTGAAGGCAGAGGCGGAAAAGGAACGGATGCGGGGCAATCTGCTTCGGGCAGTGTCTCATGATCTGCGGACGCCTCTGACGTCAATCTACGGTTCCTGCTCGGTGATCATTGAGAATTTCGACAGCATTCCCAGGGAGCGGCAGCTGCGGCTGCTGAAAGATATCCAGACGGATGCCCAGTGGCTGAACCGCATGGTGGAGAATCTGCTGTCGGTGACCCGGGTGGATGCAGACAAGGTTCGACTGTCCAAACACGGTACGGTGCTGGAAGAACTGATCGATGCTCTCATTGTAAAGTTCCGGAAGCATTACCCCAATCAAAAAGTGGATGTATCGCTGCCGGAAGGATTTGTCAGAATCCCCATGGATCCTGTGCTGATTGAACAGGTTCTGATGAATCTGCTGGAGAATGCGGTGTTCCATGCTGAGGGGATGAAACATCTTTGGCTCAAGGTGGAACTGCAGGATAATCTTGCGCGGTTTTCTGTGGAGGATGACGGCTGTGGTATTCCTCAGGACCGGATGCAGCATCTGTTTACCGGACTGCTGGAAAGTGAGAATACGGTGGATTCTACCCGCAATAATATGGGCATCGGTCTGAGTGTTTGCCGCACAATCATCAGAGCCCATGACAGCGAACTGAAGGCAGGAAACCGTCCCCAGGGCGGCGCGGTATTCAGTTTTGCATTGGAAATGGAGGAGAATGAATATGTCGAACAATAAATATAAAGTTCTGGTAGTTGAGGATGATCAGAGTGTTGCCAGTATGATTCAAACCATTCTGGAAACCAACGGCTATCAGGTGCTGACGGCGCAGCGATGCCAGCAGGGTATCCTGATGATGACCTCCCATGTGCCGGATCTGGTATTGCTGGACCTGGGTCTGCCGGATATGGACGGAGAGGAATTTATCCGGGTCACCCGCTGCAGCAGTGCCATTCCCATCATTGTGCTGTCTGCCAGAAGCGAGGAAGCGGACAAGGTATCCGCGCTGGACCTGGGAGCCAATGACTATATCACAAAGCCTTTTGGTACAGCAGAACTGCTGGCCCGTGTCCGGGCATCCCTGCGGACAAACCGCATGAATGTACTGTCCTCTGTTCCCAACAGTGTGTTCGAGCTGGATGACCTGATCATCGATTATGACCGCCGGCAGGTCAGCGTGGCCGGAAGAGTGGTGCACCTGACCCAGACCGAGTTTAATATTCTGTCCTTCCTGAGCCAGCATGTGGGTAAGGTAATGACCTATTCTGTCATTATCCGTGCAATCTGGGGCGCCATGGATGACGGTAGTGTGAAAAAACTGCAGGTCAACATGGCCAACATCCGCAAGAAGCTGGGCTGCATTCCCGGTGAGAACCGGTACATCATCAATGAGCTGGGTGTGGGCTACCGGATGCCGGACCGGAACGATTGATTGGCAGACGTGCAGAGGCAATTCAATAAAACAACCGTGTCGCGGAAAACTGCGGCACGGTTATGTTTTTTGTTGCGGCATAATGCGTCGAATGATATCGATTCCTTTTATGCATCTTAACTGGTGTATAACTGTATATTGTGGTATAAAGAAAGTGGATTAAAAAGAAGGAGGTAAATCTATGGAATCCTTAACTGCAACTCTGCTCCCCATCGTTCAGACCATCAACGGCTATTTGGCTGACTATGTCCTGGTCTTCCTGCTGGTGGGCACCGGCCTGTTCTTCACCTTCAAGACGAAGTTTGTACAGGTCAAGTATTTCGGCGAAGGTATGAAAAACATCTTCGGCAATCTCTCTCTGAACGGCGCAAAGCAGGAATCCGGCATGAGCTCTTTCCAGGCTGTTGCCACTGCTATTGCTGCACAGGTCGGTACCGGCAACATCGTCGGTGCATCCGGAGCCATTCTGACCGGCGGCCCCGGCGCCATCTTCTGGATGTGGGTCATCGCCTTCCTGGGCATGGCTACCATCTATGCTGAGGCTGTTCTGGCTCAGAAGACCCGTATCACCACCTCTTCCGGTGAGATCATGGGTGGTCCCGTCTACTACATTACCTACGCATTCAAGGGTGGCTTCGGCAAGTTCCTGGCCGGTTTCTTCGCCATTGCCATTACTCTGGCCCTGGGCTTCTTCGGCTGCATGGTCCAGTCCAACTCCATCGGCTCCACCATCCAGAATGCCTTCGGCATTCCCTCCTGGATTGTTGGTATCGCACTGGTCATCATCTGTGCGCTGATCTTCATCGGTGGTACTCAGAGACTGGCATCCGTCACCGAGAAGCTGGTTCCCATCATGGCAGCCATCTTCCTGGCAGGCGGCCTGATCGTTCTGATCATCCGTGCCAAGTATCTGCCCGAGACCTTCGGCCTGATCTTCAAGTACGCATTCCAGCCCACTGCCATCATCGGTGGTGCCTTTGGTACCGCACTGAAGACCGCCATCTCCCAGGGTGCAAAGCGTGGCCTGTTCTCCAACGAAGCCGGTATGGGTTCTACTCCTCATGCTCACGCTCTGGCTAACGTCAAGACCCCCCATGAGCAGGGTGCTGTGGCCATCGCTTCCGTCTTCATCGACACCGGCGTTGTTCTGACTCTGAATGCTCTGGTCATCATCTCCACCCTGTATGTCACCGGCGGTCCTCTGCATGACTGCGGCGCAGCTGCTCAGCTGTCCGATGTCTTCACTAAGACCAACCTGGCACAGACTGCCTTCGGTGTTGTCTTCGGTGAGAAGCTGGGTGCAATGTTCGTTGCAACCGCTCTGTTCTTCTTCGCATTCTCCACTATCCTGGGCTGGAACATGTTCGGCAAGACCAATGTGGCTTACCTGTTCGGTGAGAAGGCAACCAAGGTCTATACCATCATTTCCCTGCTGTTCATCTTCCTGGGCACCACCATGTCCTCCGACCTGGTTTGGGAGCTGACCGATATGGCAAACTACCTGATGGTCCTGCCCAACGTCATCGGTCTGATCGGCTGCACCGGCCTGGTCCTGACCCTGATCCCCGAGAAGAAGTAATCCGGCATCAATGCCGAGAATGTGTACCCTCTTCAAAAAACGGAGGCCTCTTCGGAGGCCTCCTGTTTTTGTTACACAGCAACACCCCGGTTCCAAAGAACCGGGGTGTTTGTTTCGGTTATAAGAGTGTTTTTTCAGCGGCCTGGATCACGTGCTTGGCGAGGACAGCGGTGGTGACACTGCCGACACCGCCGGGGACAGGGGTAATGGCTGCTGCAATGGGTTCTGCCTCGTCAAAAAGCACATCGCCGCAGAGCTTGCCTTCCTCGTTCACATGGATTCCCACATCCACAATGATCTGTCCGGGTGCGGCGAAACTGCCGTCCACAATACCGGCCTTGCCGGCGGCCACCACAAGAATCTCTGCGTCCCGGCAGGTCTGCGCCAGGTTGAGAGTTTTGGTATGACACATGGTGACGGTGGCGTTTCTGGCCTGGAGCATCATGGATACCGGTTTGCCGATGACAAGACTTCTGCCGATGACAGCAACCCGCTTTCCGGAAAGTTCGATTCCGTAGTGATCCAGCAGTTCCAGTACTGCCTGGGCGGTGCAGGGCGGGTAACCGGCGCCGTTGCCGGTGAAAACCGCAGTCAGAGAGGCGGCGGTCATACAGTCCACATCTTTTTCGGGGGAGAGCAGGGCACAGGCGGCTTCCTCCATAGCCTTGTCCGGCAGGGGACGGAACATAAGGCAGCCGTGGATGGAAGGATCTTCGTTGATTTCCCGAATGGTATTCAGCAACTCATCCGTGGTGCAGTCAGCCTTCAGCAGAAAGTGGCGGACGGCGATGCCAATCTTGGCGCAGCGCTTCATGGCGCCGGTTTCGTAGGAGATGTCATCGGGACGTTCTCCCACACGCAGGATTGCCAGGGTGGGTGTTACATTTTTTGCATGCAGAGCGGCAGCGCGCTCTGTCAGCACATCGGTCAGGGCGTTGGCTGCGCTCAGACCTTTCAGAAGCTGTGCCATCTTAGTCTTCCTTTCTGATATATGCAGTCACAGCTGCGGAGATCTTATCTGCCAGGGGCAGGTAGGTTTGGAGCGCTTCATCCACCTGCTGCTCCATCTGCCGGGCTGTTTCCCGGTCGGTGAGGGATGCAGTGTTGATGAAGACATTCAGGGCGGCGCTTTCCATAGCAGCCTTGCACTGCAGTGCACCGCAGCCCACATCGGTGATCAGCAGTCTGCTGCTCTTTTCCAGCATTTCTTCCAGCAGGAGCAATGCTCTGCCGCAGCAGGAGATCACCTCCATGGGTGACTGGCAGGCACTGATGGTGGCATCCTTCATCACGGCATCCCGATCGGGTGCGTCCTTGGGCAGTGCATATGCCCTGGACAGGGGCTCAAAGCCCTGGGCATCGGCATCGATCAGGGCGAGAAGACGGCGGCGCAGGGTGTCGCATTCCACCAGCATACGCTGCAGGTCAGCTTCGTAAGCGGCATATTTCTTTTTGCCAACGGTGAAATGACCGGCCATGGAGCACAGGGCGATGCCCAGCGCGCCGGTCATGGCGGCAGATCCGCCGCCGCCGGGGGCGGGGGTTTTGGATGCCAGGGCATCGGCAAAAGCGGTGCAGCTGAGTTCAGAAAACTGTTTCACGGAGAGAACCTCCCTAGTCATTTTTTCTATTTTACAGAAAAATGCCCATAGAGTCAACTTAATAATCACAACGGGAGAAATTCCGGATGCTTTTGAATGGAAACAGGATCGGCATATGATTTTTTTACTGTATAATTTTCACAAAAAGTTCACAATGTGACCGCAGTGGAAAGACGTTATTTAGGCAGTAAAGCCATATTGACTTTCTGCTTTGCGTGGTGTATTATGTCAAATAGTGCAATATATGCTGCAGAATTATCGGTTGATGTAATGTGTTTATCGCTTTTTTCTACCTGAAGTGCGGGATTTACCTGCAAAATCCTGGAAATGGAAGGAAACCTTCAGAAACGGAAAAACGATATTGCGTGACGAACAAGTGTATATCAGAGGCGGACAAAGTGTGAATACAGTATACCATCAAATACTGTATTGGAAAATTTTGCCACGCCCTTATATAAAAGGCGGCATCCGGAGGGAAGCCGGTTGCTGCCGGAAAGAAAAATATATCTGGAGGAATAAAAGATGCTGTTTGAATCCATTCTGGGTCATACCCTGATTGCGGCTGATGACACCTGGGGCCTGCTGGGCGTCATGCTGGTCTCTGTTTTTGCCGCAATTTACCTGGAGCAGAAGTACGACTGGGCTTCCAAGCTGTCCGGCTGTATCATTGCTCTGCTGCTGGCTATGTTCATGGCCAACATTGGTGTTATCCCCACCGCTTGTGTTCTGTATGATGATATTGTCTGGGGCGTTATCGTTCCCATGGCTCTGCCCCTGCTGCTGCTGCAGTGCAACCTGAAGAAGGTTTGGGGTCAGGCTGGCCGTATGCTGGGTGTTTACCTGATCGGCGGTGTTGGTACCTTCGTTGGCGGTCTGCTGGCATTCTTCCTGCTGAAGGGCGCTTACGCTGCTACCGGCGGCAATGTTCAGGATCTGGCTGCTGTCACTTCCATGATGACCGGCTCCTACATCGGCGGTTCCGCTAACCTGGCTGCTATGGCTGCTACCTGGAACGTTGCCGGTACCGACGTCACCGCAGCTGCTGTCGTTGCTGACAACCTGCTGATGGCTCTGTACTTCTTCGCTCTGATTGCTTTCGCAGGCATGAAGTTCTTCCGTAAGCACTTCACCCATCCCATCATCGACGAGATCGAGAGCAACACTGAGCGTGCTGCCGACCAGACTCAGGCTTCCGCTTTCTGGTCCCGCAAGGACGTCTCCCTGATGGACATTGCAAAGAACCTGGCATACTCCGTCGCTGTTGTCTGGGCTTCTGTTCTGGTTGCAGGCCTGTTCAAGTCCCTGTTCGCAGGTGAGGGTCTGGTCAATCAGATCCTGGCTCAGTTCCTGGGCAACCAGTATGTCTGGATCACCGCTATCTCCGTGGCATTTGCTACCCTGAAGCCCGAGGCTGCTGCAGAAATGCACGGTTCTCAGGAGATGGGTACCTTCATGATCTACATGTTCCTGTTCGTCATCGGTGTTCCCGCAAACATCATGACCGTTGTCACCAAGTCCCCCCTGTTCCTGGTGCTGTGCTTCATCATGGTCTGTGTCAACATGCTGTTCTGCTTCGTTGGTGCAAAGCTGACCAAGTGCCACCTGGAGGATGCTATCATCGCTTCCAACGCCAACATCGGCGGCCCCACCACCGCTGCCGGTATGGCTATTTCTCAGGGCTGGTCCGCTCTGATCGCTCCCGCTATGCTGGTTGGCGTTCTGGGCTACATCATTGGCAACTACGCCGGCCTGATCGTCGGCATGATCTGCGGCGCTTAAGTCTCAGATTTTTCGTGGGAGCCTTCTTCCAGTCCGTCCGGGCAGCTCTCAGAGAAAACAGGATCCCCGGCTCTTCAGAGCCGGGGATTTTTATTTGGGGAATTTAGGGTTTCATATTCCGGGTAGTGACCATGGCGATGCCGCCGCCGACGATGCCGCCCAGGAACTTTGCTGCGAGAACGGCGGGCACCAGCTCCGGATGGACACCGGTGGTGAAGGCAAAGTGGGCACCCAGAACACAGACACAGGACACAAGGCAGGCCGATACAACAACCTTGCCCCGTTTGTCCATATCCGGGATCATAGCCAGCGCAGGGGTGGCGGTGAACAGACCCAGCAGAAGACCGGTGCTGCTGGCGCCGTTCAGTCCGGTATGTTCCTCCAGTTTCGCGAAGGGCTTTTTCAGGATCCGCTGCACCAGTTCCGCCAGAGGCATGCTGCCCAGCATGACGATGCAGATAGAACTGACGGTTTTCATGGCATCCAGCAGGGGAGGCATGCCGGGGACAATCTGAATACCGGTCAGATGGGTGACGGAAGCGACCATCAGGCCGAAGGTGGCGATGATCTGAATGATCCGGGCAAAGACCTGGAATCCCTTCATCATCCTGTCGGGGATCATGATCACGCCGACGGCCAGAAATGCGGAGATCAGGAGGATGGGCAGGCTGTTCAGCAGAATGGTGCCGATGCTGATGCCCAGCATCAGACCGCCGGTGATCAGGGCACAGGGGAGAGCAGCCAATCCCAGCAGAATTCCCCGGGTAAACAACGGACGATCCTCGTGGCTGATAAAGCCAACGCCCACGGGAATGGAGAACACAATGGTACAGCCAAAGGTAGCAGATACGATCAGCCCGAAAAACTGTCCGAGAACAGGGGCAGATGCCAATTCTGTGGCCATTACATAGCCACCCATATCGATGGCCAGAAGGCTGCCCAGGATGGCGGGGTCAATGCCCGCAGCACTGCACAGCGGCTTGATTACACCGCCAAGACCAAGGGAAAGCAGAGGCGCCAGACAGATGATGCCGGCCATGGAAAGACCTACGGGACCCAGCATGCGGAAGCCGCTTTCGAATTTTTCGCCAAAGCCGAACCGGTTTCCCAGGATCCGGTCTGTGCCGCCCAGCAGTACACCGAAGGCCATAAAGGACATGATGATCTGATTGATACTCATGGTATCACCTCGAAAAAGAATAATATATATTGTATCACGAAAAAAGATGGGATGCAATTGAGGATATTCACAAAACACGGAGTGGATTTGCCTCCAGCCGGTGACCGGACTTCGTTCTGGCCCAGTGACCGGACTCCGTTCCGGCTCGGTGACCGGACTTCGTTCCGGCCCGGTGACCGGACTTCGTTCCGGCCCGGTGACCGGACTCCGTTCCGGCCCGGTGACCGGACTTCGTTCCGGCCCGGTGACCGGACTCCGTTCCGGCCCGGTGACCGGACTCCGTTCCGGCCCGGTGACCGGACTCCGTTCCGGCCCGGTGACCGGACTCCGTT
>JAFZGL010000103.1 GCA_017555395.1 Oscillospiraceae bacterium | reverse complement strand
TCGTTGATGCCCATGATGGTCCGGGCCAGGGTGGTCTTGCCGCCGCCGTTGGGGCCGGTGATGACCACAAAGCGCTTGTCCTCAATGGCGAGGTCCACGCCGTTTAAGATATGCTTTTCGCCGTTTTCGTCGGAAACCGTGAAATGCAGGTTTTTCAGTTCCAGCATAAACTTGAGTCCTCTTTTCTTTTGCTTGGTGCAACGCCTCCTACTATAACATATATAGACAGAAAATGCAAACACGGAATATTTTCATCGAATAATCGGTTGTTCTGAACAATGGAATCGTTCCCAATTGTTGAAAACGCACAAAATAGGGGGGGAATTATCGGCAAATCGAAATGTTGACAGAAATATGAACAAGTGGTAAACTATCCAAAGAAGAGCAACCGATTGCGCATCAAATGTTGCGCAGACGCAAAAAGGGGTATCCCTTTTTGCGATGTTTCCGTTTCCGGAAACATCATTTATATTTGGCTATTACGGCAAAAAAGTCCGTGATCGCAATAAAAACCAACTTTTTTAGGAGGAAACAAAATGAAGAAGCTCATCGCTCTGCTGCTGGCTTGCGTGATGGTTCTGGGTCTGGTTGCCTGCGGCAACACCCCTGCTGAGACCACCGCCGCTCCCGAGGCCGGCAACGACACCCCCGAGACCACCGCTCCCGCTGCCGAGGGTCCCGAGGCCATCACCCTGAAGGTCTGGGCTCCCCAGGAGGACCAGGTCGACGCCAATGCCTGGCTGTGCCAGATGCAGGCTGCTTTCCAGGCTGCTCACCCCGAGTACGCCATCACCTGGGACAACGGCGTTTGCCCCGAGGGCGACGCTGCCACCATGGTGACCGCTGACCCCGCTGCCGCTGCTGACGTTTACATGTTCGCCAACGACCAGCTGGGCACTCTGCTGCAGGCCGGCGCTCTGGCCAAGCTGGGCGGCCCCTTCCTGGAGCAGGTTCAGAACGACGTCTCCGCTACCTACGTCAACACCGTCACCTCCACCGACGGCTCCGTCTACGGCTTCCCCGTGGCTCCCAACACCTGGTTCATGTACTACAACAAGGCCATCGTCGGTGATGCCGACCTGACCTCCATGGAGTCCATCCTGGAGAAGGGCATCGTTGCCTTCGAGGTCAAGAACTCCTGGTACCTGCCTGCCTTCTTCTTCGCTGCCGGCGGCACCCTGTTCGGCGAGACCGGCACTGACGCCGCTGCCGGCGTTCAGTTCGGCGGCGAGGTCGGCGTCAACGCCACCAACGCTGTCCTGGACCTGCTGGCCAACCCCAACTTCAAGGTCGACGGCGACGGCTTCGGCAACGCCGGTCTGAAGGACGGCACTGTCGCTGCTTACTTCTCCGGTTCCTGGGACTACGCCGGCCTGTACGAGGCTCTGGGCGAGGACCTGGGCGCTGTTGCTGCTCCCACCGTCATGATGAACGGCGCTCCCGCTCAGCTGAAGGCTTACGCCGGTTCCAAGGCTGTTGGTGTCAACCCCAACGCCAAGAACATGAAGGCTGCTATGGAGTTCGCTGCTTTCCTGGCTTCCGCTGATTCCCAGCTGGTCCGCTTCCAGCTGCGCAACATCACCCCCGCTGTCACCGCTCTGGCTGAGAACGAGGCTGTTGCTGCTTCCATCGTCGCCGCTGCTGAGTCCGCCACCATGGCCAACACCTCCGTTGCTCAGCCCACCATCGCCGAGATGAACCCCGTCTGGGGTCCTGTCGGCACCTTCGGCACCAACCTGGCTGACGGCTCCGTCACTGCTGAGAACGTTGCTGAGATGGTCGATCTGCTGTACACCCAGCTGAACGAGGGCGGCCTGTAATCGAATAGATTACACTGCATAACGAATAACACCGGCGGTGGCCCTCCGGCCACCGCCATTTTTAAAACAGTTTTTGGAACCGGTTGTCCACCAAAAATTGACAACGGTATCCAAGAATGAAGGGAGTCGGTAGCGTGTCTACGAAAGCATTAACCAAAGCCGCAGCCATGCGTCAGACAAACGTGAGCAACGTTTCTCTCTCCACCGCACTGGCAAACGGCGGCCCTCTGGTCTGGCTCTCCTGCCTGATCATGGGCTTTGGCAACCTGATGGCCGGTCAGGTCATTAAGGCTCTGCTTTATCTGGCCATTGAGGTCGCTTTTGTGATCTTCATGGTCATCCCCAACGGCGGTCTGCACTGGCTGAAGCTGCTGCCCAGCCTGGGCGACCGCGTCACCGAAGAGGTCTGGAATGAGGAGCTCTTCATCTACGAGTACATCCAGGGCGACAACTCTCAGCAGATCCTGCTCTACGCCGTCGCTTCTATGGTCGCCATTGCGGCCTTCGTCGTCATTTGGCGGTCCTCCGTCCGTTCCGGCTTCGTTGCTCTGAACATCAAGAAGTCCGGCAAGAAGGTCCCCACCATGATCGACGACATCAAGGAGCTGTTCGATAACAACATCCATAAGCTCCTGATGTTCCCCCCCTTCATGATGCTGATGATCTTCACCATCGTGCCTCTGTTCTACATGATGCTGATGGCCTTCACCAACTACGACAAGCAGCATCTGACTCTGTTCGACTGGGTTGGCTTTGAGAACTTCCTGTCCCTGTTCGATTCCACTTCCGCTCTGGGCCGTCAGTTCATGCCCGTTCTGCAGTGGACCCTGATCTGGGCCTTCTTCGCAACCTTCCTGAACTTCTTCGCCGGCACCGTCCTGGCTATGATCATCAACCGTCCCAGCACCCGTCTGAAGGGTATGTGGCGTACCATCCTGTCCCTGACCATTGCGGTTCCTCAGTTCGTTTCTCTGCTGATCATCCGCACCATGTTCAAGGATGAGGGTGCCGTCAACTCCCTGCTGATGAACTGGGGCTGGATCGAGGCTCCTCTGCCCTTCTTCACCGATGCGACCTGGGCCAGAGTGACCATCATCATCATCAACTGCTGGGTCGGTATTCCCTACACGGTCATGTCCGTCACCGGCATTCTGCAGAACATTCCTGCTGAGCAGTACGAGGCCGCCCGTATCGACGGTGCCAACGCCTTCCAGCAGTTCACGAATGTTACCCTGCCCTACATGATCTTCGTCATGACCCCCACCCTGATCAGCTCCTTCACCGGCAACATCAACAACTTCAACATCATCTACCTGCTGTCCGGCGGTGGCCCCACCTACATCGGCGAC
>JAFZGL010000009.1 GCA_017555395.1 Oscillospiraceae bacterium | reverse complement strand
TGTTGCCCTGTTCTTTATGAGCCTATTATATTAGATTCTCAGAGGAAAACGAGGGCATGAATGCCCACATATTTAGACGTGAAAATTGAATACTACACTTCAAAAAAGATGTTCAAAAGATGTTCTAACCAGTACAAAACATAGTTGATTTTGGCTCAAAAGTTGGTATTTTGTTGTTTTAACTTGATTAGGCTATTGCATTATTTTTCCGCTTCAGTTATAATATAAGTGCCTGAATCTGTTGTGACAGATACAGGCAAAAATACGCCAACGGAAGTGGCTCATTTATCATATAAAAGTTCGGACTTCTACTCTATTCCCCTATTTTTAGCCTATAAACTGATGGAAAAGCTCATCGACATCATGGAAGATGATGACGATGTCCAGAACATCTGGCACAACTGGGAAGAGTAATTTCATCTCACCATATTGATCCAACAAAAGCCCCCAGGGATTTTCCCTGGGGGCTTTCATTATGATGCAGCACATTATGCCTTGTCTGAAACCAGGTGGCAGGCCACACGGTGACCGGGGTACACTTCCTTCATTTCAGGAGCGCATTCCCGGCACTTGTCGCAGGCATAGGGGCAGCGGGTGTGGAACACACAGCCCTTGAACTCATCCGTATACTGAGGCAGTTCGCCGGTCAGAGAAACCTTGCGTTCCTTCCGCTCAAAGTCGGGTACAGATGCAAACAGCGCCTTGGTATAGGGATGCAGGGTGTTGTTGAACAGTTCTTCCGTCTCCGCTTCTTCCACCAGCGTGCCCAGGTACATAACACCAATGCGGTGAGAAATGTAGCGGACAACACCGATGTCATGGGAAATAAACAGCAGGCTCAGGTTCATTTCCCGCTGAAGCCGGGTCAGCATGTTCAGGATCTGGGACTGAATGGAAACGTCCAGTGCAGAAACAGGCTCATCACAGATGATCAGCTTGGGATTGATGATCATGGCTCTGGCAATACCCAGACGCTGCACCTGACCGCCGGAAAGTTCATGAGGATAGCGGAAGTAATGCTCCTCGGAAAGGCCAACCATAGTCAGCACATCCAGCACTTTCTGGCGGCGCTCCGCGGGAGTACCGATGTTCTGAATGATCATGGGTTCTTCCAGCAGTTCACCGATTCTGGACCGGGGGTTCAGAGAGGACAGGGTATCCTGAAACACCATCTGCAGATCGGAGCGGAGCGGCCGGAACTCACTGTCGCTCAGCTTCGTCAGATCCTTGCCGTTGTAGAGAATCTCACCGCTGTCGGGCTTTACAAGACCCAGAACAGACCGGCCGGTGGTGGACTTGCCGCAGCCGGATTCACCCACCAGACCGTAGGTCTCGCCGGCATATACATTCAGGCTCACATCGGCAACAGCCCGCATATGGTTCACGGGAGGAAACAGTTTGCCCAGAGGGCCATAAATGGGATACTTCTTCTGAAGATTTTTAATCTGCAGCAAAGGTTCGCTCATATTATTCGCCCTCCTTTTCAGTTACAAATTTCCAGCACTTGACCATATGGCCAGGCTTGGCCTCCACACAGGGAGGATTCTCAGTCCGGCAGCGGTCATCGGCATAGGGGCAGCGGGTGCAGAAATGGCAGCCCTGGGGCACCTTGCTCAACGGAGGCACCACGCCTTCGATGGTGGGCAATGCCTCACCGCGGACAGAATCCAGTCTGGGGATGCAGTCCAGCAGGCCCTTGGTATAGGGATGCAGAGGATTTTCGAAGAGTTCCTCAGTCTGTGCCTCTTCCACCAGATTGCCCAGATACATGACACGGACACTGTGGCACAGCTGGGCCATGGCGCCCAGGTCATGGGTGATGAACAGTACAGACATGCCCAGTTTCTCGTTCAGATCGGCGATCAGATTCAGGATCTGTTCCTGAATGGTCACGTCCAGTGCAGTGGTAGGCTCGTCTGCGATCAGCAGTGCCGGTTCACAGGCCAGGGCCATGGCGATCATGACACGCTGCTGCATACCGCCGGAGAGCTCATAAGGATATTTCTTATAGCAGTTTTCAGGATTGGCAATACCAACCAGCTTCAGCAGTTCGATGCATTTTTCCTTTGCAGCGGATCTGCTGATCTTCTTGTGCAGCAGCAGAACTTCAATCATCTGTCTGCCCACGGTATGAACCGGGCTGAGGGAAGTCATGGGATCCTGGAAGATGACGGCGATCCGGTTGCCACGGAGGTGGCGCATTTCCTTCTGATTCAGCTTCAGAATGTCCTTACCCTCAAAGAGGATCTGGCCTTCATATTCCACAGCGGAATCGTATTCCCGCAGGCGGAGAATGGACTGGGACATAACACTCTTACCGGAGCCGGATTCACCGACAACACCTACGATCTCACCGGGACGGATCTGCAGGTCCACACCGTCCACGGCAGTCAGAATGTTCTTCCGGGCAGGGAATTTCACCTTCAGTCCCTTGATTTCCAGCAGGGGCTCTTTGTTCAGAAATTCATGTTTCATTTCTTCTTCCTCCCTGCAGTTCTGGGATCCAGGTAGTCGCGCAGACCGTCACCCAGCAGATTCAGACTCAGCACACACAGCACCACGGCCAGGCCGGGGAAAATCACGGCCCAGGGTGCCTTGGACAGAATGGACTTACTGCTCTGGAGAATATTACCCCAGGATGCAGCAGGAGCGGGAATACCGGCACCCAGGAAGCTCAGGGATGCCTCGGAGATAATGGCCTGAGCAAAAATATAGGAAGCCTGGACTGTCAGAGGAGAAATAACATTGGGCAGGATCAGCTTCCACAGGATGCGGCCGGAGGATGCACCCTGGACCTTGGCAGCCTCCACATACAGGCGGCCCTTTGCCACCAGCGCGGAGCTGCGGACCACTCTGGCAACGCTGGGCGTATAGACGATGGTCAGCGCAATGATAACATTGGTATTGCTGGCACCCAGAGCTGCCATCAGCGCAATGGCCAGCAGGATGCCGGGAATGGCGGTCAGGCCTTCACAGATGCGCATCAGGACGGCATCAGCCACCTTGAAATAGCTGGCATAGATACCGATGAGGGTACCGAAGAAGCAGGCCAGCAGAGCAACGCTGCAGCCCACGATCAGAGAAGACCGGGCGCCGTACAGCACGCGGGTAAACAGGTCGCGGCCGAATTCATCGGTGCCGAAGATATGCTCTGCCGTGGGAGGCTTCAGGCGGTTCACAACATCCATGACATTGGGATCAACGCCGTTCACCATGGGGATGAAAATTGCGGACAGAACGATGGCAGAGAAGATAATCAGACCGATCAGCATTCCCTTGTTGGAGAAGAACTGCTCCCGGCGGATCTGCTTCTGTTCCCGGAGAATGGCTTCACTGGAGGGAGAAGCCACATGATTTTGATTTGCCATACTGTCCCCTCCTTAATCATTCCGGCCCAGCTGGATCCGGGGATCCACAACGCCGTACAGCAGATCGACAACCAGATTCACAACAACATACAAAAGCGTCACAAACAGGACAACACCCTGGATGACAAACACATCCCGTCGGTTGATGGCGCTCATGGTCAGGCTGCCCAGACCGGGAATGTTGAAGATACTCTCGGTAACGATGGTACCGGTGATCAGGCTGCCGAAGGACTGACCGATGACGGTCAGAATGGTGGGTGCAGCATTCTTCAGGCCGTAAACCAGAACAACAATACCTTCTTTCTGACCCTTGGCACGGACCGTGCGGATGTAGTTCATGTACAGCACATCCAGCATGGAGCTGCGGGTCATACGGGTGATATAGGCAGCCTGAACAAGGCCCAAAGACAGAGCCGGCAGGGTCAGGTAACGGATAAACTGACCGAAGCCTTCACTCAGTTCCCGGTAACCCGCAACAGGCAGCCATTTCAGCTTGACACTGAACAGCAGCATCAGGAACATGGACAGCAGGAAGCCGGGCAGCGCGATACCCACCAGAGAAACGGAAACCGCAGCGGTATCCACCAGGCTGCCCCGTTTGTAGGCGGCAATGATGCCCATGGGGATGGCCAGAATCAGGGACACCAGCTCTGCATAGATTGCCAGGCTCAGGGTGGGGCCAAAGTACTCGCCGATGGCTTCCAGAACAGACATATCCAGGAAATAGGACTGTCCCCAGTCACCCTGGAACACACCTCCCAGCCAGGAGGCATACTGCTCCAGGAAGGGACGGTCAAATCCAAGCTCCGCGTTCAGCGCAGCCAGTTCTTCCGCAGTGGCTTCCATGCCCAGAATAGCAGTGGCAGGACCGCCGGGGATCAGAAAGACCACCAGGAAGACCACCAGGGAAACCACAAAAAGGGTGGGGATCAGGGACAGAAATCGTTTCAGAATGTAAGATACCATAGGATCTTTCCCTTCACTGTAAGATGGCGAAACAGGCGGCGGTAAAACCGCCGCCTGCATTGCGGGAAA
Source organism: Oscillospiraceae bacterium (assembly GCA_017555395.1). Classification (GTDB taxonomy): domain Bacteria; phylum Bacillota; class Clostridia; order Oscillospirales; family Oscillospiraceae; genus Faecousia. Next base: position 8,951 of record JAFZGL010000009.1, on the reverse strand, counting down.
ATGAAATTATGCGGGGACCTTCACGTTCCAGTAGATGGGGAAGTTGAAGTAGTTGAAGCCTTCAACACCGGCTGCGGTAGCAGAAACGTCAGAGTAGTGACCCAGGACGGAAGCTGCGCCGTAGTCATACAGGAACTCTTCCAGAGCCTGCCATTCAGCGGCAGCCTCTTCAGTGGTAGCAGCAGCCTTGATGGCAGCGATGCCGGCAGGAACCTCGGCAGCATCCAGACCAGCCCAGCCGGGGTTCAGAACGGACAGGGTGACAGGGAGGATATTGTAGGAGTTGGAAGTGATGTACAGGGAGAACTGATCGGGGTTAGCACGGTGCTCCATGAAGGTAGCAAAGTCATACTGCTCGACCTCAGCATTGATGCCTGCAGCAACCAGCTGTGCATGGACAACCAGAGTTGCATTGTACATTGCGGGGTAGTCGGGAGTGGTGACCAGCAGGATCTTTTCACCTGCGTAGCCGGCAGCAGCCAGCAGCTCCTTTGCCTTGGCAGGATCATTCTGGTTGTAGTGCTCGGAGTTCTGAGAGCCCCAGGTTGCGGAAGCGGGGTTCATCCAGCCCTGGTTCAGGCTGTACAAGCCGGGGTTGATGTAGGAAGCCATCATGATGTCATCGCAGTTCAGGCAAGCCATGATAGCGTCACGCATCTCTTCCTTTGCCATGATGCCCTTGGTGGTGTTGAAGAACAGGTTCAGGGTACCACCGGTCTTGGTGTACAGGGTCAGGGAGGGATCGGTGGTCAGAGCTTCGTACTGCTCCAGGGAGATGCCTTCGGTGATGTCGTACTCACCGGTCTGGACACCGGCAACACGGGTGGTCTCGTCGGTGACAACGCGGAAGTAGATGTCGGGGGTAGCAGCTTCCTTGTGGCCGGTGAAGCCGGAGGACTCACCAGCGGGCTGCTGATACTCTTCAAACTTGGTCAGGTGGATGAACTGATCCTGCTTCCACTCAGCCAGCTTGTAGGGGCCGGTGCCGACGAACTCGGTGATGCCAGCCTCACCGGCTGCATCCAGAGCGGACTTGGGATAGATAGCGGCGAACTGAACGTTACCGGCCATGATATCCAGAGCGCCGGAGTATGCTTCGGGCAGGGTTGCGGTGATGGTATAATCGTCAACCTTTGCAAAGGTGGTGCCGGCAATGGGGGTAGCCTTGGAGGACTTGACCAGCCAGTTTTCCATGGAGGGAACGACGTCATCAGCAGTCAGTTCCTGACCGTTGTGGAACTTGACGCCCTGACGGATTTTGATGGTGTAGACAGTGCCGTCCTCAGAAACCTCATAGGATTCTGCCAGAACGGGGGTGGGAACATTCTCCTGGTTCATGGCGAACAGGGGCTCATAGATGTGAGAGCCGATGCCGCCAACGATGTTGGAGTTGGAGAAGTGGACATCCAGCGTGGGGGGATTTGCGGTGATGGCAACATTCAGCTCATCCTTGTAAGCAGCGGGTGCTGCGGCGGGAGCATCAGCCTTGGGTGCTTCTGCAGCAGGAGCGTCAGCCTTGGGAGCCTCGGCAGCAGGGGCATCGGAGCCGCCGCATGCAGCCAGAGACAGGACCATAGCCAGTGCCAGCAGCAGAGCGAAGAACTTCTTCATGAGAGTTTTCCTTCTTTCTTTGTGTTTTTTACCGGAAATAATGAATCATTTTTCCTGACTGAATTATATCATGTGACATTTTTCTTGTGAAATTTCAAGATGTAATTAAAGTTATCTGTTTATTTATATTTCCGATATATTATTGTTAACATCAGTGCATCCCTGGATTGCTGCCACTTGTTGATCCCGTTTTTCTGTGTTATAGTATAGAAAAAGGCGAAAGGAACTCCGATATGAAGATTTTAATCACCGGATCCACCGGCTTCCTGGGGAGCCGCACAGCTGCATACTTTTCCAGCCTGGGATACGAGGTACAGACCCCCGTCCACAGTCAGCTGGATATCACCGACAAAAACAGCGTGAATATCTGGTTCCGGCAGCACCAACCTCATGCGGTCATCCACTGTGCCGCTGTTTCGGATACCGGTCGGTGCCAGCGGGAACCGGAATTCAGCACCCGGGTCAATGTGACCGGCAGTGTCAACCTCGCCGCTGCCTGCAGGGAGTTTGGCGCAAAATTGGTTTTCTGCAGTTCCGATCAGGTGTATCACGCCTCCCCCCTGCCCGGTCCCCATTCCGAGCGGGAGATTTTATCCCCGGAAACCGTATATGCCCGGCAGAAACTGCTGGCCGAACAGCAGTGCATGGAAATCTGCCCCGATACCGTCAGTCTGAGACTGAGCTGGATGTATTCAGAAACCTCTCTCCCGGGCGAACACGGCCATCTTCTGGTCAGTCTCCGCAACGCGCTGACTGACGCTTCCCTACCCCTGAGCTGGTCTGACCGGGACTTCCGGGGTATCACAGGTGTGGATGCTGTTGTAAAAAATCTGCCGGCTGCGCTGGCCCTGCCCGGTGGTGTTTACAACTTCGGTTCCGGCAATGATCTGGATATGTACCATACCATCCGTCGGGTCTTTGAGGAACTGAATCTGACAGATGCTCTGACCCGTCTGACCCGCAATCCGAATGCTGCTCCTCGGGACATCCGCATGGACGGTACCCTGACCGCTTCTCACGGCATTTTCTTCGAATCCACCCGGAGCAGTCTGTTGCACTGCTTAAAAACCTGTCTTTAACCAAAGAAAAAGCAGCACCTTTCGGTGCTGCTTTTTTTGTTGGATGGATTACTTCTTGTCCTCGTAGAGCATTGCTGCTGCAACGCACAGGCTGAGGTATGCCTCTTCCACAGAGCTGGAACGGGAAGAAATTGCAACAGGAATTCTGGTACCGGCCAGAACGGCACAGGCATTGGAAGTTGCGGACATGCCCAGAACCTTCATGACGGTGTTGCCGGCCATGACATTGGGCATCAGAACAGCATCGAATTCGCCGCTGTAGGGGCAGTCAAATCCCTTCAGACGGGCTGCTTCCTTGCTGACGATCAGGTCCCAGGGAATGGGGCCGACCAGTTCGCAGTCTGCGATGGGCTCCATCTTGTGGGAACGGATAATGTTCTGTGCCTCAACGGTATCACGCATATGGAAGCTGGGCTTTTCCACCAGAGCCAGGACGCCGATCTTGGGACGCTTGACACCCAGGTGATCCAGAACATAGCAGATATTCTTGACGATCTTCTTACGCTGGCCTTCGGAGGGGTTGATGCAGACGGAGGTATCAGACAGTGCCAGAACCTTGTCATAGTAAGGAACCTTGATCAGAGCAACTTCGCTGACCAGGCCGGTGGCGATGCCGATCTTCTTATCCAGAAGAGGCATCAGGAAGTTACGGGTAGAGGTGTTGCCGCGGACCAGAATGTCAGCCAGACCGTCATTGATGATTTTCAGAGCACGCTCCATGTAGACATGGTAAATGGTATTGATCTCATAGTCGGGCACATGGCTGATAACATAGTTGCGCTCATACAGACCCAGCTTCTTCAGCACAGCAACGATTCTGTCCTCATTGCCAACCAGGATAGGACGGGCAAATCCCTGAGCCTCTGCCTCAAAAACAGCCTTTACAATGTTTTCGCAGTCAGCGCCGGCAACGACCATACGGGCAGGGCGGTCCAGAGCCTTGGCGCGGCTGATAACAAAGTCAAATTCTTTTTCGTAAATATGATCCATGATTGCTTCTCCTTTTCTCAATTACAGCAGACCCATACCTGCGTTGATCAGCAGGAACAGAGGCGCAAATACCAGTGCCACAACGGTCATCAGCTTAATGAGGATGTTGATGGAAGGTCCGGAAGTATCCTTGAAGGGGTCGCCGACGGTATCGCCGACAACGGCTGCGCGGTGAGCTTCGCTGCCCTTGCCGCCGTGGTGGCCTTCTTCGATGTACTTCTTGGCGTTGTCCCATGCGCCGCCGGCATTGGACATGAACAGAGCCATCAGAACGCCGGTGACCAGAGCGCCTGCCAGCAGGCCGCCCAGTGCACCGGTACCCAGAACGATACCCACAAACAGAGGAGCAATGACGGACAGAACACCGGGAACCAGCATCTCATGCAGAGCGGCCTGGGTGGAGATGGCAACACAGGAAGTGTAGTCGGGCTTGCCGGTGCCTTCCAGGATGCCGGGGATGGTACGGAACTGACGGCGGACTTCCTCGATCATCTTATAGGCAGCCTTGGAAACGGAGTCCATGGTCAGTGCAGAGAAGAAGAAGGGCAGCATGCCGCCGATGAACAGACCGACGATAACCTTGTAGTCCAGCAGGTTGATACCGGTCTCAAACAGCTTGACAGCTTCTGCGTAGGAAACGAACAGAGCCAGGGCAGTCAGAGCAGCGGAGCCGATGGCGAAGCCCTTACCCATGGCAGCAGTGGTATTGCCGACAGCGTCCAGGGTATCGGTGATCTTACGGACAGACTTGGGCAGGCCGGACATCTCGGCAATACCGCCGGCGTTATCGGCGATGGGACCGTAAGCGTCAACAGCAACGGTGATACCGGTGGTGGACAGCATACCGACAGCGGCCAGTGCAATGCCGTACAGGCCGTCAGCCATGTAAGCACCGATGATGCCCACAGCGATCAGCAGGATGGGCACTGCGGTGGAATGCATACCGACAGCCAGACCGGAAATAACAGTGGTAGCGGAACCGGTCTCGGACTGCTGGGCGATCTTCTTGACGAAGCGGTAGTCGCCGGAGGTGTAGATTTCGGTGATGATACCGATCAGCACACCGACTGCCAGACCGAAGATGATGGCAAATGCTGCCTTCAGGTTGCCGAAGAACAGCCAGCTCATGGCCAGAGATGCAACAATAACAGCTGCGCTGGCGGTGTAAGTACCGGTCTTCAGAGCCTTGTGGGGAGAGGCATTCTCATCGCCCTTGACAAAGAAGGTACCGAAAATAGCTGCGGCAATACCCACGGATGCCAGCAGCAGGGGGAAGACGGCACCGGTGATGTTGTAGTAGACAGCGCCCAGGGTGATGGCAGAGACGATGGAGCCGACGTAGCTTTCAAACAGGTCAGCGCCCATGCCTGCAACGTCACCGACATTGTCACCGACGTTATCGGCGATGGTAGCGGGGTTACGGGGGTCATCTTCAGGGATACCGGCTTCCACCTTACCAACCAGGTCAGCGCCGACGTCGGCTGCCTTGGTGTAGATACCGCCGCCCACACGGGCAAACAGTGCGATGGAAGATGCACCCAGAGAGAAGCCGGACAGCACGTTGGGATCGCCGGTCACCAGATAAACCAGACCGACACCCAGCAGACCCAGACCGACCACGCACATACCCATGACAGCACCGCCGGAGAAGGCGATGGACAGAGCCTTGTTCATGCCGGAGTCCTTGGCAGCGGCAGCGGTTCTGACGTTGGCCTTGGTGGCAACGTTCATACCGCAGTAGCCGGCGATGGTAGAGAAAACGGCACCCATCAGGAATGCCACAGCGGTAATCCAGCTGATACCCAGGCCGACACCGACAAACAGGACTGCAACGAACACAACCAGAATCTTGTATTCAGCCACCAGGAATGCCTGTGCACCCTCGTGGATGAATGCAGCGATCTCCTTCATTCGATCAGTACCTGCATCCTGCTTTGACACCTTTGCAGACAGAGATGCTGCAAAGAGCAGAGCAACGACACCCAGAACGGGTGCCAGAATAGCGAGCATATTCATACTTTTCATCCTTTCCTTTCACGTCCAACGTTTTTTACATATTCCTCCATTGGATGTGCAGTATTATACTACACTTCTTTTCATTTATCAAGTATTTTTGTAGAAAAATAACAATGCAAAAAATTATTTCCCCATTTTTATTGTTTAGTTGCACAACATACGTAATAAATGAAAAAGATTTTCCAATTAATGGATCATTTCGGGCATCACACTTTTCTCGGGCGGACATTCGTCTTTTGTACGCGGATTTCAGGCGAAGAATTCCTCATTTTTTAAAGCACAGATAAAAAATCCGGAGACACAAACGGTCTCCGGATCTGAATTTACAACACCAGTGTCAGCAGCTGATAGCACCAGTTGGCAAAAACACCGGCACAAATTCCGCCGATGGTATGATACACAATGGCAACACCGGTCAGGTAGCTGCACTTCAGGCTGTCCATCATGGCCACATGGGTGCTCAAATATCCGCTCCAGCACATGCACATTGCGGTGAATACGGCAACATCATGGCTGTTGGCAAGACTGGAGGCGATCAGTTTTTCCACAATACTGATGGCAGCGCCGGCGGCACCCAGCGCGGTAATGGGAACCGCAATTGCCTCCGCGCTGGAAAATCCAAAGAGCGGCTGCAGAATAAAGCTGAGCTTTCCGCCGATCCAGGGCAGCAGGCCGATTCCTTCATAGGCAGCGCCCGTATAACCGCCGGCAGGTGCGGAATTGGTCAGCATCAGCACCAGGGTGCAGATCAGCAGAACACCGGGAATAATGCTCAGGCCCATATCCACACCGCTTTTACCGCCTTCCAGCAGGGCATCCATAAACCGAAGTCCACCGCTTCCCAGCCGTACTTTCCGATAGGAATGGATATCGAAGACCTCATCCTCATCCGCGATATCACAGGGAGCGTCCTTGCCGAACACTTTGGAGGTATAGCGGAGCATCAGACGGGTACTGACAATACTGCCCACAACGGCACCCAGATTGCCGACCAATACAGCCAGACCGAATTTCTCACCGGAGGGTGATTTCAGGCCCATCATGAAGGTTGTGATGATCAGACCCATGCCAAAGGATGTTCCGATGTTGGTCAGCGCCGGGATCTGGTATTTTTTAAAGTAGCGGCGGAAGGTACTGTCGTTTGCCAGAGTCAGGATCGCAGGGTTGTCAGAAAGATAGGTGGTAAATACGCCCACGGCACTGGCACCGGGCAGGCCGTACACTGCCTCAATGCTCCGGGACAGGAGTTTATTCAGCAGCGCAATCACACCGAACTCCGAAAACAGTGCAGAAATGGCGCCTGCCAGCACCGCGATTGCCATGATATAGAACACCGTATCCAACAGCAGTTGATAAGCTGTATTCATCAATGTGCTGAACATATTGGCAATGCCCATTTCCATACCCACAAAAACAAAAAAGCCCAGGAAGCAGGTCAGGAAGATGAATACCTCTTTGCCAACGGCCTTTCTGATTCCAGGGGGAAGTATCTCTTTTTCGTACATATCCGCGCATCCTCTCTGTATGGGCATTATTGCCCAGAAACCCAGTATCGCTCATTTATTATATAGACAAATATTACAATCGTCAAGACAAAATCCGGGCAAAGTGTCCTCATCCGGCAAAGACTTTTCCTCCCATGATATTACCGGACAGAAAAAGATCCCGGCCCTTGCGAGCCGGGATCTCAATGTTTGGAAGAAGCAGAATTACTTCAGGGACTCCTCAACAGCAACGGCCACGGAAACGGTCATGCCGACCATGGGGTTGTCGTAATTCCTCGCAAAGAAAAGGTTTCCGGTAAATTTTCCGAAGTATAATAATAGTAGCGACCACTGACAGTATAAGAACCTGCAGAATTAGCTTCAGACGAAAGAACTTCAAAACTACCACGGGATTGTAATAATTCTATGTATACCCTAGGATACTCAAACCTCTGAATCCAGTTTTTTCCTTCCCAGTAATACATTCCATCAGAATATCCATAGGAATACCAATTATCTCCTGCCCACATACTTCCGCCATCCGGAGATGTAAAGGATCGTGTGCCGTAATAAGGTGAGTCTTGATTGAGCGTGATATCAACTTCATAGTCCACATAATAATCATAATGGGATCCATTTACATAAGAATCATAATTGTATATTTTAGCTCTGGCACCAGTGCATGTAACCGTACCAAAGGAACATGTGTATTCTTTTCCTAGATATGCCGTAATAATTTCTCCGTCAGATTTCTCTTCTGTTGGCGTAATTTCATAATATGTATATGTTAAGTTAAATGTCTGCGGAAAAGAATCATCACACGGAATGGAAGTTCCATCTGGTATGGCATTATCCGGAGTAGCATCTACATCTTCATTCGAGCCTGAACTGCCTCCCTGTGGACCTTGAGGACCGGGCACTCCTTGTGGACCCTGTGCGCCGATATCTCCTTGCGGACCCTGCGCACCGGTATCTCCCTTTGGTCCCTGAGGTCCGACTTCTCCCTGGGGACCCTGTGCTCCGGTATCTCCCTTAGGCCCTTGAGGACCAGGCTCGCCCTGAGGACCCTGTGCACCAGTATCTCCCTTTGGTCCCTGAGGTCCGACTTCTCCCTGGGGACCCTGTTCACCCTTCAGCGATGATCCTAAGTCAAACACACGCCCATCCGCAAGCCGGATCATAACATTGCCTTCACTGTCAGCAGAAATATCCGCAATGGCAGATGCAATCTGTTCCGGCTTATATTTCGCAGTAGAGCATCCGCTCAATATTAAACATAATACCAAAACAAGTGTCAAAAACTTTTTCATAACCGCCTCCAAATACGACATTAACTATGATTATAATTTATTTGCTCCCTTATTCAACAACAAAATGTAATTTCCAGCACTTTATCTGCCAAAAACCGCCCATATTTCACAGTTTTTCAATACCAAAAACAATTATCACAATCGAATCAAGTAAAAAACACCCCCGATTTAGACAATCGGAGGTGTTTCTAATGCTTTTTGAGAAGAAATTACTTCTTCAGAGACTCCTCAACAGCAACAGCCACGGAAACGGTCATACCGACCATGGGGTTGTTACCTGCGCCCAGGAAGCCCATCATCTCAACGTGGGCGGGGACGGAGGAAGAGCCGGCGAACTGAGCGTCACCGTGCATACGGCCCATGGTATCGGTCAGGCCGTAGGAAGCGGGGCCAGCTGCCATGTTGTCGGGGTGCAGAGTACGGCCGGTGCCGCCGCCGGAAGCGACGGAGAAGTACTTCTT
>JAFZGL010000102.1 GCA_017555395.1 Oscillospiraceae bacterium | reverse complement strand
TCTGCATATCCCCTCCGGCGCCACCGTTGGTATTCTGGGCGGCACCGGTTCCAGCAAGACCACTCTGGTTCAGCTGGTGCCCCGGCTTTACGATGTATCCGAAGGTACTCTGAAGGTGGGCGGCATCGATGTCCGCAGCTACGATCTGGAAACCCTCCGGGATAATGTGGCCATGGTGCTTCAGAAAAACGTCCTCTTCTCCGGCACCATCAAGGAGAATCTGCGCTGGGGCAATCCCGATGCCACAGACGAGGAACTGATCCATGCCTGTAAGCTGGCCTGTGCTCACGATTTCATCATGGCCTTCCCCGACGGCTATGACCATAAAATCGAGCAGGGCGGCACCAACGTCTCCGGCGGTCAGAAGCAGCGCCTGTGTATTGCCCGGGCTCTGCTGAAGAAGCCCAGGATCCTGATCCTGGATGATTCCACCTCCGCCGTGGATACCCGCACCGATGCCATGATCCGCCAGGCCTTCCGGGAAGAGATCCCCGGTACTACCAAGCTGATCATCGCCCAGCGAGTCTCCTCCGTTCAGGACGCCGACATGATCATCATCATGGAAAACGGCATGGTGGACGCCGTGGGCACTCACGAAGAACTCCTCGCCTCTTCTATCATCTATCGCGAAGTATATGAATCCCAGCAGAAAGGAGGGAAGTAAGCAGCCGATCAAAAATTATTTCTGATCGGGCAGCGAAAGATTTTGGCACAGATTGAGATTTGAAAATCGAGGGAATACTTTGTGTATTTCGAGATTTTCAAAGTGATACGCTGGGTCAAAAGATCCGCTGCTCCGACAAAAAGAATTTTTAGAGGTTGCTGAATAACAAAATGCCTCCTGCAAAAATGATGGGTGACGGCCGCAAAGCCAAGAACCCTAAGAAAACATTCCTCCGCCTGCTGAGCTACATGAAGCCCTATCTTCCCAATCTGATCGCCGTGATGATCTGCATCGTGGTCACCGCTTTTGCCCAGACCCGGGGCAGTGAAAACATCGGCAATCTGGTGGATAACTACATTCTCCCCATGGTGGCCTCCGGCTCCACCGATTTTGCCCCTCTGGTGAACTATCTGATGGGCATCGCCGCGGTCTTCGGCTGCGGTATTCTGGCCTCCTTCCTGCAGCAGTTTCTGATGGTCACCGTGGGTCAGGGCACTCAGAAGGCCATCCGTGACGAGATGTTCACCAAAATGCAGCGCCTGCCTCTGCGGTATTTCGATACCAACACCGCCGGCAACATCATGTCCCGCTACACCAGCGACATCGACACCCTGCGGCAGATGATCTCTCAGTCCATCCCCCAGGCCTTTTCCTCCGTGATTACCATCATTGTGATTTTCACCGCCATGCTCCGGTCCTCCTGGATTCTGACCATCGTCACCATGTTCACCGTGGCCGGCATCACCTTCGTCACTGTCAAGGTTGTCAGCAGCGCCGCCAAATATTTTGTTGGTCAGCAGCGCTCCCTGGGTGCCCTGAACGGCTATGTGGAGGAAATGATTTCCGGCCAGAAGGTCATCAAGGTCTTCAATCATGAGCATGCCTGCAAAGAAGAGTTCGACCGTCTCAACGAAGAACTCTGCCGCAACGCCTACACCGCCGGCAAGCTGACCAATATGATGGGTCCCGTCAACAACAATCTGGGTTATATCCAGTATGCCATTCTGGCTGTGGTGGGCGGTCTCATCGTTGTGGCCTCCGAAGGAAAGCTGATCTCTCTGGGCAACCTGATGACCTTCATGCTGCTGTCGCGCAGCTTCAACATGCCCATCTCCCAGATCTCCAACCAGATCAACTCCATCGTCATGGCTCTGGCCGGCGCCGAACGCATCTTTGATCTGATGGACGAAAAGCCGGAAGCCGACAACGGCTATGTCACCCTGGTCAATGCCAGAATCGACGAAAATGGCACCATCACCGAATGTGCCGAGCGCACCGGTCACTGGGCCTGGAAGCATCCCCACAAGGCAGAAGGTACTGTCACCTATACGGAACTGAAGGGCGATATCACCATGTACAATGTGGATTTCGGCTATGTACCTGAAAAGACCGTTCTGCATGATGTGACCCTCTACGCCTACCCCGGACAGAAGATCGCCTTCGTGGGCGCCACCGGTGCCGGCAAAACCACCATCACCAATCTGATCAACCGGTTCTATGACATTGATGACGGCAAGATCCGCTATGACGGCATCAATATCAACAAGATCTGCAAGGCAGATCTGCGCCGTTCTCTGGGTGTGGTTCTGCAGGATACCAACCTGTTCACCGGCACCGTCATGGATAACATCCGCTACGGCAAACTGGATGCCACCGACGAAGAGTGCATCGCCGCCGCGAAGCTGGCCAATGCCCATGATTTCATCGTCCGTCTGCCCAAGGGCTACAATACAGAGCTCACCGCCAACGGTGCCAGCCTCTCCCAGGGTCAGCGTCAGCTGATCGCCATTGCCCGGGCTGCTGTGGCCGATCCTCCTGTCATGATCCTGGACGAAGCCACCTCCTCCATCGATACCCGTACCGAAAAACTGGTGCAGGACGGCATGGATGCCCTGATGAAGGGACGCACCGTCTTCGTCATCGCCCACCGGCTCAGCACCATCATGAACTCCGACTGCATCATGGTGCTGGATCACGGACGGATCATTGAGCGGGGTTCCCACGATGATCTGATTGCCCAGAAGGGCACCTACTATCAGCTCTACACCGGCGCTTTCGAACTGGACTAAGCAAAAACAGGGAGCGGAATACCGCTCCCTGTTTCTGTAACAAAAGGTTCATCTTCATTTCAGCCCCGATTCAGTGTCACATAATATACTTGTTTTATCATCCCAACTGAAAGAAGGTAGCTTATGAAAAAGATCCTTTCTGTATTTCTGTGCGCCGCGTTGCTCACCGGCTGCGGCACCGGCACCGTGGCAGAAGTGACCAGCTCTGCCGTGGAAACCATGCCCATCGCAACAGTCGCCCCCACTCCAGTCTCCAGCGAAGTGGAATATGTCTCCCGGTTTGATTATGTGACCCGCATCTCCCTGTCTGATGAGGGAATTCTGGTAGACAGCCTGGATGGCGGCATCAAAGAAAACGAATCTGTATTTGTCACCCATGACATTATCTATTACGAAGATCGGGATACCTACGACAGCGGCAATCCCTACGGCGAAGGCTCCGATGCGGATAAGCATACCGCTGATGAAGCAGCTGCCCACACCGTGGTAAATATCACCGCCCCCGGCGCCTACCGTGTCAGCGGCAAGCTCTCCGCCGGTCAGATCCGCATCGATCTGGGTGAAGATGCCTACTACGATCCCGAAGCCGTGGTGGAACTGATCCTGGACGGCGCCGACATCACCTGCACCGTGGCTCCCGCCATTTTGTTCCAGAACACCTACGAGTGTGACGGTCTGTGGTCCACCGACACTGCCAAGGCAGAAGTGGACACCTCCGCAGCAGGCGCGAACCTGATTCTGAAAGGCAGCAGTACTGTCAATGGCGCTTATGTAGCCAAAATCTTCAAGGATCAGGAAGGTGAAAAGAAGTTGTGGAAGCAGGACGGTGCAATCTATTCCTATATGTCCATGAATGTCTTTGGCCCCGGTTCTCTGGAACTAAACGCAGCCAATGAAGGCCTGGACACTGAACTGCATCTGACCATCAACGGCGGCAGTATCCTCATCAATTCTGACAATGACGGTATCAACACCAACGAGGACGGAGTCTCCGTCACCACCATCAACGGAGGTAATCTGACCATTTGTGCCTGCCTGGGTGCTGAGGGTGACGGCATCGATTCCAACGGCTATCTTGTGATCAACGGCGGTACTGTCATCTCCTCTGCAAAACCCATGGCCGATGCGGGTCTCGATTCCGATCTGGGTTCCTTCATCCACGGAGGTACTGTTGTTGCCTTGGGTTCTGCTATGGACTGGGCAGAAAGTAATTCCGGGCAGATCACCATGAATCTCCAGTTTGCCCAACAGCAAGGAGCCGGTTCCAGAATCACCGTCACCCGTGAAGATGGCACCGAAATTTTCTCCTTTGATGACGACAGCACCAACAGCCGCGGCTTCAGCGGTTTGATCCTGTCCCATTCCGCATTTACTCAGGGTGAAACCTACCATATCTATGTGGATGGTGTCCAGATGGCCTATTCCGGCACCGATGTCCGCCGGAGTCCCGGCAGAATGCCGCCCATGGATTTAGATCCCGAAAATCTGCCGGCAGGCTTTGATCCCGACAAACATCCCGAAAGACCGGGTGATTTTGACCCCTCCCAGATTCGTGGCAAAGATCAGCATTCCGACGCAGACCGCATACTTCCTCCTGAAGGCATTGACGGCAACTTCCCCGAAGGTATGGAACCTCCGGAAATTCCTGAGGATGGTTTTAATTCCCCGCAGCAGGATACCATGTTCACCGGCAAACCAAACACCGCCTTCTATATGAACGACAAGGTCAACTTTTTCTCCGGCATCAGCGCCGCCTGAAACACAGGAAAGGGCGTACCCGCATGGGTACGCCCTCATTTTTATCATAATGCTGTATCCATATTGGATTCCAGTTTCATTTCCTCACCGGTCATGGGATGCTCAAATTCCAGCTTCCTGGCACAGAGCATCTGATGCTTCAGTCCCAGTACACAGGAAAACTGCTGGGATTCCTCCGTGCCGTATTGGGGATCTCCCAGAATGGGCCACCCCATATAGGAACAGTGAACCCGAAGCTGATGGGTTCTTCCGGTGATGGGCCGCAGTGCCAGTTTGCACTGCTGTCCCTTTCGTTCCAGCACCCGGTATTCCGTCAGGGAGGGTTTTCCCTCCGGACTGACATACCGCAGCAGACTGGGCAGTTCCAGTCTTGCAATGGGTGCGTCAATGATGCCGCTGTCTTTCTCCGGCCCGCCGAAGGTCAGGGCATGGTAGGTTTTCGTCACTTCCAGGGTCTGCAGCAGGGCATGAACATGGGAGTTCTTCGCCAGCAGCACAATGCCAAAGGTATCCCGGTCCAGCCTCGTCATTGGATGGAACGCGCACTTTTGCCCGGTCCTTTGATAGTAGCCGAACACGAAATTTGCCAGTGTGCCCTCATTTTTCGCCCGGGATGGGTGGATCAGCATTCCCGCAGGCTTGTCAACCACCAGAATGTGTTCATCCTCATAGAGGATATCCAGAGGGCCGTCCTCTGCCGGATATTCCGGCTCCTCCTCTGCCAGCCTGACAGTGATCACATCACCGGGCTTCACCTGATAATTGGTCCACTGGGGTTCTCCGTTGACGGCGATGGCATCACCCCACTTCAGCTTGTTCATCAGTCCTGTGGACATTTTCAGTTCTTCCTTCAGGAAAGAAGACAGCCGCCCTTCTCTCTGGGCCATATGCTTCAGTTCCATGTGATCACCTCCCATGCAAAAAGACCCTGTCATTGCTGACAGGGTCTGATATTTGCTTCTTACAGAGCAGCCTTAGCCTTCTCGACGATAGCTGCGAAAGCAGCTGCGTCGTTGATAGCCATCTCGGACAGGCTCTTGCGGTTCAGCTCGATGCCAGCCTTCTTGACGCCGTTCATGAACTTGGAGTAGTTCAGGCCGTAGGGAGCGACAGCTGCGCTGATACGGGTGATCCACAGACGACGGAAGTCGCGCTTCTTCATCTTGCGGCCAGCGAAAGCGTAGTTGCCGGACTTCATGACCTGCTGCTTGGCCATCTTGAAGTGCTTGGACTTGGAACCCCAGTAGCCCTTAGCCAGCTTCAGGGTAGCATTTCTTCTCTTGCGCGTCATC
>JAFZGL010000101.1 GCA_017555395.1 Oscillospiraceae bacterium | reverse complement strand
CTCGGAGTTCAGGCCCAGCTCCTTGAAGTTCTCGACCTTAGCCTTGGAAGCGTTGTAAACAACGAAGTCGGGCTCGAAGACAGCCAGCTCTTCAGCGGTGGGAGCGATGAACATATTCTTGACGAAGTGAGCCTGCCATGCCACTTCCATGATGAAGCGGATGCCCATACGGGAGTCGGGGTTGGTGCCGCAGAAGACGTCCATGACGTACAGCTTCTTATTGGACAGCTCCTTCAGAGCCAGTTCCTTGCAGGCATTCCAAGCTTCCACGGAAGCGGGCTTGTTGTCGTTCTTGAACTCATCGGAAGTCCACCACACGGTGTCCTTGGAAACATCGTCCATGACGATGAACTTGTCTTTGGGGGAGCGGCCGGTGTAGATGCCGGTCATGACGTTGACAGCGCCCAGCTCAGTCAGCTGGCCCTTCTCAAAGCCTTCCAGAGAGGGATCCATCTCAGCCTCGAACAGTGCTTCGTAGGAGGGGTTGTGGACGATCTCGGTGGCGCCGGTGATGCCGTACTTGCTCAGATCGATCTGTGCCATAATAGGTTACCTCTTTCATATTATAAGTAGTAATACCCACGCAGTATTTATTGCCGCTTGGGTATCCCATATTCAGCAATGATATCATACACTATGAATTGGTAAAAATCAATAGAATTCCCAAAGTTTTTTGCAAAAGCAATTTATCGATTCTATAATATCGATTTCACTGCGTTCATCTCTCTGAATACAAATGTATTTAAGCCCCGGATAAAAAAGAAAAAAAGATATTTACATTTATTGGTGTTTGTGATATTATCTAATTGGTGAAGGTTGGGAATTTAACCGAATTTCACCCCAAAAGCCCGTTTGTAGAGAGTCACAAATCCAGAGTATTTGTCTTTTTACATTTTATGGGTTTTCACCAACGGTTTGCTGCCGCTGGTCTAAAAATAACAGGCTGGTCAAAATGAATTATTGTGTGTCTTTACCAAATTGACCACTTTATTTCGTTTTTTGATTCGTCTATTTTATATCCTATCAATGGAGGTTACATACAAAATGGCACAAAAAGTTCAGTTTGTGGAGACCGTTCTGCGTGATGCGAACCAGTCTCTCATCGCCACCCGTCTGCCCTTCGAGAAGTTCGAGCCCATGCTGGAGACCATCGACCAGGCCGGCTACTACTCCATCGAATGCTGGGGCGGCGCTACCTTTGACGTCTGCCTGCGTTACCTGAACGAAGATCCCTGGGAGCGTCTGCGCAAGATCAAGGCTGTGGTCAAGAACACCAAGCTGCAGATGCTGCTGCGCGGCCAGAACGTTCTGGGCTACTCCCACTATCCCGACGATTTTGTCAAGCTGTTCGTCAAGAAGGCTGTCGAAAACGGCATCGACGTGATCCGTATCTTCGACGCTCTGAATGACACCAATAACCTGAAGGTCGCCATGGAAGCCGCTGTCAACACCGGCGCCATCGCTTCCGGCTGCATTTCCTACACCACCTCTCCCGTTCACACCCACGCCAAGTACGTGCAGACCGTGAAGGAGCTGAAGGAAATGGGCGCTTCCACCATCTGCATCAAGGACATGGCCGGTATCATGGGTCCCCAGGAAGCCTACGACCTGGTCTCCGCCATCAAGGACGCTGTCCCCGGCATGCCCATCGACCTGCACACCCACTCCACCACCGGTCTGGCATTCATGACCTACCTGAAGGCTGTGGAAGCCGGCTGCGACATCATCGACACCGCCATCTCCCCCTTCTCCGGCGGCACCTCTCAGCCCGCCACCGAGACTCTGGCCTACGCTCTGCGTCAGCTGGGCTACGAAGTCGACATCAACGACAAGGCCACCAAGAAGATGGCTGACTACTTCAAGGGCGTCCGCGACGAGTTCATCAAGGACGGCACCCTGATGCCCAAGTCCATGGCCACCGACACCCAGTGCCTGACCTACCAGATCCCCGGCGGCATGCTGTCCAACCTGCTGAGCCAGCTGAAGCAGATGAACGCTCTGGACCGTCTGGACGAAGCTCTGCTGGAGACTCCCAAGGTCCGCGCCGACATGGGCTATCCTCCCCTGGTCACCCCCACCTCTCAGATGGTCGGCGTTCAGGCAGTCCGCAATGTTCTGGACGGCCAGCGCTACAAGTCCGTCTCCAAGGAGATCAAGGCTTACTGCCGCGGTGAGTACGGCACCACCCCCGCTCCCATCAATGCCGAGATCCAGGCTCAGATCCTGGGCGACGAGAAGCCCCTGGAGGGCCGCTACGCCGACACCCTGGCTCCCATCGTGGAAACCACCCGTGAGAAGCTGGGCGATCTGGCCAAGACCGACGAGGATGTCCTGAGCTACATCGCATTCCCCAACCTGGCCGAAAAGTATCTGGAAGAGCGCAAGGCCAAGGAAGAGAATGTCTGCACCTACTCTATCGTCGAGTGCTAAGAGGAGGGTAACATTATGATGTTAACTTCCGCTGTCTCTGTTGATCTTGTAAACATCAGCATGGCCAATGCCGGTATCGTCGCTCTGCTGGGCTACGCTGTCGTCTTCTTCGGCCTGATCCTGCTGATGCTGGTCATCATGGCCATGGGCAAGGTCTTCATCGCACGGGATGCCAAGCTGGCAGCCAAGACTGCCGCCAAGGAAGCCGAAATGGCCGCCGTTCCCGTGGCTCCCCACACCAAGGGTGAGATCCAGCTGCCTGCCAAGTCTCAGCCCGCGCCCGGTACCGCAGGTACCCTGAAGCTGTACGATGTGGAACCCAAGACCGCTGCCATGATCATGGCAATCGTAGCCAACAAGATGGGCAAGCCCCTGAATGAGCTGCGCTTCATTTCCATCAAGGAGGTCAAGTAAATATGAAATATAAGGTAACTCTGAATGGCCGTACCTATGAGGTGGAGGTCGTTGCAGACAAGGCAATGTGTGTTGCCGAATATGAGGCTATTGCCCCCGCAGCCGCTCCCGTGGCTGCACCCGCTGCCGCTCCTGTGGCCGCTGCCCCCGCTGCACCCGCCGCAGGCGGTATGACCGTCACCGGCGGCGAG
>JAFZGL010000100.1 GCA_017555395.1 Oscillospiraceae bacterium | reverse complement strand
CTGCAGCACTGCCGTAGGAGGCAACACTGACCTGACCGCCCCGGGAGGCATAGACAGGCGTTCCCTGATCTGCGGAAAGGTCGACACCCTGATGGTAGGAGGATGCGCCTGCAGTGGGAGCAGTACGGTTGCCGAAGGGGCTTTCCAGCCGCTTGTAGGCCACAGGCACTCTCCAGCTGGTGCCGGTATTGACGCTGCCGGAGTTGGAGCCGGAATTGGTGGTGGAGGAATTATTGGTTCCGCCGGATGCACTGTTACCGCCGGTATTGCCGGGGGCGACTGTGGGAGGCTGGGTGGTCTCAGAAGTAGCCAGCCATTCCTCATATTCCCGCTGCTTTGCGGCGCTGTAAGCGACCTCCTGCTGGGCAATTTCGTCCAGGAAAGCCTTTTTCTGTTCCTCGAACATTGCCTGCAGTTCTTCCAGTTCCATGCCCTTGGTCAGCAGTTCCTGAATCAGTTCATCGGCCTCTTCCCGCTTGGCATCCAGTTCTGCCTGGGTAGCATCCAGTTCTTCCTTGGTGACCTGCAGGTCAGCTTTTTCCAGTTCCAGCTCCTCCTGAGCTTCTTCCACATTTTCAGCGGCTTCGCCCAGTGCCTTCAGGCGGCGCTGGTCGGAGGCGGCAATCTCCTCCACCATATTCATCCGGTCCAGCAGATCAGAGAAGCTGTTGGCCTTGAACAGCACTTCCCAGTAGGACAGACTGCCGTCTTCTTCCATGGCCCGGATCCGGTCCTTGGTGTTTTCATTCAGTTCAATATAACGGGCTTCCGCATTGTCAAGCTCGTCCTGCTTGTCGGCGATCAGCACATTGAAGGCGGAGATCTGCTCGTTGATGTTGATCAGCTCGGTGCACAGCAGACCGATCTCCTGATCGATCACGTTCTTCCGGGCCACCACATCGGCGATCTCGTCCTCATTCTTCTTATACTGCTCCTTGACATCCTTGATCTGTGCCTGAATGGCATCCTTTTCCTTTTTCAGAGCATTGATCTGTGCCCGGATCTCACTGGAGGATTCATAGATATTTGCATTGGCAGAAACAGGGATCAGACCTGCGATCAGGGTAATCAGCAGGACCGCTGCCATGATTCCGGCCAGTACGGATACCAGACGTTTGCGATTTTTCATAGTCTACTCCTTTTGAAAGGGGGCGGCATTAATAGATATATGCCAGGGGATTTACGTAGCTGCCTGCATAGGAAATACCGAAATGCAGGTGGGGGCCGGTGGAAATACCGGTACTGCCCACATAGCCGATGAGCTGGCCCTGAGAGACACTCTGGCCTGCGGACACGACAAAATGGGTCATATGCATATAGATGGAAGAGAATCCATCCAGGTGGTTGATGCTGACATAGTAGCCGGCTCCGCCTGCCTGGTAGGAAGCCGTGGTGACTTTACCGGCACGGGTGGCATAGATGGGAGTTCCCTGAGCACAGGCCATGTCAATGCCGTTGTGCATCCGGGTCACACCCAGGACAGGGTGCTTGCGCATGCCGAAGGGACTGGTGAGGGTATAACCGGATACCGGAGTTCTCCAGGTGGCATCGGAAGCAGGGGCGCCGCCGGCAGCTGCCAGAGCAGCCAGCTTTTCCTCATACTTTGCTTCCTTCAGTTCCTTTTCCTTGGCGGCGATATCCCGCATCAGGTCATCCTGCTTGCTTTCGGATTCATCCAGCATCATCTGGAATTCATCCTGCTTCCTGGCAAGTTCCCGGAGGATCTCATCGGACTCTGTCCGTCTTACCTCCATCACGGCCTGGGACTCCACCAGAGATGCATTGGATTCTTCCAGTTCCGCCTTGCCCAGAGTCATCTGCTCCTGGGCATCGATGACCTGCTCGGCCACCTGGCGCATCTCCTCCAGGCGGGCCTGGTCGGAAGCCGCGATCTCCTGCATCATATTGATGCGGTCCAGCATATCAATAAAGCTGTTGGCTTCGAAAATAACTTCCCAGTAGCTGACATCGCCTTCTTCCTCCATGGCCCGGATGCGCAGTTTGTGCTTCTCATTCAGGCCGTTCAGGGTAAACTGGGCAATATCCAGTTCGTCCTGGGCATCGGCGATCATCTGGCTGTAGACCGAAATCTGATCATTCAGATTCCGGATCTGGGCGTTCAGAAGAGAGATCTCCTGATCGATGGCATTCTTTTTATCCACCAGATCCTGGATCTCATTGGCATTGGCATCATACTTGCGCTGAATGGAATTGATCTCTGCCTGAATGGCTTTGTTCTGATCCTTCAGTGCGTCAAGCTCCGACTGGATGGCGGAAGAAGATTTCGCCGCCTGTGCGGGTGCAGGCAGGACAGGAAATACCAGCACTGCCGCCAGCACAAATGCCAGCACGGATGTAAGGGATTTGCGATTCATAGGCTTGGTCTCCAATTGTATTTCTGTTTGAGGCTTGTATATTGCGGACAAGGCCGCAATCCCTCATCAGACATTCATAAACTTCCGGATGGAAGTCCAGCTGCCCACAATACCGACAAACAGACCGGCTGCGGCAAAGGTTGCCACCATGGGGATCAGCAGTTCCTGGAAATCAACCAGGCTGAACAGCTGCAGAGAGTCCACCTC
Organism: Oscillospiraceae bacterium; assembly: GCA_017555395.1. Taxonomy (GTDB): domain Bacteria; phylum Bacillota; class Clostridia; order Oscillospirales; family Oscillospiraceae; genus Faecousia. The sequence continues at coordinate 6,445 of JAFZGL010000100.1, read as the reverse complement.
AGAGATCCGGATGGTCAGAGCATCATACATGATCCACTCCAGACCGAACGCCAGAACAGCGCCCAACATGCCCAGAGTAAAGCCTTCCACCTGGAAAGGCAGACGGATGAAAGCATTGGTGGCGCCCACCATCTTCATGATGGCGATTTCGTCCTTACGGTCATACATGGCCAGCTTAACGGTGTTGGAGATGATCAGCAGAGAGACCACCAGCAGAATGGCGATGACCGCAACGGAAACGATGTGGATCACGTTCTGAATGGTGGAGAAACCCTCCGCCAGCTCATAGGCGGCGCTGGTCTTGGCCACACCGGGGATCTGCTTGAGCTGATTGTCCGTTTCCTTCATTTTGGTGTTGTCTTCCAGAACCACAACAAAACGGTGACGCAGGTCTTCTGCCTGGACGCCGCTGAATGCGGAGTCGCCTTCGTGATCTTCCACAAAATCTTCCAGAGCTTCCTCGCGGGAGATGAAGGTGGACTTCTGGATATTGTTCAGGGTATTGATCTTGGTGCCGATGGAGCGTGCTTCCGCATCAGACAGGGTGTTGTCCACATAAACCAGAACTTCACTGGTCTGGTTCAGTTCTTCCACCATCACGTCCAGGTTATAGGACAGGATGGAGAAGCTGCCCACGATCAGCAGACAGGCCACCGTGACACACACGGAGGCAAAGGACATAAAGCCATGGGTAAAAATACCCTTGAAGCCTTCCTTTAACAGATAACCGATATTATTCAGTCTCATGGCTTAAACCTCCTCTTCCAGTCCGTCGCTGACGATCAGGCCGTCATTGATGACGATGGTGCGCTTGTGGAAGAGCTCCACCAGATTCTGTGCGTGGGTAACTACCAGGACAGTGGTGCCCAGGTTATTGATTTCCTGCAGCAGAGCCATAATTTCAAAGGAACGCTCAGGGTCCAGGTTACCGGTAGGCTCGTCGGCGATGATCATAGAGGGGTTGTTCACCAGAGCACGGGCAATGGCCAGTCTCTGCTGCTCACCGCCGGACATCTCATTGGGATGGCGGTGTGCCTTGTTTTCCAGGCCAACCAGCTCCAGAACATAGGGAACACGTTCCTTGATTTCCTTCTCTCTGGCACCGACCACACGCATGGCAAAGGCCACATTTTCGTAGACGGTCATCTTTTCAATGAGGCGGAAGTCCTGGAACACGACACCGACAGTGCGGCGCAGGTAAGGGATCTCACGTCTGCGGATCCGCTCCAGAGAGTAGCCGTTGACGTGAACGGTGCCGGAGGTGGGCTTCAGCTCACCGGTGATCAGCTTGATGATGGTGGACTTACCGGAGCCGGAAGCACCCACCAGGAAGCAGAATTCACCGTCCTCGATCTGCATGGTCACGCCGTTGAGGGCAGTATTGCCCTGGTCATACGTTTTGACAACGTCGATAAATTCAATCATATCTTATATCTCCTGTTATAGAGCAGTCCTGGCAGGGAATGCCAAAACTGCCCGCAGTGTAACCGAATTGTAACACATCCAGGAAATGATGTCAATAAAATTCGGCTGAAACTACCGTCTTTGCGATGAATATTCACAATTAATACATATTTTTTAAGGGAAAAATATGTTTTTCCGAGGCTTTGGTTTACCATAATTTCCGCAGGCGCACATAAGCACACTGTCCCGATATGCACAAAAAACGGAGCTGCAAGGCAGCCCCGTTTCTATTTTATCAGCGGGCTTCCCGGCTGGTCAGGTACTTGCGAACCATCAGAGCCACCTTGAATACGATGGCGTGATCAAACTGGCGCAGATCCAGACCGGTGAGCTTCTTGATTTTTTCCAGGCGGTAAACCAGAGTATTGCGGTGAACAAACAGCTTCCGGGAAGTCTCGGAAACGTTCAGGTTATTCTCAAAGAACTTGTTGATGGTGAACAGCGTCTCCTGATCCAGAGAATCAATGGAATTCTTCTTGAACACTTCGCTCAGGAAAATCTCGCACAGGGTGGTGGGCAGCTGATAGATCAGACGGCCGATACCCAGATTCTCATAGTGCATGATGCTCTTCTCGGTATCAAAGACCTTGCCCACTTCAATGGCAGTCTGAGCTTCCTTGTAGGAGTCAGCCAGTTCCCGCAGATGCTCGGCAATGGTGCCGATGCCGATCACGGTCTTGATCCGCAGCTCGTTCTTCAGAGTCTCCTCCATAGCCAGAGCGATTTTCTCCAGTTCCTCGCTGGTAACATTGGGGCTGATCTGCTTGACAACCGCAATGTCCATCTCATTGATGCTCAGGACAAAATCCTGGATCTTGTCAGAGAACATACCGGACAGCACATCCACAGTGGCCACATCACCGTGACCCACCTGACGGATCAGGAACACTGCACGGGGTGCATCGGTGGCAAAGTGCAGTTCCTTGGCACGGATATAGATATCGCCGGGCAGAATATTATCCATGATAATATTCTTTACAAAGGTTCCCCGGTCATGCTTTTCTTCATAGAAAATCTTGGCGTCGTTCAGAGCGATATATGCCAGCTGGCAGAAGCTCTTGGATGCCTCATCATCGCCGGTGCAGAAAACGGCGTACTCATAGTAATTGGAATTGCCGACAATGGCCTTGAAGCACTTCTGGCCAAAGGTCACAATAGTATCAGAGGAACTGCCCACCTTCAGTGCTGCATCTGCCCAGCGTTCACCCAGCAGGGAAACATCGGTACAGGAAACAACACAACCTTCGGTATCAATGACACCGAAGATACGATCTGAAATCTCTTTCAGCTGAACAATCACACTCTGGAAAACACTGTTGGACATTTTCGTGTCCCTCCTTAGTATCTTGCACAAATGCGCATTTCACAAAATAGCATTGTTATTATACACACCTTTTGCGCACTTTGCAAGTGCCTTTTGACATTTTATTGCAAAAAGTCAGGGACTTTTTATGTAATCCTCCAATGCTTCTGTCCATTTTTATCCTTTTTCGGAGGGTACAATCAGTCATTATGCACGGATTACGCAGGTTCCAGCTCTGCGATCTCTGCCTCTGTCAGTTCCCGAACCTGGCCTCTGGGCAGATTTCCCAATGTCAGACTGCCCTCCTGACGGCGCTCCAGATACAGGACCGTCATCTCCCGGGAGGCCATCATCCGGCGCACCTGGTGGTATTTTCCCTCGCAGACCGTCACCAGACTTTCGCCGGGGCCAATGGGTTCCAGCTTGGCGGGAAGGCACTTCGTACCGTCCCGGAGGGTCAGGCCGGCGGCAAAGGCTTCCACATCCGCCTGATCCGCATGACCTTCGTGCCGGGCATAGTACACCTTGGGCACTTCCTTTTTGGGAGAGATCAGCCGGTGCAGCAGGTCACCGTCATTGGTAAACAGCAGCAGTCCCTCCGTTGCCTTGTCCAGGCGTCCCACAGGTTTCACATCCAGATGCTTCCATTCCTGGGGGATCAGTTCCATGACGGTCTTTTCCACCGGATCCTCCGTGGCCGTGACAAAGCCTGCAGGTTTGTTCAGCATCAGCACCACCCGGCGCATACCGCCCAGCCGTTCTCCGTCCAGACAGACAGTCTGTTTTTCCGGATCGATTTTTTTGCCGGGATCCTTTTCCGGTTTTCCGTCCACTGTTACCCGGCCGGATTTCAAAATCACTTTCACCTGGCTGCGGGTACCGACACCGCTGTCGCACAGGAATTTGTCCAGTCGTTCCATGGTTCCTCCGTTCTATCCCCTCCCGCCAGGACATACCTTATAACACAACTGTCAACCAGGAGGGATATATTATGATGATAATGACCGCAAAGGTCGATTTTAAAAAAATCATTCTGATCGCTGCCGGAGCTGCCGTTCTGATCCTGGCCGCCATTTTTCTGCTGGGCGGCACCGAAGGGGACCCTGTTCCCGCACCCACTGTGCTCGAGGCCGGCAGCAACGACGGGCGGATTCAGTTCCTGAAGGACCTCGGCTGGGATGTAAGCACATCTCCCACAGAATCCGGGCAGGTAAAGATCCCCGCCGACAGCAGTGAGGTATTTGACCGGTACAATCTGCTCCAGAAAGGTCAGGGCTACGACCTGAGCACCTATGCCGGAAAGACAGTGATGCGCTATGTCTACAAAATCAATAACTACCCCGGAGCATCGGCACCTGTTTATGCAACGGTGCTGGTTCACAACGACCGGGTCATCGGGGGTGATGTGACCGACACAGCACCGGGTGGCAGGATCCACAGTCTCAAAATGCCCGCCGCAGTCCCCTCGCCGTCCCTGACCGGTCCTTCGGAATCCCAGCCGTGATTTTTTGTTTCTCAGTTTATCACACATTGCCATTCTTGACAAGTTTCCTCTGCCATGGTATTCTGTAAAAGAACTGAACAATATCTTCAGGGCGGGGTGTGATTCCCCACCGGCGGTCAAAGTCCGCGAGCGTTTACGCATGAACCGGTGTGATTCCGGTACCGACAGTACAGTCTGGATGGAAGAAGATATCCTTTCGAATGGTTTTTACGCCCTGAGTCTATTCTCAGGGCGTATTTTGTTTATGAGGTGATGGATATGAATGGTCTTATTCAGCAGATTTGGGACAACTTCAGCTTTGTGGTCATCTGCATTCTTGTGGTGACGGCGCTGGCTGTACTGGCAAAATTCTCCGAGCAGTATTTCCCTGAACGCAGAGCTGTATCCAAAGCCCGTTATGTGAGCATTGTGGGTATCTGCGCCGCCATTGCCACCGTGCTGCATGTGCTGGATTTCCCCCTTCTGTTCATTGCTCCGGAATTTTACAAGCTGGACTTCTCCGAACTGCCGGTACTGCTGTGCGGCTTCTATCTGGGACCCACCGCCACCGTTGCCTGTGAAGGTGTCAAGATCCTGCTGAAACTGGTGGTCAAGGGCACCTCCACCGCCTTTGTGGGTGACTTTGCCAATTTTGTGGTGGGATGCAGCTTTGTCCTGCCCGCCACCATCTGGTATCACGCACACAAAAGCAAGCACAGCGCCATCATCGGTCTGATCCTTGGCACCCTGTCCATGTCTGTACTGGGCAGTGCCTTCAACGCGGTATACCTGCTGCCCAAGTTCTCCCAGCTGTTTGGTCTGCCCCTGGATACCATCATCGGTATGGGTGCCGCCATCCACGGCAGCATCAACTCCGTCACCACCTTCGTGATGCTCTGCGTGGCGCCCCTGAATCTGATCAAGGGATGCGTGGTCTCCGTGCTGACCATGCTGCTGTACAAGAGGGTGGCACGTCCTCTTTTCGGCATTCACAAATAAATATTCAATCGGGATGCAAAAGCATCCCGATTTCGTTATGTAAACTTATCATTTTTGGTGTTATAGTCAACTTTCTTGACAGAATTCCCCAAAAGGTCTATACTGCAAGTATGGAATAAACTCTCCAAATTTGGTAATAAAAGGAGTGCAAAACAATATGGACGCCAAATATAATGCTTTGTTTACCCCCTGGAAGATCGGCAATGTGGAGATCAAGAACCGCATCGTCCTGTGTCCCATGGGCGGCACTTCCCTGTTCGGCTGGTTTGAACTCACCGGCTGCAAATTCGACAAGGAAGCCGCCAATTTCTTCCTGGAGCGTGCAAACAACAATGTGGGCCTGATCATCCCCGGTATCGCCCCCCTGCGGGACACCATCTGGGGCAAGTGGCTGTGGCAGAACGAAAAGATGTTTGACGATCTGAAGGTCTTCATGGACGAGATCCACAAGACCGGTGCCAAAGTCTTCATCCAGCTTACCGCCGGCATGGGCCGCAGCTGGGCCATCACCGAGCTGATCGGACCTCTGCACAAGAACAAAATCACCCGCGCCATCGTCAAGCCCATCATCGACACCAGCCACGAACTGGCCTGCCCCAGTGAACAGCCTTCCCGCTGGGCACCCGATATCGTCTGCCCCGAAATGACCAGGGAGCAGATTCATGAGATCATCGAGGCCTTTGCCAAGACTGCTGCCCTGTGCAAGAAGGCCGGTGTTGACGGTGTGGAAGTTCACGCCGTTCACGAAGGCTACCTGCTGGACCAGTTCTCCATCGACTTTTTCAACAAGCGTACCGACGAGTACGGCGGCAGCTTTGAAAACCGCTACCGTTTTGCGGCGGAAGTTGTCCTGGCCATCAAGGAAAGCTGCGGCGATGACTTCCCCGTGTCTCTGCGCTACTCCGTCGAATCCAAACTGAAGGGCTTCCGCAAGGGCATCGTTCCCGGTGAGGATGCCAAGGAACTGGGCCGTGACATGGCCGAGTCCGAACGGGCTGCCAAGTACCTGCAGGACGCCGGCTACGATATGCTGAATGCCGACAACGGCACCTACGATTCCTGGTACTGGGCACATCCGCCCATGTATATGCCCCAGAACTGCAATCTGGACGATGTTGCCCACATCAAGCAGTTCGTGGATATTCCCGTGGTCTGCGCCGGCCGTATGGAGCCCGATGTGGGTGCCCAGGCTGTGG
>JAFZGL010000099.1 GCA_017555395.1 Oscillospiraceae bacterium | reverse complement strand
CTTCGGCAACGGAGAGCTGACGGCCACCGTCAAGGCTGTTCAGGAGGATGGCAACCGTGTGGTGGAATTCCACTATGAAGGTATTTTCCTGGAGGTACTGGAGCGTCTGGGCAAGATGCCTCTGCCGCCCTACATCAAGGCAGAACTGGCCGATCAGGAGCGCTATCAGACCGTCTATTCCAAAGAGGTGGGCTCCGCCGCCGCTCCCACTGCCGGTCTTCACTGGACCAACGAACTGCTGGAAAAAGCCCGGGCAAAGGGCGTAAAGACTGCCTTTGTGACACTGCATGTGGGTCTGGGTACCTTCCGTCCCGTAAAGGCGGAGAATATTCTGGAGCACCATATGCATGCGGAGCTGTGCATGATGAGCGCCGAGACCGCAGCAGTGCTGAATGAGACCAAGGCAGCCGGAGGCCGGGTAATCTGCGTGGGCACCACATCCTGCCGCACCCTGGAATCTCTGGTGAACGAGGACGGCAGCTTTGAAGCCAAGTCCAAGTGGACGGAGATCTTCATTTATCCCGGCTACACCTTCAAGGCCATGGACGGCCTCATCACCAATTTCCATCTGCCCGAGAGCACGCTCGTGATGCTGGTTTCCGCCTTTGCAGGCCGGGAGCATGTTCTGAACGCCTACGCTGAGGCGGTGAAGGAAAAGTACCGTTTCTTCTCCTTCGGCGATGCCATGTGTATTCTGTAACAGGAGGCTTACTATGTTTGAATTAAAGAAGACAGAAGGAAAGGCCCGCCGCGGTGAATTCACCTGCGCCCACGGCACTGTCCAGACCCCTGTGTTTATGAATGTGGGCACCCAGGGTGCCATCAAGGGTGCTCTCAGCGCCGAGGATCTGAAGAACATCGGCTGCCAGGTGGAGCTCAGCAACACCTACCATCTGCATCTGCGTCCCACCGACAAGGTGGTGAAGGAGATGGGTGGCCTGCACAAGTTCATGACCTGGGACGGCCCCATCCTGACAGACTCCGGCGGATTCCAGGTGTTCAGCCTGTCCTCTCTGAGAAAAATCAAAGAAGAGGGTGTCTATTTCTCCTCTCACATTGACGGCAGAAAGATCTTCATGGGCCCTGAGGAGAGCATGCAGATCCAGTCCAACCTGGGCTCTGATATCTGCATGGCCTTTGACGAGTGCATCGAAAACCCTGCACCCCGGAAGTATGTTCTGGACTCCGTTGCCAGAACCACCCGCTGGCTGGAGCGCTGCAAGGCAGAAAATGCCCGCCTGAATGCACTGCCCGACACCGTGACCCCCACCCAGCAGCTGTGGGGCATTAACCAGGGCGGCACCTATGCTGATATCCGTGTGGATCATATGAAGGCCATCCGGGATCTGGATCTGCCCGGCTATGCCATCGGCGGCCTGGCTGTGGGTGAGACAGCGGAGGAGATGTACGATATCATTGAGGCTGTGGAGCCCTACATGCCTGTGGAAAAGACCCGGTATCTGATGGGCGTGGGTACACCCACCAACATCATTGAGGCGGTTGCCAGAGGTGTTGATTTCTTTGACTGCGTTATGCCCGCCAGAAATGCCCGCCATGCCCGTCTTTTCACCTGGGAAGGTGCCATCAACCTGAAGAACGCCAAGTATATGACCGATGACAGCCCCATCGATCCTCAGTGCGACTGTCCCGTCTGCCGCCGCTACAGCCGTGCCTATATCCGGCACCTGTTTGTGGCAGAGGAGATGCTGGCGATGCGCCTGGCGGTTATGCACAACCTGTATTTCTACAACAAGCTGATGGAGCGGATCAGAAATGCCCTGGATGAAGGCAGATTTGAAGAATTCCGCCGGGAATATTCTGCAAAATTGGCTAGAAGAATATAAATTGCCCTTGCATTTTGATAAAAGAATGCTATAATAATCTGGACTTTATTTTGCGAAGGAGTTTTATCCAATGAATCATTTTCTGACTGCCACCGGTGCTGCAGGTATGTCCAGCTCCATCATTATGCTGGTTGCCATGCTGGCCATCTTCTACTTCATGCTGATCCGTCCTGAGAACAAGCGCAAGAAGGAAGCCGAGCAGATGCGTAATTCCGTCAAGACCGGCGACAAGATCGTCACCATTGGCGGCATCACCGGTACTGTTGTGAACGTTAAGGATTCCAGAATCGTTCTGGAGACCGGCGCTGACCAGGTTCGTATCGAACTGGAGAAGTGGGCTATCTCTTCCAACGAGACTGCTGCCGAGAACGCCAAGGCTGAAGCCAAGAAGGCTCAGGAAGCCAAGGCTAAGGCAAAGGCTGCCAAGAAGGCTGAAAAGAACAAGTAAAGTTAAAACGGGTTCCGTCTGTCCGGGACCCGTTTTTATTTTTGGGATAGCAATTCTGGAAAATATTGTGTATACTGAAAGAAAATGTTCGGAGGTAATAATATGAATCTTCTGACCAAAGCCAGCCGGTCCGGTGAGGTGACTCAGCGGGAACGGGACAACCTGCAAATTGCCTACGAGGCCGCCTGCGAAGGTATAGTGCTTCTCAAAAATGATGGGGCTCTGCCTTTTAAAACAAAAAAAGTGGCGCTCTACGGCCCTGGAGCCGCCATGACTATCAAGGGTGGTACCGGATCGGGTGAAGTGAACGAACGCCACTCTGTGACGGTGCTGGAAGGTCTGCAGGACCGGGGCTTTGAGATCACCACCACGCCCTGGATCGATGGGTATGAGCGCTTCTATGCCGAAGCGGAAAAGGCCTATAAGATCGAAAAGAGAAAGCGGATCAATCTTCTGAAGATGGACTCCATTATGAACATGCTCTTCGATAATTTCCGCTATCCCGCAGGTCCCATGGTTACGGAAGCAGATGTAGAACAGAGTGGTACCGATGCCTGTATCTATGTTCTCAGCCGTCAGGCCGGTGAAGGCTGTGACCGCCGCCTGGAAAAGGGAGATTATTATCTGACGGAGGAAGAGGAAACTCAGATCCGGTTCTGTGCGGAGCACTACGCATCCTTTGTGCTGGTGATCAACTGCGGCAGCGCCGTGGACATGAGTGTGATTGATTCAATTCCCGGCATCAATGCGGTGCTGTACATCTGCCAGCTGGGCACCGAGGGCGGTCATGCGGTTGCGGATGTGATCAGCGGTGAAGTTTCTCCCTCCGGCAAGCTCTCCGATACCTGGGCAAAGAAGTATGAGGAAATTCCATTTGCCATGGACTACAGCTTCCTCAACGGCAATCTGAAGGACGAGTATTACAAAGAGGGTATCTATGTAGGCTACCGGTATTTTGATTCCTTCCGGATAGAGCCTGCCTATCCCTTCGGATTTGGTCTGTGCTACACAGATTTTACCATCCGTTCCGGCGGCGTTTCACTGAAGGGAACCAAGGTGACCGTCCGGGCGGATGTGCAGAACATCGGCGATACCTACAGCGGCAGGGAAGTGGCGCAGGTTTATGTAACTGCTCCGGAAGGACAGATCCACAAGCCCTGGCAGTCCCTGGCAGCCTTCGCAAAGACAGATATTCTCGCCCCCGGTCAGCGTCAACAACTGGAGATGACCTTTGATATCCGCACCATGTGCAGCTACCGGGAATACGACAGCTGCTTTGTGCTGGAGCAGGGTGAATATATTGTTCGTCTGGGTAATTCCTCCCGGAATACCGCAGCTGTGGGCGTGATTTACGCAGAGCGGGATATCATTGTCTCCCGGAATCAGAGTATCTGTGCAGGCTTCGATCTGGAGGAACTGAAAGCCCCCAAACGGAAAGATGAGAAGTTAGATCCCGGCCTTCCTTACCTGCTGCTGAACTGCGACAGCATTCCGACCATTGAATTTACCTATGATGAGCCTGCGGAGGATCCCGATCCCCGGGTGCAGAAGATTCTCAGCAGCCTGTCTCTGAATGAAATGGTGGATGTGCTGGTTGGTAACGGCATGTTCGGCGGGGAGACCCGATTCAATCTGCCGGGCAGTGTGGGAAATACCACCTCCAAATTCTGGGACAGAGGCCTGGCCAATGTGGCGCTCTGTGACGGTCCTGCCGGCCTTCGGATCCAGAAGCGCTCCACCGTGGATGAAAAGGGCAGGGTGAAACCGGTGGAACTGGCGCTGTCCATTTTCAACTCCTTCCCGGAGTTCATCAAGAAGTTCATGGTGGGTGATCCGGAAAAGGATACCGTTCTCTATCAGTATACCACTGCCTTCCCTGTGGCAACCGCCCTGGCACAGACCTGGAATCAGGATCTCATGTACCGGGTGGGCGATGCCATCTACCGGGAGATGAAGGAATACGGCTGCACCTACTGGCTGGCTCCTGCGGTGAATATCCACCGGAATCCTCTGTGCGGCAGAAACTTTGAGTATTTCTCCGAAGATCCTGTACTCACCGGCAAAATGGCGGCAGCCATTACCCGGGGCGTTCAGCAGGAGGAAGGATTCTACGTAACAGTGAAGCATTTTGCCGCCAACAACCAGGAGGAAGAGCGCAACAGGGTCTCCAGCAATCTGTCTGAACGGGCACTGCGGGAAATCTATCTGCGTCCCTTTGAACTGGCGGTCCGGGACGGCGGTGCCAAGGGCATTATGACTTCCTACAATAAAGTCAACGGTATCTATGCGTCCAACAGCTATGATCTGTGCACCAAGGCACTGCGCAATGAATGGGGCTTTGAGGGTGTGGTCATGACAGACTGGTTCTCCACCAACAAAGGCCTGGCCAGCAACGCCCTGTGCATCAAGGCAGGCAATGATCTGATCATGCCCGGCGGCGGATATTTCAAGAAGGAGATCCTTCAGGGCGTCAAGTCCGGTCTGATTGAGGAGAAGGATGTTCGTATCAGCTGCTCCAGAGTCATCAGAGCCATTCTGGACAGTGCTACCCAGCGGGAATACATCGGATAACAGAAAAGATCCCCGGTACCCTTCGGTACCGGGGATTTCTGGTTTTACAGGTTCTTCATGACGGCTTCGGCGTACTCAGCGCCGGTGATGCCGCCCACACCGACGGTCAGGTCGGCACAGGCGTCCATAGCCTTCTCCAGCCGCTCAGCGGCCTTGGTGCGGCAGATGTGACGCAGCAGCATCGCAGATGCCTTGATCATGGAAGCGGGGTTTGCATAGTGACCCTGGCCTCTCTCGATCATACGGGGAGCGGAGCCATGGATGGCTTCGAACATGGCATACTTGTCGCCAATGTTGGCACTGCCGGCGGTGCCGACGCCGCCCTGAAGCTGTGCAGCTTCGTCGGTAATGATATCGCCGTAGAGGTTGGGCAGGACAATGACCTGGAACTTCTGGCGGAGGGGATCCTTCAGCAGGTTTGCGGTCATAATGTCGATGTAGTAGTCTTCCACTTCGATACCGGGATAGTCCTTGGCAATCTCATGGGCGATGGCAGTGAACTTGCCGTCGGTCTTCTTCATGATGTTTGCCTTGGTGACCACGGACAGGTGGGTCTTGCCGTTGTTCTTGGCATACTCAAAGGCGGCGCGGACAATGCGGCTGGTGCCCATGTCAGTGGTGACTTTGAAGTCCACAGCCATACCGGGAAGCTCCAGGCCCTTGCTGCCCAGAACATATTCGCCCTCGGTGTTCTCACGGTAGAACATCCAGTCAATGTTCTGCTCAGGGATGCAGACAGGACGGCAGTTGGCGTACAGATCCAGCTCCCGGCGCATGGCCACGTTGGCGGATTCCATGGTGCCACCGTGGGGGGTGGTGGTGGGGCCCTTCAGCAGGACGTCGCAGGTCTTGATCTCGGCCAGAACGTCGGTGGGGATGGGCTGGTTGCAGGCGATGCGGTTCTCGATGGTGAGACCATTGATCTGCTTCAGGATGATGCTGCCGGCTTCGATTTCATCGGCCAGCAGAACCTTCAGAACGTTGTAGGCATGCTCGGTGATGATGGGACCGATGCCGTCGCCGTCGATGACACCGATGACAACCTGCTTCTTGGTGGTGAAGTCGGTCTTGGTGGTGTCGGTGTTGGCAATGCGTTCCATCTGGCCTTCCAGAATTTTCTTAAAATGCTCCAGAGCCTGGTTGATATCGTACATTATTGTCCGCCCTCCTTGGTGTAGTTCAGCAGGCCGCCGGCCTTCAGGATGGCCTTCTGGCGGTCGGTAAAGGCACAGACAGCGTTGAAGCTGGTGCCGGTGGTCTTGTCAGTGATGGTGATCTTGCCATTGTCCATGCCGGAGAAGATGTCGCTTAAGTGCAGCATGGCGTCCTGGTTCAGGTTGTCGTAATCCTCGGGGTTCTCAAAGGTCAGGGGAAGAATGCCTGCATTGATCAGGTTAGCCACATGGATTCTGGCAAAGCTCTTGGCGATGACGCAGCGGATGCCCAGATACATGGGGACCAGTGCAGCATGCTCACGGGAGGAACCCTGGCCGTAGTTGCTGCCGCCGATGATGATGCCGTCGCCTGCGGCCTTGGCCCGCTCGGAGAAGGTGGGGTCGCAGACCTCAAAGCAGAAGCGGCTCAGGAAAGGAATGTTGGAGCGGTAGGGCAGGATCTTGGCGCCTGCGGGCATGATGTGGTCGGTGGTGATGTTGTCGCCCACCTTCAGCACCAGCTGTGCATCCAGAGAATCGGTGAATGCCTTGCTCTTGGGGAATTCCTTGATGTTGGGACCTCTCAGGACTTCGGCCTGGGCAGCTTCCTCCAGGGGGAGGGGGGCCAGAACGGCGGAATCATTGATGAGGAACTTGTCGGGCATCTGAATCTCCAGAGGCTCGCTGATGGTGGTGGGATCGGTGATGTAGCCAGTCAGGGCTGCGGCAACTGCAGTCTCAGGGGAGACCAGGTAGACCTGGCCGTCCTTGGTGCCGGAGCGGCCCAGGAAATTACGGTTGAAGGTACGTAAGGATACACCGCCGGAGTTGGGAGAGAAGCCCATGCCGATGCAGGGACCGCAGGCACATTCCAGAACTCTTGCGCCGGAGGCCAGGATGTCGGACAGGGCACCACAGTTGGAAAGCATGGTCAGAACCTGCTTGGAACCGGGGGAGACAGACATGCTGACGGAGGGGTGAACCGTCTTGCCCTTCAGCATGGCGGCGACCTTCAGCAGATCCATCAGAGAGGAATTGGTGCAGGAACCGATGCAGACCTGGTCGACCTTGACATCCTTCAGGGAGGAAACCTTCACAACATTGTCGGGGCTGTGGGGGCAGGCAATCATGGGCTCCAGGGTGCTCAGATCGATATCGATGATCCGGTCATACTCTGCGTCGGGATCGGAAGCCAGAGGCACATAATCCTCTTCACGACCCTGGGCAGCCAGGAACTGACGGGTGATGTCATCGGAGGGGAAGATAGAGGTGGTAGCGCCCAGTTCGGTACCCATATTGGTGATGGTACCGCGCTCGGGAACGGTCAGGGTGGCGACACCTTCGCCGCCCCACTCCACGATGGCACCCACGCCGCCCTTGACGCTGAGGATCCTCAGCAGTTCCAGGGAGACGTCCTTTGCGGTGACATAGGGACGGAGTTTGCCGGTGAGGTTGACCTTAAACATCTTGGGCATGGTGATGTAGTAGGCACCGCCGCCCATGGCCACAGCCACGTCCAGGCCGCCTGCGCCGAAGGCCAGCATGCCGATGCCGCCGCCGGTGGGGGTGTGGGAGTCAGAACCGATCAGGGTCTTGCCGGGCTTTCCGAACCGCTCCAGATGGACCTGGTGGCAGATGCCGTTGCCGGGGCGGGAGAAGTGGACACCGTGCTTTGCGGTAACGGTCTGCAGATAGCGGTGGTCATCGCTGTTTTCGAAGCCGCACTGCAGGGTGTTGTGGTCAACATAGGCGATGGAGAATTCGGTCTTGACCCGGGGGATACCCATGGTCTCGAATTCCAGATATGCCATGGTACCGGTGGCGTCCTGAGTCAGGGTCTGGTCGATCCGCAGGGCAACTTCGCTGCCCACGGTCATATCACCGGATACCAGATGATTCTTGATGATTTTCTGTGCAATTGTCATTCCCATGATTGTTTACGCTCCAAACATATGAACTTTTGCATTGACGATGTGGTTGGCGCTGAGATCTCTTGCCAGTTCGGCATTGCCTGCCTTGATGGCCTCGTAGATCTCGTGATGCTCCTGCAGGGTGCTGGTGGCACGGACCTTGTCCTCCATAGCCACACGGCGGTAGCGGCGGGTCTTGCGGTGCAGAGGCACCAGAGTGTCCTTGATGACACTGCGGCGGCTCAGGCGGCAGATGCACTCGTGGAAGTCATCGTCTGCCTGACGCAGATGTTCGGGATCCCACTTGGCGTAGAAGAAGTCCATCATGTCAATGATGTGCTTCAGCTCTTCCATGCCTTCGGGAGTCATATTGATGGTTGCATAGTAGGATGCAAGACCTTCAATTTTCTCGCGGATCTCCATGATGTCCTTTACATCATCTTCGGAGATGCCGATGACCCGGGAGCCTTTGCCGGCATCCTCAATCAGATGCTCCTGTTCCAGCCGGCGCAGTGCCTCCCGGATGGGGGTACGGCTGACACCCAGCTGTTCCACCAGCTTCAGTTCGGTGAGGATCTCGCCCTTGGGGTAATTGCCCTGAATAATATCATTTTCCAGCTTGTCGAACACCTGATCGGCAAGGGATGTGGTTTTGAACTGTTTCATTTTGCTACCTCCATCAGCGGGTACGGAAGCTGCCGGGAGCCAGGCGCTCCAGCATTTCTTCCAGCTCTTTGTCGGTCATCACGTTCTGACGGCCGTCTTCGTATTCCTGATCGATCCAGTCCTTCATGGCCAGAACGATGGGATCCTTCTTGCTGACCTTCTTGTCTTCAGGCAGACGGAAATGGCCGTTGATCCAGTAGGCGATGCCGGCGAGACCGGAGGTCTTGCTGATCTGCACCGTGGGGGGCTTGCCCAGGATCTTACGGGTATCGAAAATGGTGTAAATTTCCTCGTCCTTCATCAGACCGTCAGCATGGATGCCGGCACGGGTGACATTGAAGGCGCTGCCAACGAAGGGCGTCATGGGAGGAATTTCGTAGCCAATTTCATTCTTGAAGTAATCGGCGATTTCAGTGATTACAGTGGGATCCATGCCGTCCAGAGAGCCTCTCAGAGAGGCGTATTCAAAGACCATGGCTTCCAGAGGCACGTTGCCGGTACGTTCGCCGATGCCCAGCAGGGAGCAGTTGACGGCGCAGGCGCCATAGAGCCATGCGGTGGAGGCGTTGGCGACAGCCTTGTAGAAGTCGTTGTGGCCATGCCACTCCAGACATTCGCTGGGAACGTCGGCATAGTGCTGCAGACCGTAGATGATACCGCCGACGCTGCGGGGCATGGCTGCTTCGGTGTAGGGAACGCCGTAGCCCATGGTGTCGCAGGCACGGATCTTCACGGGGATTCCTGCTTCCCGGCTCAGGGCCTGAAGCTCATTGACAAAAGGAACCACGAAACCGTAGAAGTCGGCGCGGGTGATATCTTCCAGATGGCAGCGGGGAATGACACCTGCATTGAAGGCGTCCTTGATGGTGCCCAGATAGTAGTCCAGGCACTGCTGGCGGGTCATCTTCATCTTCTTGAAGATGTGGTAGTCGGAGCAGCTGACCAGAATGCCGGTCTCTTTAATGCCCAGGTCCTTGACCAGCTTGAAGTCTTCCTTGCTGGCGCGGATCCAGCTGGTGATTTCAGGGAACTTCAGATCCAGGCTCATGCACTTTTCCAGTGCTTCCCGGTCCTTTTTGCTGTAGATAAAGAACTCGGTCTGACGGATGATGCCGAAGGGACCGCCCAGCTTGTTGAGCAGTTTGTAGATGTTGACGATCTGCTCGACAGAGTAGGGTTCCACGGACTGCTGACCGTCCCGGAGGGAGGTGTCGGTGATCCAGATTTCTTCGGGCATGCTCATGGGAACACGGCGATGGTTGAAGGCCACCTTGGGAATGGTGCCGTAGGAGTAAATATCACGCTGCAGATTGGGCTCAGTCACATCCTGCAGGGAGTATTTGTAGGATTTTTTTTCAAGCAAATTGGTCTTGCTGGAGATTTCTAACATTGGAATCTGCTCCTTTCAGAGGGTACTTTGATTAAGTGTATACAATTATACACGGGAACATGGTTTTGTCAACACAAAAATGTTTGCCACAAGCGGACGAGTGTGCCTTTGGGACGGAAAAACCGTGGTCACGTGGCAAAAATACCTTGACTTTTTTGTGTGAATTGCTATACTGATAAAAAATACCAGCCACAAGTTTTACAGTTTGCACAAAGATTGGAGTTTTTGAATATGTCTCAGAATACCGATAAAAATTTACGGAATCAGGTTATCTATTCCATCTATATCCGCAACCATACAACCGAAGGAACATTCCGTTCCGTGATACCGGATCTGGACCGGATCAAGGCCCTTGGCACGGATATCATCTGGTTTCTGCCGATCCATCCCATCGGCATCAAGGGTAAAAAGGGAACTCTTGGCTGTCCCTATGCCAACCGGGATTACCGCACGGTTAATCCCGAATACGGTACCATGGAGGACTTTCAGGCACTGGTGGATGCCATCCATGAAAAGGGGATGAAGTGCATTATTGATGTTGTGTACAATCATACTTCTCCCGATTCTACCCTGACAACCGAACATCCCGAATATTTCTATCATAAACCTGACGGTTCCATGGGCAATCATGTGGGGGACTGGACGGATGTGGTTGATCTGGACTACACCTGCGCTGAGCTGTGGGACTATCAGATTGAAAGTCTTGTCATGTGGGCGGGGATCGTAGATGGTTTCCGCTGTGATGTGGCATCTTTTGTTCCTGTTGAATTCTGGTGTAAGGCAAGAGAGGCATGTGAAAAGGTCCGTCCCGGCTGTATCTGGCTGGCGGAGACGGTTCACAGCAGCTTCGGACTCATGGCACGGCAGAGCGGACTGTATTCCGCAAATGATTATGAGATGTTCCGGGCCTTTGATATGGAATATGACTACGATGTCCGGGAGGTTTTTGACCGCTATCTGAATGGTGAATGCAATCTTTCCAATTACATCGATGTAATCAACTTCCAGGAGTGTCTGTATCCTGACAACTACGATAAGCTGCGGTTTCTGGAGAACCATGACCAGCCCCGGATCTGTTCCTTTGTGAAGGATCCTCTGGCGCTGGAAAACTACACCGCTTTTCTGTATTTTCTGAAAGGCACCACACTGCTTTACGGAGGACAGGAATTCTGCTGCACCGAGATTCCCAGCCTTTTTGAAAAAGAAGTGTTCCCCAGAACGTTGGGTGATATCAGCCGCTGGTTCACCAAACTCAACCAGGTGAAGAAGACGGTTCTTTCCTGTGAGGATGCCTTCCTGGGTGCGGCTGACGATACCAATGATATTGCGATTCTGGAGCGGTTTGACAAAAACACCCGGAAACTGGGTATTTTCAGCCTGAAGGGCAAGGCTGCGAAAGTTTCCGTCAAATTCCCTGACGGCCTCTATCTTAACCATCTGGACGGCACAGAGGTCACAGTAACGAACGGCAAGCTGCCCTGTACCGGCAAACCCATGGTGCTGACCTGTGATGTGAAATAAAAGAATCCCGGAGGAATATCCTCCGGGATTCTTTTCTTACTCAATGAAATTTGCTTTTCTAAGGGTGCTGACCAGAATAGGGATCAGGATCAGCTGCAGGATAATTCCGGGAATTGCATTGGTCAGGGCACCGGCAACGAACAGACTCCAGCTGAAGCCATTGCTGCCGATTCCAGTGATGAATACCATTGCAATGCCCCAGAGGATCCGTCCGGCGATCATGGAGACAATCAGAGACAGATAGATTCCCGGCAGATTTTTGGGGAATTTCCGGTACAAAATGCCGCATACGGCACCGTAGCCGGCCAGTTCCGCACTCATGGCCATGGCGGTCAGCAGGGGAGGCATGCCAAACAGCAGATGCCGCAGCAGCGGTGCGCAAATGCCAACCAGCAGCGCCCACCAGGGGCCGCACAGATAGCCGCACAGCAGAACGGGAATATGCATGGGCAACAGGGCGCTCCCAATCTGAGGGATCTGACCGGTCAGGAAGGGGAGCACAAGGCACAGCGCCAGGCACATTGCCGATGCGGTCAGCAGACGGATGGGATGCGAAATGGACGTTTTTGTGGACATACAGGTCTCCCTTTCAATGGATTCCGTCTTGAACGGGAGGATTCATCCTGGGGATGAAATTCGGTGCGGGGAATAATTCGGCTTGGCCGAAAGGTTATTTGGTGAGAAGACGCTGCAGCGTGGCAACAGCCTCATCCAGCACAGCAGACAGGGAAAGATCCTGTGTGCCGACCACAATGTTGTGGCACAGGTTTACGGGAAGCAGAAGCTTGATGGCGCTGCTCTGACCGACGGCAGTTGCCATGGCAGGAGTCACTTCTCCCAGCATAGAGTCCGCGGCCAGAATTCCGATGGGACCTACGATGATATCCGCAGTTCTGGCGGCGACGATCACAGGATTTTCTCCGGTTGCGCCCATGGAGGCACCGGCCTTCAGCATGGATGCGGTGGCGATGGCATTGGTGCCGATGGCGGTGATCTGGCAGCTTACTTTGGCTTTGATCACTTTTTCCACAAACAGCTGGCCGATGCGGCCGCTCTGACCGTCTATAACCACGACTTTCACGTCAGTTCCTCCTTTTCGATTGGTTTCAAACAATATAACACAGCCCAGAATGAAAAGCAATAAAAAATGCAGAGCCTTTTGGGCTCCGCATTTTACTCAGGAAAGGGATTTATCCTTGGGAAGATAGTGAATCTCGTTGACGGAGATCACCGTAACAAAGGCAGCGGG
>JAFZGL010000098.1 GCA_017555395.1 Oscillospiraceae bacterium | reverse complement strand
TCCTGATGGGCTTCCGGGATGCCCATGCCGGTGTCGGTTACGGTCAGTACAACCGCATTCTCCCGGTTCTCCACTGTGGCAGTGACACATCCCCCACGGTGATTATATTTGATGGCGTTATCCAGAAGATTGAACAAAATCGCCTTATGCAGCTGGGGGATTCCGGACAGCATGGCGCCGGTACCCCGGATGTCCAGGGTGACTCCCGCCAGTTCCGCGGAATTCTGCAGTTCCAGTGCCGTGTGCTTCAGCTCACTGAACAGATCCACACTGATCCACTCCATATCCGCCGCACCCTCGTCCAGCCGGGACAACCGGAGGATATCCTCCACCAGAGCGATCAGCCGCTGGGCTTCCGTATAAATCTTTTCATAAAATCCCGCTGCATCAGCCCTCTGCACCAGGCCGCTCTTCAGCAGCTCCGCATAACCGGAGATGGCATGCAGGGGCGTTTTCAGTTCGTGGGAAACATTGGCCGTAAATTCCCGGCGCAGGGATTCCGCCTTCTGCTTCTGGGTCAGATCCAGCAGGAGCACCGCCACACCGGAGAGAACGCCGTCGGTTTTCACCGGCCGGGCTGCCGCCAGATAAGTGCCCTCTCCCAGGGCGACCGTCTGCTCCGCCTTTTTTCCGGTCAGGGCTGTCTCTGCCAGCGCGGAGATGACGCTGTTCCGGTTTGCCACGGAAAAGTCCGCGCCAATACAGTTGGGGGTTACCTCCAGCAGCGCTGATGCCGCCGGGTTGATGCTGAGGATGGTACCGGTACTGCTCAGCAGCACCAGACCCTCCGGCAGGGATTTGGTTGCGGTATGGAACTCCCTCTGCCGCCGGGCCAGTTCCCGGCTCTGATTCCGGAGCTGTTCCTGCTGCGCTTCCAGCCGCTGCAGCAGCGGGCGAATCTCCGGATAGGTGTGGTTATTCATCGGTGCGTCCAGATCCAGATCATTCAGCGGGCGGACGATCTGCCGGGACAGCCGGTTTGCCAGCCACAGCGACAGCGCCGCCGCACTGCCCAGGATCAGCAGCACCGGCCACATATTGTGCAGCAGCAGCTGCAGCATGGACTGCCGGGTATTGGAAAGCCGGAGCACCGTGCCGTCCGGCAGGCGTTCCGCTGTGTAGATATATAGCTGCATCAGGGTATCGGAGTAGCGGATACTCTCGCCGTATCCGGACCGAAGAGCCAGAACCACCTCTTCCCGTTCCAGGTGATTGACCATGGTATCCGTGGCGGTTCGGTTGTCATAGAGCACTGTTCCGTCCGCCGCGATCCAGGTGATGCGGCAGTTCATGGTATCATCCAGCTTGTGGAAGTATTCCAGGCCTTCATTGGCCACCGCATGGGCAGCCAGGGCAGTCTCCACCCGGAGCTGATCGAACTGGGCTCTGTTGAAATGGGAATATACCACACCAATGATCAGCGCCGATGCCGCCAGAAGCACTGCCAGCACCGCGAAGACGATGGAGCGGAAAATCCGTTTTGTCATGCATTTTCCTCCATGCGGTAACCCACGCCCCGGACGGTGCGGATATAGTCACCGGCAGTGCCAAGCTTGGTGCGCAGGGTCGCAATGTGCACATCCACCGTCCGGCTTTCACCCACATAGTCGGTACCCCAGACCTGTTCCAGCAACTGCTCCCGGCTGAACACCTGTCCGGGAGCGGACAGGAACAGCCGCAGCAGTTCAAATTCCTTCAATGTCAGGCTGATCCGGATTCCGTCAACGGTTACCGTATGGGCAGCCACATCCAGGGAAAGTCCGCCCAGCCGCAGACTGGCCGCCGTGGTACCGGCAGTACTGCGGCGCAGCACCGCCCGGATCCGGGACACCATCTCCATCATGCCATAGGGTTTTGCCAGGTAGTCATCCGCTCCCAGATCCAGTCCCAGGACCTTGTCATACTCCGTGCCCCGGGCACTGGCCATAATCACCGGAATCCGAGCAGTCACCGGGTTCTGTCGGATCCGCTTCAGGATCTCAATGCCATCCATGCCCGGCAGCATAATGTCCAGCAGGATTATCTTAGGGTGTGCCTGATTCAGGGCATCAAAGAGGGATTCTCCGTCACCGAAACCCACCGCCTCAAATCCGGAAGCCCGCAGTGTATAGAGCATCAGTTCCCGGATGCTCAGGTCGTCTTCCACGCAGTAGATCATCCCGTTTCCTCCTTCGTTTTGTCATTCTGATTAAAATGGTACGATAAACCCCGGAGATTTACAAGGGGCGTTTTGTAAAATTCCCGTAAAAAACAGCGCAGAGAATCGTCTCTGCGCTGTTTGAGAGTTATGCTTTTCCTTCCCGCAGCATCCGGACAAAGAACCGGAAGAACATGAAGGTGGTGACGGAAGCCGCGATGATATCCGAAACGGGCTCTGCCAGAAATACCGCAAAGGCCTTGTTTTCAAAAAACACCGGCAGCACAAAAATCATGGGGATCAGCAGGAACACTTTGCGCAGCAGCGCCATGACCAGACTGATCTTGGCCTGACCCAGGGCCATAAGGGCCTGCTGGCAGCTGATCTGGAAGCCGACGGAAAAACCGCAGGCCAGGAAAATCCGCATTGCCCAGGCAGCATACTCCACAAGGGCGGTATCCGCGGTAAAGATTCCGGCGAATACATTGGGGAATGCCATCAGCATCAGCCAGAACACGGTGGTATAGGCAACACAGATGCCAAACTGGCAGAAAAACGCTTCCTTCACCCGGTCATATTTCCGGGCGCCGTAGTTGAAACTGATAAGGGGCTGTCCGCCCTGACAGATGCCGGACAGGGGCATGGTGATCAGCTGATTGATGGAAGTCAGCACCGTCATGGCACCCACCGCCACATCGCCGCCGAACCGGGCAAGACTGGAGGTAAAGCTGACAGACAGGATGCTCTCTGTGGACAGCATCACAAAAGTGGAGACACCCAGCCCCAGGCAGGGCAGGATCACAGAGGGGATCAGCTTCAGGTTCTCTCTCCTCAGTTTCAGAATGGTCTGCTGTCCCGTCAGGAACCGCAGGATCCACAGAGCACTGACCGCCTGACTCAGCACCGTGGCCAGAGCCGCGCCGGCAACGCCCATGTCCAATGCAAAAATAAAAATGGGATCCAGCACAATATTGATCGCTGCACCGATGACTGTGGTGAGCATGCTGATCCGTGCAAATCCCTGGGTGGTGATGAAGGTATTCATACCCATGACCGTGAGCACAAAGATGCTGCCCAGAATGTAAATCCTGCCGTACTGCACCGCATAGGGCAGTGTCGCGTCCGAAGCACCGAACATCCGCAGCAGACTGGGGGCAGCAAACCAGAATACCGCCGTCAGCACCACGGCCATGCCCATCAGCACCGTAAAGCAGTTGCCCAGGATGGCCTCCGCTTTCTC
The DNA here is from genome assembly GCA_017555395.1 of Oscillospiraceae bacterium. Taxonomy (GTDB): domain Bacteria; phylum Bacillota; class Clostridia; order Oscillospirales; family Oscillospiraceae; genus Faecousia. The sequence continues at coordinate 1,604 of JAFZGL010000098.1, read as the reverse complement.
TTTGTCGCCGCGGCCCATGGCAATGGCTGCCCGGGGTGCGCCGCCGGAACCGGCCATCATGGCAAAGGCCGTGATCAGCATGAGAATCGGCGTAAACAGACCCACACCCGTGAGGGCAGTGCCGCCAATCTCCGGGATGTGTCCGATATAAATTCTGTCAACGATGTTGTAGAGCAGGTTGATCACCTGTGCCACAACCGCGGGAACCGCCATCTGCAGCATCAGCCTTTTGACACTGCCGGTTCCCATATCCTGTTTTATCGCCATAGGATATCCGCTTCCTTTCTTCAAATGTCCATGGAGTCAATATTTCTGCAGATCTTTGTCAGCACTTCGCCCCACTGCTCCAGTTCCTGTCTGGTGAGGCCGTCAAACATCCGGGTGAAGAATTCCTTCTGCAGATGCTGTCCTTCCTGAATCACCGGCTGCGCGGCTTCCGTCAGTTTCAGATGGGCCGCCCGGCGGTCTCCTTCTTCATACTCCCGGATCAGCAGCTGCCGCCTTTCCAGATTGCCCACTGACAGCGATACATGGGACTTGGCGATTCGCCGGACAGATACAATATCCGCCGCCCTGTCGCATCCGGGATTGTTGGCCAGGAACAGGAGAATATCCAGCTCATTCCGGGTCAGATCATACCGGCGGCACAGCGGCTCCAGCATGGCTCCGTAGATTTTTTTACTTCTCTGGGTACTGTCCATATATCCCATGGACAGAATCCCGGGCTGAATCTGATGGATATTTTCCATTCCCGCCGCCTCCTATTGTTCGTTTTTGAACCTTTTGGAGTGTAGCAAAAAAGAACCGAAAAGTCAATGGCTTCTCCGTTCTTTTTTGAACTGTTTTATTCGTGAAGCTCCAGAGGCAGCCCATCGGGATCCCGGAAGAAGGTCATCCGCTTGTTGGTAAAGGGATCCACCCGGACAGGCTCCGTCTCAATGCCCATGCCGCCCAGCCAGGCTACCACCGGCTCAATATCCTCCACATGGAAAGCCAGATGCCGCAGACCCCGGGCTTCCGGATTGGTGACCCGCTGAGGAGGATTTTCCACAATGAAAAGCTCCACCTCCACATCCCCTGCCAGGAGTGTCAGGATGTAGTCCCGGCGTTCGGGACGGTAAACCTCCCGGGTCAGGGGCAGACCCAGCTTTTCCACATAGAATTCTTTAGCAGCCCGGTAATCGGAGCAGATGATGGCCACATGATGCAGTTTTCCCAGCATATCAGGAATCCTCCTTCGTTTTTCTTTATCATAAAAATATCACGGTACCGCCCAAAATGCAAGTCCGCATTCCGGCGACAAAAACCGGTTGAATTTTCCGTTTCCCTTTGCTATAATGTGGAAACAGACGCAGGATTCGTATATCGGTAATACAACGGCTTCCCAAGCCAGCATTCTACCGATTCGAAAACTCGCTGTTTCCAATGTATTTTCGGCTTTTCAAAATCGAATTTCAGAAAATGTCACGCTATTTGTCACGCTAAGTAAATATTTTGCAGGATTAGTTTAATGGAAAAACAGTCGCTTCCCAAGCCACGGTCGCGGGTTCGATTCCCGTATCCTGCTCCAAAAGAATCCGAGAAGATATTTGTGCAAGCATCTA
>JAFZGL010000097.1 GCA_017555395.1 Oscillospiraceae bacterium | reverse complement strand
GGACATGATGCCGGAGAATGTTGCGGAATGTGCAGCATTTCTTGCAGCAGACGGCAGCCTTGGCCTTGCCTGGGAAGAAGGTGTCTGTACATTGACTCCCATGGAGGTTCAGATGGGCGGTATCTGCCTTGAAAACAAGACTCTGATCCTCCACGATTCCAAGACCTCCATGCACCGCCTTTCCGAGATGGGACTTGTTTGCGGCAAGTGTGTGTTTGATACCGCCCTGGCGGCATACGATCTGAATCCGTCCCAGTCCGACTACCCCGTCTCCAAGCTGGCCACCAATTTCCTTGGGGCTACCGTTGAGGACGCAGATGCTGCCTGCTGTGCGGAAGCGATCTGGAATTTGCGTCCTGTTCTGACGGCAGAGCTGGAAAAGAACAGTATGAAAGAGCTCTATTTTGATATGGAGCTTCCCCTGTGTGATGTTCTCTTTAAGATGGAAAACCGGGGCATTGCCATTGACCGGGCGCAGCTGGAACAGTTTGGTACCATGCTGACGGAGCGGATCGCCGCCTGCGAGGAACTGATCTTCTCCTATTCCGAAGAGAAATTCAACATCAATTCCACCAAGCAGCTGGGTGAGCTGCTGTTTGATAAATTGGGTCTTCCTCCCGTGAAGAAGACCAAGACCGGCTATTCCACCAATGCGGAAGTGCTGGAAAAGCTGAAGGGAAAGCATCCCATTATTCCTGCTATTATGGACTACCGGATGCTGACCAAGCTGAAATCCACCTATGCTGACGGCCTCATCAAAGAGATCCGGGAGGATGGAAGAATCCACACCACCTTCCAGAATCTGGTGACCGCCACCGGCAGACTCTCTTCCACGGAACCCAATCTGCAGAATATCCCTGTTCGTACTGATCTGGGCAGTGAGATCCGCAAGATGTTTGTTCCCAAAGAAGGCTGCGTTCTGGTGGATGCGGACTACAGCCAGATCGAACTGAGAGTCCTGGCGCACATTGCCGGTGACGAAACCATGTGTCAGGCATTCTGCGGCGGCATGGACATTCATACGACCACCGCATCTCAGGTATTCGGTGTGCCCATGGAGTCCGTAACAAGCCTCCAGCGCCGTCACGCCAAGGCAGTCAACTTCGGCATCGTCTACGGTATCTCTGAATTCTCTCTGGCGGAGGACATCGGTGTCAGCCGTTATGAAGCCAGAGCCTATATTGACAGCTATCTTGAAAACTACCGGGGTGTCCGCAGCTATATGAAAAAGGTTGTGGAGGATGCCCGGGAAATTGGCTTCACCCAGACCCTCTACGGACGCCGCCGGTATATTCCCGAGCTGAAGAGCAGCAATTTCAATATCCGCAGCGGCGCGGAGCGGATTACCCTGAATACTCCCATCCAGGGCACGGCTGCAGATCTGATCAAGCTGGCCATGATCCGGGTGGAACAGGCGTTGAATGAAAACTTCCCCGAGGCAGAGCTTCTGCTGCAGGTCCACGACGAACTGATCGTGGAGTGCCCCGAAGCAATTGCGGACGAGGTTGCGGAGCTCATCAGCCGGGAAATGCAGGCAGTTGCGCAGCTGAATGTTCCTCTTGTGGCAGAGGCAAAAACCGGAAAGAGCTGGTATGATGCAAAATGATGATCGTTAAAATGAATGAAGGTCATGTAAAAGCTGTGGCGGAACTGGAGAAGATCTGCTTTTCCGATCCCTGGAGCGAAAACAGTGTGGCCTCTGAATTAAAGAACAAGCTGGCTCTCTGGCTGGTGGAGGAAGATGAGGGAAGGGTTGCCGGTTACATCGGCTCCCAGACCTGCGGGGATGAAAGCGATGTGATGAATGTGGCTGTTCATCCGGATTTCCGCCGCCTGGGTATTGCCGAAACATTGGTCAATGCCTTGGTGGAAGAACTGAGCGCCATCGGAAGCCGCTGCCTGACTCTGGAAGTGAGAGCTTCCAATGTTCCTGCCATTTCCCTGTACGAAAAGCTGGGCTTTGCAGAGGTTGGCAGACGGAAGAATTATTACCGCAATCCCAGAGAGGATGCGCTGATTATGAGAAAGGAGTGGGAAATTTGAACATTCTGGCTGTGGAATCCTCCTGCGATGAAACCGCGGTTGCCATCGTGAAGGACGGCAGGGAAGTGCTCTGCGACTGCATTGCCTCCCAGGTAGACCTGCACCGGCTCTACGGTGGTGTAGTTCCGGAAATCGCTTCCCGGAAGCATATTGAAGCCATTTACGGCCTTGCCGATCAGGCATTGCAGCAGACCGGCCTTACCCGCTCCGACATTGACGCGGTGGCGGTGACCTATGCCCCCGGACTTATCGGAGCTGTACTGGTGGGGGTGAATTTTGCCAAGGCAGCAGCGCTGGCTATGAACAAGCCTCTGATCCCCGTCCATCATATCCGCGGTCATATTGCCGCAAACTATATTGCTTATCCCGATCTGAAGCCTCCCTTCCTGTGCCTGGTGGTGTCCGGCGGACACACCATGATCGTGGAAGTGAAAGACTACACCGATATGAACATTCTGGGTACTACCCTGGATGATGCTGCCGGTGAATGCTTTGATAAAGTGGCAAGAGTTCTCGGCATGCCCTATCCCGGCGGCGCTGCTCTGGACAAGGCTGCCAAGCTGGGTGACGAGAGTAAGTATAATCTGCCCCGCAGCAAGCCCGGCGAGAATCCTTATAACATGAGTTTTTCCGGTCTGAAGACAGCTGCGCTGAATCTGATTCACCATGCGGAGCAGGTGGGCGAGGAACTGGATATTCCCAGTCTTTGTGCCGCGTTCTCAGGCGCTGTTTCCGATACGCTGGTGCCCAGAGTGGAGATGGCGCTGAAGGAGACCGGATACAAAAAGATCGCTGTGGCCGGCGGTGTGGCTGCTAACTCCCGGATCCGGGCGGATATTCTTGCAGCAGCGCAAAAGCTGGGAGCGGAAGTGTACATGCCTCCTTTGAGTCTCTGCGGCGACAACGGTGCCATGATCGGAGCCCAGGCTTACTATGAATATCTGGCAGGCAATGTGGCGGATATGAGCCTGAATGCCTATGCCACCAAGTCCATTCTGGGTGAGGCGCTGTAAATGCTGATCCTTGTCCATTCCCTCCGGGATCTGCGCTTCGGGGAACTGATGGAAGTCTATGCCGATTCCAACCGGGAAAAGGCATCAGACTGGCCCAATCTGCCGCATATGTTTGCCCTGCAGCTGGCGGAGCAGGATCATCGGGAATATCTGCAGGATGTGTTTTTCCGGACAGGCGGCGCCGTTCTGGCGGTCTGGGAGGAAAACGGAACCTATGTCAGTGCTCTGAGACTGGAACCTTACAAAGACGGACTGCTTCTGAATGCATTGGAGACAGCGCCGGTTCATCGGAAGAAGGGCTATGCATCCAGGCTGATCCGTGCTGTTCAGGAGAATATGGGAACGGTGAAGATCTACTCCCATGTAAATAAGCGCAATATACCGTCCCTGAAGACTCATGAGGCCTGCGGCTTCCGGGTGATCTCCGACTGTGCGGTCTTTCTCAGCGGCAGTGTAGATTATCGAAGCTGCACGCTCTTATATGAAGGATAGGAAAATCCCTGCATCAGTCGATGCAGGGATTCTTTTGGTTGAAATAGCAGCCGGCTTTTGATAGGATAGAGGAAAGGAGTGAGTATCATGGAACTGATCCATATTGACCGTGATGTTGTGGTCTGTATCAAACCGCCCCGGGTGCTGTCCACAGATGAACCCGGCGGTATGCCGGATCTGATCCGGGAAGCGCTGGGAGATCCCAATGCCAATATCCGCACAGTTCACCGGCTGGATCGGGTGGTTTCAGGCCTGATGGTGTTTGCCAGAACCAACAAATCCGCATCCGAACTGTCCCGCCAGATCCGTGAGGGGGAGTTTGACAAGGAATATGTGGCAGTTCTGCACGGCTGTCCGGAGGCTGAAAAGGGAACGCTTAAAGATCTTCTGCTGCGTAATAAACCGGAACGGAAGACCTATGTGGTGCAGGAACCGGGCAAGGATGTCCAGGAAGCCATTTTGAATTACGAAGTGTTGTCCAGAACTGAGGATTTGTCCAAAGTGCGCATCGAACTGGTCACCGGGCGGACCCATCAGATCCGTGCCCAGTTTTCCAGCCGGAATCTGCATCTGGTGGGTGACCGGAAATACGGAAGCACAGAAGAAGACTGTGAGATCGCTCTCTGGTCCCATAAAATCGCTTTTAACCATCCCTATACAAAGCAACGGATGGAATTCACCATGGAGCCTCCAGACATTTATCCCTGGACGGAGGCCTGAAGAAGGATGCGCAAGGCAGATTCAAAGGCCTGATCCTGCTGTGCGCTGCGTTTTTTCGGCCCTTTGAACCGTCCGCCGGCGGCCCGGTGTTTTCTGGATTCGTGGCGGACAAGGAGCAGGGCATCAATATTGTCGCAGGTATATTCCCAGCCATCCTGATGGAGAACCCGGCAGCCCCTGGACAGACACATGGATGCAAGGCCGTAGTCCTGGGTGATCACCAGATCGTTTTTGCGTACCCGGTTGGCGATGGCGTAGTCCACACTGTCGGCGCCTTTGTCAAAAACCAAAGTCTGCGCACCGTCCCGGTGGAACTCGTGAGCGGTGTCGCAGAGGATCAGACAGGGAATATGAAATTCTTTGCACAGCCGGATGGCGATGTCCGTCACAGGACAACCGTCGGCATCGATGAGTACAGTCATTTAAGTCACCTCTTTGCGACAGTATAGCATAAAAATCAGGAGGATGCCATGGAGCATTACAAATTCTTTCAGAATCGGGAATGCGAATACTTTCCCTGTCATAACGGAATCCCGGAGCAGGAGTTTAACTGCCTGTTCTGCTACTGCCCCCTGTACCCTCTGGGAGAGAACTGTTTGGGAAACTGCCGATATACCCGGACTGGGATCAAGGATTGCAGCGGGTGTACCCGGCCTCACCTCCGGGAAAATTATGATAATATCCTCAAACAGATGGATGCTGTACTGACGCTTGCAAAAAGACAGGATCACAGCCGGGAAGAGGCTTGATTTTTCCGGGATTCGCTGATATAATAACCCGGTTCACGGAGATGTACCCAAGTGGCTGAAGGGTGCGGATTCGAAATCCGCTAGGCGCCGCAAGGCGTGCGGGGGTTCAAATCCCTCCATCTCCGCCAATAAGAAAACCACCCTTCGGGGTGGTTTTCTTATTGGCTATGGTGGGATTTGAACCAATCAAATGCAACAGGGTGTGTTTTGCGAAGGATTGTTTACCCCCAAAAGGGCGCACTTACTTACCACTGGAAAACCAGTAGTGTTGTGCGTTCTTTGCAGCTAACCTCGCACAACTTACAGTTGGTTTATTCTAGCTCGTGGACAATAGCAGTCTTTACATGTGTTGCATTGACCGGGATATTCTGTATCAAAACAACATAGCATATAATCACACTCATCACAGCAACACTCAATTGCTGGATTGGCACCGTTACCTGGACAATTTTTTCCCTGATTGCCAGGTATCAAAATAATTCCCGTAACATCTATAATCACAACCATACCTCGTTCCTAATCAAATGTACCAATACATTATATAATGTAATAGTCTATATGTAAAGAGAAATACTAAGATATGATCTCATAAAAATATCGTATGGGAGAATATCTTATGATTAGATTAGATGTGTTGCGGCTATTGGAAGAACAGGGAAAGACTAAGTATTGGCTTTATAAGCAGCTTGGCATGAGTTACCAGAATTTCAGTAAAATGGTCAATAATCAAACAAAGTCTATCCGATACGAGAACATTGAAACAATGTGTTTACTTCTAAACTGCACACCCAATGACCTTTTTATAATTACAGAGGATTAAGAATCAGCCATCCGTAATTACACGCGGGTGGCTGATTTTGTATTAGTAAACCATCCTTGACAAATCGCGTGCCAGTCCGGTGGACTGTTGCTCGATGCGGGCTCGACCGCATCGACACCATAATTTCCGCAAAGCGGAAAGCAGTCAAATCCCTCCATCTCCGCCAGAAAAGAGCAATATTAGAATAGAAAATCCAGTCTTGGTTGTGTAACATCTTTGTAACTCACATTGTTGTATAGATATATATGTAAAAGTTGAGATTTACATTTTAGAAAAATCATGATAAATTGAAATTTGCTCTGGAAGTGGAGAGGGGAACATTATGAAACATCTTTCTTCAGACTATAAAATGCTTCAGGGACTGTGCTTCAGACTGCTGCCCATTCAGGTGCTGCTGGCAATGGTGGGTTCTATAAACGGCATTGTGTCATCCCTGTTTGCTTCCAATTTTGTTGGCATCGATGCCATGAGTGCCATTGGTCTGTATGCGCCCCTTGGATCCTTTTTTGGTGCTGTGAATACCATGCTGATGGGCGGTTCTCAGATTATTTGCGGAAAATACATGGGAAAAAATGAGATTTCCAGTATGCAGAATACATTTTCTGTGAATATGCTGGTATCTTTGTGTTTGTCTGCGGTGTCTTCGCTGGTGTTTCTTGCAGCAGGTTTTCTGGACCTGACCGGAATGTTCACTTCCGACGCTGCGGTCCGGGGTTATTTTAATCAGTATCTCATCGGCATGGCAGTTGGCATGGTGCCTCAGATCATTGGGCAGCAGCTGTCCGGCTTCCTGTCTCTGGAAAATAAAAACAAGCTGACCACAGTGGCCGGTATCGCTTATATTGTGACAAACCTGGTGCTTGACTACCTGTTTGTTGCGGTGCTCCATATGGAAGCGTTTGGTCTGGCACTGGCTACCTCACTGGGTCTCTGGGTTTTTGCCGGCGTGCAGTTTGTGTACTATCTGCGGGGAAAGTCTGTCCTGCATCTGCATTTTGACAAGATCCGCTGGAAGGAAAGCATGGAGATCGTCAAGATCGGTGCCCCCGGTGCCTTCAGCTATGGTTATCAGGCATTGCGTGGTCTGATCGTCAATGCGCTGACACTGAGCTTTGTAGGTAGTGTGGGTATATCTGCCTTTGCCGCTGCAAACTCTTTCCTTGGTCTGTTCTGGGCGATCCCCGGCGGCATGCTGGCGGTTTCCCGGATGCTGATCAGCGTCAGTGTGGGTGAAGAGGACAGAGAGAGCCTGCAGAATGTGATGCGGATCATGTTCTTCCGGTATCTGCCGCTGATGTCGGCCATTGCTTTGGCGCTGATCGCCGCGGCTGTGCCCATGACCCGTCTTTACTATCAGGATATCAATGATCCGGTGTTTATGATGACAGTTTGGGGCTTCCGGATCCTGCCCCTTTCCATGCCCCTGAGCATTATCTGTATGCATTTTGTTTGCTATGCCCAGGTTTCTGATAAGAAGCTGATGATGCATGTACTGCCCCTGGTGGACGGTGTGCTGGGTTCTGCAATTCCTACTGCACTCCTGATTCCGTTTATGGGAATGAACAGTGTATATTGGGCAAATGTGATCAATGGCATTGCCACAACGGTTATCGTGGTGGGATACGCATGGATCTGCAACAGACGGCTGCCGAAGAATATGATGGAACTGATGGTGATTCCTCAAACATTTGGTGTCCGGAAGGAAGACCGCCTGGATATTACCGTCAGAAATATGGATGAGGTGGTCCGTGTTTCCCGGCAGGTTCAGAGTTTCTGCAGGGAAAAGGGTGTCGATGACCGAAGAACCTATTTTGCGTCCCTGATGGTGGAGGAAATGGCAGGCAATATTGTGCTGCACGGTTTCCGCAAGGATCAGAAACAGCACTCTGCGGATCTTCGTATTGCCTACAAGAACGGTGACCTGATTTTGCGGATCAAGGATGACTGCATTCCCTTTGATCCTGCCGAACGCCGGAAGATCGTGGATCCGGATGATATAACCAAAAACATCGGCATCCGGATGGTGTATTCCCTGGCGAAGGATATTCAGTATCAGAACATTCTCGGCATGAATGCGCTGACCATTCTGCTGTAAATAAAGTACCTGAGGAAAAGAGGAGGGGACGGAAATGACCCGGGAAGAAATTTTTGCCCAGCTGTATACCGGTGACACAGTCTATCCGCCGCCGCTGGAGAGTAAAAGCGCACTGCTTGAGATCACCACTGGCTGCAGCTACCGCAAGTGCAAATTCTGTGATTTTCCCAAGGATGCATTTAGCATCGCCTCTATGGACGTCATTGCTCATAGAATCGAACTGCTTCGGCTCATCATCGGCGGAAATCCCAGACTTCATCTCCTGGGGTGTAATCCCTTCTGCCTGCATACCCGGCAGCTTTTGAGCATCCTGTCCATGATCCGTGACCGGCTGCCCTGTGTCAGGGAGGTATCCATGTACGCAAGAGCGGATGATGTGCTGCGAAAAACGCCGGAAGAACTTCTGATGTTGGCTCAGGCCGGACTGACGGATCTGCACATCGGACTGGAAAGCGGAAGCAATGCGGTTCTGTCTCTTCATGAAAAGGGAGAGACCATTGAGGATATTGAAGCTGCTATGGATGCGCTGGATAATGGCGGCATCCGCTATCATCTGACAGCGATTCCCGGTCTGGGGGGCAAAGCCTTAAGCCGGGAACATGCCCTCAAAACAGCGGCCGTGATCTCCCGCCACCGGCCCATGAGTGTATGGTGTATTGCCCTGAAGGTCTGGCCGGATACACCGCTTGAGCGAATGGTGAAGGAAGGCGAGTTTGAACCGCTGACTTTTGAAGAGATCCTCCGGGAGGAGAGGGAAATGGTGGCAAACATCCAGACAAAAATGCCGACATTGTATGTGGATTCCACCGTGCTGAACAAATACACCATCCTGGGCATGCTTCCGGAGCAGAAGGATCTGATGCTTCACCAGATGGATACCCTGCTGGAAACGGGGAGCATTGCATAACTTATCTCAGCCAGATCCCGAAAAATGGGATTTGGCTGATTTTTTTCTGGTATTATGGGGGATTGTGTGATATATTGAAAGAAATCTATTTGCCAAAGGATTTCTGCTATGAGAAAGAGAAAAATCACAGTATTTGTACTGTTTCTGATGACTCTGCTGGTGCTGGCAGGCTGCAGCAAGCGTGCAAAGCAGACTGATGAAATAACCACCGGTGTGGATGTGGCCCGGTATCAGGGCACCATTGACTGGAGCCGGATGGCGACTTCCCAGGTGGATTTTGCCATGGTCAGACTGGGCTACCGCTCTGCTGCCGACGGCAATATTGTGGAAGATCCCAATGCCCGGTACAATCTTCAGGAAGCCCAGAAAAATGAGATCATGCTGGGCGGCTATTTCTTCTCCACTGCCGTCAGTGAGGAAGAAGCCATAGAGGAAGCCAACTGGGCCGCTGACCTGATCGATCAGTACAGCATTACCTATCCCATAGCCTACGACTGCGAGGGCTATAACGAGCCTGAGAGCCGTCAGTACGGTCTTTCCAAAAAGGAACGGACCGATATTGCTCTGGCATTCCTGAAGCAGATCGAAAAGCGTGGCTATGAAGGTATGTTCTACTCCTCCAAAAATGAACTGGAGGATGATCAGGGTTGGTTGACATCCAAAATCGAAAAGGATTACAAGATCTGGGTTGCCCAGTATCCTGCTGTGGCCTATCCCGCCACGGAGAAGACCACCTATTCCGGAAAGCATCACATGTGGCAGTATACCACCAACGGTGTTGTGCCCGGTGTCAGCCAGAATGTGGATATGAACGTGGCATACTTCGGCTATAAGGAGATCAATGATCCCATCAGTGATATCCCCCCCGAAGAGGCAGAGCCGGATGTGGAGGCAATGCTGAATTTCCAGGAGGTGAACGAAACTGTCACCGCCAAGGAGTCCACGAATCTGCGCAGTATCCCCAGCCAGGGAGAGGACAGCATTGTGCTCTATACCCTGCAGAACGGTGAGGAGGCTACCCGGATCGCCGTCAGCGACAGCGGATGGTCCAAGGTTGAGTTTAACGGCAATATCTACTATGCGGTCTCCAGTTATCTCACAACGGATATGAATTATAATGCGGTCCCGGAATTTGAAGAGGAGTCGGAAGACGATGGTGTGGAGACACGGTTTGTGGCGGTGAATGAAAAGGTTACCGCAAAAATCGAGGTAAATCTGCGCACCCTTCCCAGTGTGGAGCATCCGGACTGCAAGGTCGTAACGCTGCTGAAAAACGGCACTGTGGTGACCAGAACCGGCGTCAATGACGAGGTGGGCTGGTCCAGACTGGAATACAACGGTCAGACGGTTTACTGTGTCAGCAGTATGCTGAAGGTTGTGAACTAAAAATAAAACACCCCGGGAAAACCGGGGTGTTTTTTCATGATCAGATATAGAGTTTCAGCTGCCGTTTCACGGAAAAAATGACCATGGTCAGGCAGAGAAGTCCGGATACCGCAGCAGTGGTTTGTACAAGTTCAAAGATTGCCATAGTCAATACCTCCTTGGGTTAGATGTGGCTAACTGATGCGTTTGAAATTAGTTAGCTTACGCTAACTATCTGTAGTATAACGGATAGACGGTGAATTGTCAAGAGAAATCCCCACGGAAATCCGTGGGGACAGGCATTATTTTTCACTGAGATAGGCTGCGCCCAGAATCAGTACAGCACCGATACCTGCTGCGGCACTCATGGGCTCCCGCAGCAGTACCAGAGACAGCACAATGGCCAGAATGGGATCAATATAGCTCATCAGAGCCACAGTGTGGGAGGGAAGATCGTTCATACATCCAAAGTACAGCCAATAGGCAATGCCTGTATGGACGATACCGGCAATCAGCAGAAGAACAGCGGCCAGAGGAGTCAGGGAGAGGGCGGTCATATCTTCTGTCAGCAGTACATATGGAATCAGCGCAGCAGCAGCCATGGAGAGCTGAAGAATTGTTTTCTCGTAGGCAGGCACACCGGGAAAGCGCTTGTTCATCAGCACCACGGAGGCATAGAGCACGGCGGCGCCAATACCCAGGAACACACCTTTCAGTTCAGAAATACCGCCGAACCCTGTTTCTGTCACACCGGATACCAGCACCATACCGACCAGGGCAGTCAGAGTACAGAAGATTTTTCTGGATGTCAGCTTTTCCTTCAGTACAACAGGGGAGGCCAGGATTACCAGAATCGGTGCCAGATAGTAGCACAGGGTTGCGGTGGCGACAGACGTGTAGTTGTAGGCTTCAAACAGCAATATCCAGTTAAAACCGATGGCCGCGCCGGACAGCGCCAGAAAACCGATATTTTTCCGGATGGCGGCAGTATTCAGTTTCCGCTTGCTGAGGAAAATAACAGACAGCAGAAACAAGGAACCGATGATGCCCCGTACCAGTGCCACCACACTGGAAGAAAGAGGGATATGACGGCGCAGGATGCCTATGGTACCGAAAATACACATGGATGTGATCAGCATCATACGGCTTTTGCGTTGGGTTGTATTCATGAAAACACCTTCCTTTTCAGGCATTATATCTTTATTCTTTGTTTTTGTAAAGGACTTTACTTTTTTTACGGTTTCAGGTATGATAAAACAAAAAACGGGAGGATACCGTATGGAACAGTCGATGAAGCTCTTTTACGAAAAAAGAGGTCAGCTGCTGGTGAAAAATCTCCGCAGCCGTCATTTTGATGCCTATTACTGCGATACAAAGGAAGCTGCCCTGGAAAAGGCACTGGAGCTGATCCCTGCCGATGCAACCGTTGGATGGGGCGGTGCCATTTCCGCGGTACAGATCGGCCTGATGGATGCGGTCAAGTCCGGATACAAGGTCTATGACCGGGATACCTGCACCACACTGGAAGACAGAGTCAAAATGATGAAAAAGTGCCTGACTGCGGATGTGTTTCTCACCGGAGCAAACGCCATCAGTCTGGACGGTCAGATGGTGAATATCGACGGCAACGGCAACCGTGTGGCGGCAATCGTCTACGGTCCTGATTCTGTGATTGTTGTTGCAGGCATGAACAAGGTTATGGATACCCTGGAGGATGCGATCCGCCGGGCAAGAACCATCGCGGCTCCCATGAACAAGCAGCGGTTCCCCGACAATGAGACTCCCTGTCATGTCACCGGAACCTGCGCGGACTGCAAGTCTGCTGACTGCATCTGCAATCAGATCCTGATCACCCGGCACTGCCGTCCCGCAGGCCGTATTAGATTTATTATTGTTGGAGAGGAACTCGGTTTATAATAATGGTCCAGAAAATTCGTACCTTGATTGAAAAACACTGGGATATCGTATCTTACCTGTTTTTCGGTGTCTGCACCACCATCGTCAATTACCTGGTTTATATTCCCTGCTACAATTTTCTGGGAATGTCCGCTTCCGTCAGTAACATGGTTGCCTGGGTGGTTGCGGTGGCCTTTGCGTACTTAACCAACAAGCCCTTTGTGTTCAAAAGTAATGACTGGTCTGCTGCCACCGTTGTTCCGGAACTGACCAAATTTGTGGGCTGCCGAATCGGTTCCGGTGTGGCGGAGACCATCGTGCTGTTCCTGGCTGTGGATCTGCTGGGCTGGAACGGCAACATCTGGAAGCTCGTCACTCAGGTGATGGTTACCGTAATGAACTATGTTGCCAGCAAGCTTGTGGTTTTCCGGAAAAAATAAATACGATCCCCATTGTCTTCCGGCAGTGGGGATTTTTTCCTCTATTTCTATAAAATGTTTCGACAATCAATTGTATCCGTGTTATAATAAGAAAAAATGCAGAGGGAGTGGTTTGGAATGGCCTTTGTTGAATTTCAGAATGTAGGAAAAACCTATCGGATGGGTGAAGTGGAGATCAAGGCGTTGCGGGATACATCTTTCCAGGTAGAAAAAGGAGAGCTGGTGGTCATCGTAGGTCCCTCCGGTGCCGGCAAGACCACTCTTCTGAACATCCTTGGCGGTATGGATACCCTGTCTACAGGTAAAGTATTTCTGGATGGCCGGGAGATTTCTGCCCTGAACCGGAAGCAGCTGACGGAATACCGCCGTCATGATGTGGGCTTTGTGTTTCAGTTTTATAATCTCATCGGCAATCTGACGGCTCTGGAAAATGTGGAGCTGGCCAACCAGATCTGTAAGGAGCCTCTGGATGCATCCCAGATCCTGCAGGAAGTGGGTCTCGGTGCCAGAAGCAAAAATTTCCCCAGTCAGCTGTCCGGCGGTGAGCAGCAGCGTGTGGCCATTGCCCGCGCACTGGCCAAGAACCCCAAGCTTCTGCTCTGTGATGAACCCACCGGCGCCCTGGACTATCAGACCGGCAAGGCTATTTTGCAGCTGCTGCAAAATACCGGCCGCAAAACCGGCATGACCGTCATCATCATCACTCACAACAGCGCCCTGACTGCCATGGCGGACCGGGTGATCCGGGTGAAGAACGGCACGGTCAGCAGTGTGGAGATCAATGAACATCCTCAGAATATTTCGGAGATTGAATGGTAATGAAACGAAATGCTATGCGCAAAAATCTGCGCCAGTCCATTGTCAGATCCCTTGGACGGTATATAGCCATTGCTGCCATCATTGCTCTGGGAGCCGGTATTTTTGTAGGTCTGCTGATGACCAAAACCGACATGGTGGCAACCGGTCAGGTCTATATGGATCAGCAGGAACTGTTTGATATCCGGCTGGTCAGCACCTACGGATGGGCGAAGGAGCAGGTAGAGAAGGCGAAAAAGCTGGATGGTATTGAGGCAGCGGAGGGCGTGTTTTACACGGACCTGATTGCAGAATACAGCCTGAAGGATGAAGAGGCTGTCTACCGCTTTTATACCATGCCGGACAGGATCAATCAGATCGTCCTGCAGGGCGGCAGACTGCCCCAGGCTGTGGGCGAATGTCTGATGGAAGGTTTCCGGGTGGATGACAGCATCCTCGGCTCGGAGATCCTGCTGAGCCGTTCCAACGAGGAAGATGACCTGGAGAATATGAAAGTCTACCGGTATAAGGTAGTCGGTTATGTTTCCTCCCCCCTGTACATGGACATGAACCGTGGCACCACATCAGTGGGCAGCGGCTCCCTGGAGGGCTATGTCTACATTCCCCGGGACAGCATCAATGCGGATTACTATACAGAGATCCATCTGACACTGCCCGGACAGCATGCCGCCTATACAGACAGCTATGACGCGTTCCTGGAGAACGTGGCAGATGCCCTGGAACCGGAGGCGGAAAAACTTGGCCTGGAGCGATTCAATGCTGTAAAGGCCGAGGCAGAGGAAGAATATCAGGACGGCTATCAGGAATATCTGGATGGCGTGGAAGAATACGAAGAAGGCAAACTGGAGGCAGAGCAGGAGCTTGCGGATGCCTACCAGGAACTGAAAGACGGCGAACAGGAAATCGAGGATACCTTCATCGACCTTCAGCGGGCAGAGAAAAAACTCTATGATGCCCGTGTGGAACTGTATGGAAACCGGAATCAGATCATGGACGGTTTGGCACAGCTGGAGGGACCCAAGGCAACTCTGGAGCCTCAGAAAGCGACTATGGAAGCGCTGAAGGCAGACCTGGAGACATCCGGATACCGGGTGGATCAGATCGCAGCCATTCCGGAAAAACTGGCCAGTCTGAATCAGCTGATTGCCCAGAAAACCACGCAGATGAATGAAGAAACAGATCCGGACAGAAAAGCAGCTCTGGCTGCCGAGATTGCCGGACTTCAGGCGGATGTTGCAAATCTAAGTCCATACGCCGGCCAGGCAGGCCAGGCGGCAATGGTCATGCAGGTCCTTTCCGGACTGGATCAGATTTATGCTCAGGAGCGAAATCTTCAAAGCAAGCTGAGTATGGTGGAAGACGGCCTGGTGGAGGTGCGGAAGAATCTGGCCAAGGTCTATGACGGCTATGAAGAGCTGGAAGAGGCCAAGGTGGACATTGCTGAGGGCTGGGTGGAATATTACGATGGAAAGGCAGAGGCGGAGCAGGAGCTTGCGGATGCGGCACAGGAACTGGCTGATGCCAAGATTGATCTGGCAGAAGCCAGGGAAGATATCGATTCCATGGAAGAGCCGGATGTGATGGTTCTCGACCGCAGCAGTAACGTGGGCTATAACAATCTGGAGAGTGCTTCTGACATCGTTCAGGGTGTTGCACGGGTGTTCCCGGTGTTCTTCCTGCTGATTGCGTCGCTGGTGTGCATCACCACCATGACCCGCATGATCGAAGAGGAGCGGACCCAGATCGGCACGCTGAAGGCCCTGGGCTACAGCAACGGCGCGATCATCAGCAAATATCTGTTCTATGCCGGCAGCAGCGCGGTCATGGGCAGCGGCCTGGGCATTGCGGCGGGCTGCACCCTGTTCCCCATGATCATCTGGGAAGCCTATAAGATTATGCTGCACATTCCCAATGACATGGTGCTGACCATCAGCTGGCCTCTGGCAATTGCGGTGGTGGGTGTCTATACGGCAGTGATCCTGGCTGTGACCTGGTACTGCTGCCATAAGACCCTGGAGGAAGTTCCCGCGGAGCTGATCCGTCCCAAGTCTCCTGAGGCAGGCAAAGCCCTGCTGGTGGAGAAGCTTCCTTTCTGGAGCAGGATTAGCTTCCTGAACAAGGTCACCATCCGCAATATCTTCCGGTACCGGCAGAGACTTGCCATGATGCTGGTAGGCATTGGCGGCTGTACAGCGCTTCTTGTCACCGGCTTCGGCCTGCGGGACTCTATTGTGAATGTGGTGGATTATCAGTTTGAGGAAGTGACGCTCTACGATCTCTCGATCTATTTCCGGGATGATCTGACTGTACAGGACAAGGAAGAATTCCTGCAGACACTGGAGCCCGGTATGGAGAGCATGTTCTACCACCAGACCAGCGTGGATGTGGAATTCGGCGGCCGTACCAAGGAATTGTATCTGATTACGGCAGGGGAGGAAGTGGAGGATTACATCCATTTCCACGACGGAGAAGAATCTGTTGCGCTGCCGGGGGTTAACGAGGTCGTTCTTTCCGTGGGTGTTGCCGAAAATATGGGCATCCAGACTGGAGATACTCTCACGATGCGCAATTCTGACATGGAGGTTCTGGAGCTGACGGTATCCGGCATCTATGACAACCATGTGGACAATTATTCCATCATCATGCCTCAGACTCTGCAGGAGCAGTGGGGTTATATCCCCGCTGAGCAGATGGCTTTCGTAAAGCTGCCGGAGGGTATGGATGTCCACAGCGCCGGTGCTGCATTTACTGATCTGGATACCGTAATGAACGTGACTGTCAGCGTGGACATGGCAGACATGGTAAACAACATGATGGAAGCTCTGGATATGGTCATTGTTCTGATCGTGTTCTGTGCCGGTCTGCTGGCCGTGACAGTGCTCTATAATCTGACCAATATCAACATCAATGAGCGCATCCGGGAGATCGCCACCATCAAGGTTCTGGGCTTCAACGCCAGGGAGACCTCTGAGTATGTGTTCAAAGAAAACATGGCGCTGACGGTGGCGGGCAGTATATTCGGTCTTGGTCTTGGATATCTGCTGCTGGTGTTTGTCATCTCTCAGGTGAAGATTGACCATGTCTGGTTCAAAGCCCTGGTGATGCCCATGAGTTATGTGTATTCCATTGTGCTGACTATCCTGTCGGCCATTGCGGTGAACTTCATCTTCTATTTCAAGCTCCAGAAGATCAACATGGCAGAAGCCCTGAAATCTGTGGAATAAAAGAAAAACCGACTGCGTCATGCAGTCGGTTTTTTGTCAGCTGATCTTGTGGTTCAGAAGCTGATTCAGGTAGATGATGGCTTCCCGGTAGCCTTCCAGTCCATGTCCTTTGATGGTTTTGCAGCAGGCAAGACCTGCATAGGAGATCTGACGGAAGGGTTCTCTGGCATTCACATCGGAGATGTGAACTTCCACAGCGGGAATGGAAACCGCCTTAAGGGCATCCAGAATGGCAACAGAGGTGTGGGTGTAGGCCGCGGGATTGATGACGATGCCGTCAATCTTGCCGAAGGACCATTGGATTTTGTCCACCAGATCGCCTTCGTGGTTGCTCTGGAATTGTTCAACCTCGATGTTCAATTCCTTTGCGGTGTCCTGCAGCAGCTGCAGCAGATCCGCAAAGGTATTTTTTCCGTAAATACCCGGTTCCCGGATGCCAAGCATGTTGATATTGGGGCCGTTGAGGACGAGAATCTTCATGGTCATTCCTCCAGTTGGTTCAGAATGGACAGGACTGTTTCATCAGGACTGCCGTTGTTATGAACACTCAGATCCGCAAAGGCTTTATACAGCGGCTTTCTGATCTGATAGAGTTCAGAAAGGGGATTTGTCTGGGACAGGGGACGGCCAACCGTGGGAAGCTGGTCAATATCGCGCTTCAGCCAGACAACGATGCCATTCTGCCGGAGCAGGGAACGGTTGTGTTCTCTGGTGACACAGCCGCCGCCGGTGGCAATCACAAGCCCGGACTGTTTTCCCAGCTGCTTGAGCGCTTTGGTTTCCCACTGACGGAAGACGTCTTCTCCGTCTTGCGCAAAAATCTGAGGAATAGGTTTCCCGGCCAGTTCTTCAATCAGTGCATCGGAATCGGCAAAGGGTTTTCCCGTTTTGGCAGCCAGAAGCTGACCGACAGTGGTTTTTCCGCAGCCGGGCATGCCAATCAGAACGATATTACCCATCTGTTGCTGAAGCATTCTGTGGGTCCTTTCAATCACTGCATCGGAAATCTGAGTTCCGGTAAAAACTTCAGCAGCCTCTTTGGCCTGGGCAACCAGCATCCAGAGACCGTTTTCTGCGATGATGCCGCGTTTTTCCGCATCCAGCAGAAGCTGTGTCCGGGCAGGATTGTAGATCAGATCCAGTACGCCCTCCAGGCTGGGAAACAGGGAAAGATCCACAGGGCTGATACCGGTGTCTGGATACATGCCCACCGGGGTGGTATTGGCGATGACTGCCGCATCGGCGTGCAGGGAAAGATTCCCGTAATTGTTTTCACCGCTGCGGGAGATGACGATGACAGCAGCACCCAATTCCCTCATAACTGCTGCAGCTGTGCTGGAGGCACCACCGCTGCCCAGAACCAGTACTTTTTTGCCCGCAACGGAGAGGCCGCTGCGCTGTACCATAGAGGCAAAGCCAAAATAGTCGGTATTATGACCGAACAGAGTGCCGTCGGCTCTGCGGACAACCGTGTTGACAGCGCCCAGCTTCCGGGCAATGGGGGAAAGTTCATCCAGATAGGGGATAACCGCTTTTTTATAGGGGATGGTCACATTCAGACCGGTGAAGTCACCGTGTTTCAGGAAATTTTCGATCTCTTCCGGTTCTTTCTGAAACAGGCAGTAGGAATAGTCACCCAGACGGGCGTGGATCTGGGGAGAGTAGCTGTGTCCCAGTTTTCTGCCAAGCAGACCGCAGTTCATGGTGTTACCTCATTGCGCCGGGTCTGATAATCCCGGCTCAGTTCAAAAAGCAGGGTATACAGACGTTTCGTGTAGTCTGCCATTTCGGGTCCTGCTTTGCTGGCTGCATCTTCCAGCTTTTCCTGTTCCCGGGTGCTCATCAGAATGGGAAGACCGTTTGCTTTCTTATACGCGGCAACCTGGCCGCAGACATCCATGCGTTTTACAAAGAGACGGATCAGTTCATCATCGATGGAATCGATCTCGCGGCGAAGGGCAGTCAGATCCATGGTTATTTCCTCCTGTTTGTCTGGGTATTTCCCAGGATCAGATCATAAAGGGCGATGGCCGCTGCAGCTTCCACGACAGGAACTGCTCTGGGAACGATACAGGGATCGTGACGGCCCTTGATCTCCAGGGTTGTGTTTTCACCGGCGGAAAGGGAAATGCTCTGCTGAGGCTTTGAAATGGACGGTGTGGGCTTGAATGCCACGGTGAAAATCACAGGCATACCGTTGGTGATGCCGCCCTGAATACCGCCGCTGTGATTGGTGGCTGTATGGATGGTTCCGTTTTCCACAGTAAATGCATCATTGACCATGCTTCCGTAGAGCGAAGAGCAGTAAAAGCCGGAACCGAATTCCAGGCCTTTGACAGCAGGAATGCCGTATACGATCTGGGAGATTTTACTCTCCACACCGCCGAACATGGGTTCTCCGATACCGGCAGGAAGACCGGTAACGGCACAGGAGACGGTGCCGCCCACGCTGTCGCCGTTTTTGGCGGCAAAGTGAATGACGTCTTTCATATCGGCGGCGGCTTTCGGATTCAGAACCGGGAACATAGGATCTAGTCTGTCCAGCTGGGGATGGACCATATCCAGCGCCTCATCCCCAACGGTTCCGATGGAAGCAATCTGGGCACCGATCCGGATCCCCATTTCCTCCAGCCATTGTTTGCACAGACCGCCTGCAATGCACAGCGGAGCAGTGAGTCGGCCGGAGAAATGACCGCCGCCGGCGCTGTCCTGGAAACCGCCGTATTTGATCTGAGCGGTGTAGTCCGCGTGGCCGGGACGGGGACAGTCCTTTAAATTGTCATAATCTCCGGAGCGGGTGTTTTTGTTGCGGATCATGGCGGCGATGGGTGCGCCGCAGGTGAAGCCGTCCAGAATGCCGCCCAGGAATTCCGGGCGATCCTCTTCCCGGCGGGGCGTGGACCAGTCATTCTGTCCGGGCGCCCGGCGGTTCAGAAACTCCTGAAGTTTTTCAAAATCCACGGGAAGACCCGCGGGAATGCCGTCCAGGCTCATACCGATGGCGGCACCGTGGGACTGGCCGAAGATGGAAAGTTTTAAGTTTTCACCGTAGGTACTGCTCATAGCTTCCTCCTAACCGGGAAAATTCTTCCCAGAACTTAGGGTAAGATTTTTGGACACATTCTGCTCCGAGAATGATCACATCATTTTTGCAGACAGTGGATGCGACAGCGGCAGACATGGCGATGCGATGATCGTTGACGGCATCCACAGTGCCGCCGATGAGTCCTGTGCCGCAGACAGTGAGAGAATCTTCTGAGGATTCCGCGTTGCCACCGAGGTTTTTAAGCATTGCAACTGTGGAAGCGACACGGTCGGATTCCTTGATCCGCAGACGGCGGATATTCGTAAAGACGGCGCCATGATTTGCCGCAGCCACCACAGACAAAACCGGCACCAGATCGGGAATATCCGATGCATCAATGGTGCAGTTCTGTTTGCAAAGTGTGGGAATCCAGTGGGCTGCAGCCCGGTCACCCTGAAGGGAGGTATCATTCAGCCCGCGGATTTCCAGACCGGGATCCATATTCAGATAATCGGCTGCCAGAAAAAAGGCACCGTTGCTCCAGTCACCCTCCACGGTGATGTATCCGGGAGAGTGAAGTTTCTTTGTTCCGGGATGCTCTGGGTCAGCGCCAAACAAAGCCAGGGCTTCTTTTGTAAGATCAATATAGGGCGTTGACTCCACCTTGCCGGTGACAGTCAGGCGGCTTTCAGCTGCCATCAGGGACAGGGCGAACAGAAGGCCGGTGATAAACTGACTGGAAACACTGCCATCAATAACGTAATCGCCGGTGCGAAGTTTCCCACGGCAGCGGATCGAATTCTCGGTTGGACGGGTCAGGGTACAACCCATCCGTTCCATTTCATCCCAGAGAGGAGACAGGGGACGCTGGGGAAGTCTGCCCTCCAGAAGGAATACAGCATCCACACCCAGTGCACCTGCAACGGGAAGCAGAAAGCGAAGGGTGGAGCCGCTTTCACAGCAGTTAAGGACAGCGGCTTCCGGGATGGCTTTGGCGGGAAAAACAGAGTATCCGGTTTCTGTGCGGATGATCTCAGCCCCCAGGGCACGGAGGCAATCCGCAGTGGCTTCCATATCGCGGCTGGTTTCCGGGCATACAATCTGCGTCGGGTTATCCGCGAAGGCAGCGCAGATCAACAGCCGGTGGGCCTGGGATTTGGATGGAATAATATCAATTTCGCCCCGAAGTATCCGGGGGTGGATCCGAATGTCCATATCAAAGACCTGCCTTGATAAAGGGTAGTAACTCCTCCACAGGAGTGGGAACAATGCTGCAATGTCCGATGGCTTTGGGAATAATCAGATTCACACTGCCACCGGAACGCTTTTTGTCGGACAGGGTATAGGTATAAAGCTCTTCTGCAGTATAATCCGTCCGGATGGGAAGACCGAAGGCTTGAAGCACAGAGAGAATTCTTTCACAGTCTGCGCAGTTGGAAGCCCGGCTGACAATGGCGGTACCGATGGCAACAGCCGTGCCATGGGATACGGCAAAATGACTCTTGGCTTCCACACCGTGGCCGATGGTGTGGCCCAGGTTCAGCTTCATCCGGGAGCCTAGATCAAATTCATCCTCAGCCACCACATTCCGCTTCAGTTCTACACAGCGGGTGATAACAGCTTCCCGGTCAAAGGAAAGTCCTTTTTCTTCCAGATGGGAAAACAGAGAAGGATCATATA
This sequence comes from Oscillospiraceae bacterium, assembly GCA_017555395.1. Taxonomy (GTDB): domain Bacteria; phylum Bacillota; class Clostridia; order Oscillospirales; family Oscillospiraceae; genus Faecousia. Next base: position 11,814 of record JAFZGL010000097.1, on the reverse strand, counting down.
GAATACCGTATTTGATGACTTCAGCACAACCATCCTGAAAGATATCCCGGGGAAGGGTATTCAGGGTGTCGGTATCACACAGCACCAGGCTGGGCTGCCAGAAGGCACCGGCCAGATTTTTGCCTGAGGTCAGGTCAATGGCGGTCTTTCCGCCAACAGAGGAATCCACGGCAGCCAGCAGTGTTGTGGGCACCTGGATATAGCGGATGCCCCGCAGATAGCTGGCGGCAGCAAAGCCTGCCAGATCTCCCACGACACCGCCGCCCAGAGCCACAATGAGATCGGTTCTGGTGAGCTGATTTTCTGCCAGGGTGTTCAGAAGCTCCAGCCAGGTGGAGGCATTTTTGGAATGTTCACCGGCATGGAAGACGAAGTATACTGTTTGAAAACCGGCATTTTCCAGAGAATCCAGAGCAGCCTGTCCGTAAAGCGGCCATACGTTGCTGTCGGACACGATGCAGACCTTTTTGGCTTTTCCGAGTTTTGCGGCCTCTGCGCCAAGAGAGGACAGAAGACTACTGCCGATATAAATATGATAGGTTTTGGATGCAGTTACGGTGACGGTGTTCATCCGTCCACCTCCTCCTTGCGGCGTTTGCCCTCTTCCAGAAGGGCGGTGAGAGTATCCATATCCTTTGCTGCAATGGCATCGCGGTAGGCTGACAGACTGGACAAAAAGGTATCCAGTTCAAAGAGAATATGGTCCTGATTTTCAAGAAACAGCTCTGCCCACATCTGCGGATTCAGCCAGGCCACCCGGGTCAGATCTCGGTAGCTTCCGGCAGAGAAGCCTCTGTGATCCAGGGCAGTGGGGGATTTGACATAGGCATTGCTGACAATGTGTGCCATCTGGGAAGTGAAGGCGATTTTTCTGTCATGATCTTCTGCGGTGGTAACGGAGAAAGAACCGAAGTGACAGGGGGATAGGGCAGTTTTGACCCGGTCCAGAAGGTAAATATCGTCAAAGACAGGGGGTACCAGAACCATGGGTGCACCTTCAAACAAATTGGCTCTGCTGTGCTTAAAGCCGGAGAACTGGGAACCGGCCATGGGATGGCCGCCCACGAAGGTAAATCCATAGATCTCGGCCAGCGGGAAACACCGGTCGCAGATCATTTCTTTAGTGCCGCAGCAGTCAATGACAAGTGTCTTCTGAGAGAGTTGTGATGCATGCTTTTCCAGCCAGGAGGCACTGCCCTCCGGGTAAATGGCAAGCAGAATCAGATCGCACCGGGGGATTGCGTCGCTGTCCAGTTTTCCATGAACAGCGCCTGCCAGAATGGCAAAGGAGAGCATCTGCTCATCCCGGTCGGCGGCATAGACCGTGTGGCCTTCCAGTGCGTAGGCTCTTGCCAGGGAACCGCCGATCAGTCCCAAACCTAAAATTCCAACGATCATACGATTGCCTCACGGATCTTGCGGATTCTGTGGCAGACCTCATCATACTGGTGGGGGGTCAGGGACTGTGGACCGTCGCAGAGGGCGCAGGAGGGATTGTTGTGGACTTCGATCATGATGCCGTCGGCACCGGCGGCGGTGGCGGCCAGAGCCATGGGCATGACCATGCTGGACTTTCCGGTGGCATGGCTGGGGTCAACCACTACGGGAAGGTGGGAAAGGTTGTGCAGGGCAGTGACGGCGGAAATATCCAGGGTATTTCTGGTATAGGTTTCGAACGTGCGGATGCCCCGCTCACAGAGAATCACATTTTCGTTGCCTTCGCTCATGATGTATTCCGCACTCATCAGAAGTTCCTGGAGGGTATTGGCGAGACCGCGCTTTAAGAGAATGGGGGTCTTGGTTCTGCCCAGTTCCTTCAGCAGATCAAAATTCTGCATATTCCGGGCGCCCACCTGAATGATGTCCACATCCGCAAACAGATCCAGTGTGGAGATATTCATAATCTCAGTAACGATAGGAAGGCCTGTAGCTTTCTTTGCCTTCAGCAGCAGATCGATACCGGCACCTTTCATGCCCTGGAATGCATAGGGAGAGGTACGTGGTTTGAAGGCGCCGCCTCGGAGGATCTGAGCGCCGGAGGCCTTGACAGCCTGGGCCACTTCGATGATCTGATCTTCGGATTCCACACTGCAGGGGCCGGCGATCATGGCAAAATAGCCGCCACCGATGCGGACATCCCCCACATGGATGATGGTATCATTGGGATGGAACTTCCGGTTGGCCTGCTTGAAGGGTTCGGAGACCCGTTTGACAGATTCGACCATATCCAGACTTTTCAGCAGATCCATATCCACACGGCTGGTATCACCGATGAGACCCAGAACAGTGACATGCTGACCTTCAGAAATATGCACATCCAGATTCATGGCCTTGAGCCATGCCACCAGCTGCTCCATCTGACTGGGGGTAGTGCCCTGCTTCAATACTGCGATCATAAACAATCATCTCCTAAAAGAATAAACGCCGCACGGGCAATTCGTGCGGCGTCTTAAAAAACAGTTTTAAGCTCCTGAAATCGATTGCAGCACAAATCGCTATTACTTTTTGAGAGAAAAGTAATAGTAGCCAAAATAGAACTGTGCGGCATTGCTCATCTGTTTCATGAGAAAGACTCCTTGTTCAGTAGCTGCGGACATTATACCACCACTGGTGGAATAATGCAAGAGGGTGGGGGAAATTTAAATGATTTTTTCAAGCTCACGGCAGATGGCATCCAGATCAGCGTCAATACATTCGGGGTGTGTATACAAGTGGGAAAACAGGGTATTCAGGTTTTCTTCAAAGTCATCCGGCAGCAGTCTGCAATGCTCCTTTGCAAGGGAGATCAGCCGTTTTTCGCCGGGATGGGTGGTTTCATTCAGGGCAAAGAGAATGTCAAAATAGGATTCCAGGAAGGCGGATACACGGTGATTGACACTGACAGAATCACCGCGGCTGACGGCCTTGCGGATCTGCCCTGAATAGGCGGGAAGGGTTCCCTGAAGCAGTTTGCGGTTCTTGCCAATAATATTTTTCCGGAGCTGTGCGGGATAGGGGATGTTAAAGCGCTTCTTTGCATCGGCCAGTCTTCCGCTGCGGTCATAGAGGATCCGGCAGGTATTGAGATTATGCCACATGCAGGTAGTGTAGCCGTTTCTGGCCTGGAAGTCTTCCGCGACACAAGCCACATCCCGGACAAAATCATCCAGATTACGGTAGAGGATATCCATATCGATACCGTTTTTGAGGGTCACATTGTCTTCAAGCTCCCAGAAGGTGTTTCCGATCTCCAGATAGGCGCAGTACCGCTGCAGGATCTCCCGGCGGGAATCTTCCGGGATGGGGGCGGTGCAGTAGAGATACACATCGTAATCGGAGGTTTCGTCATAGCGGTCACCGGCCCGGGATCCGCCCAGGGCAACGGCTTCAATCTGGGGGAGGGCGCAGAGTTCCCGAATCAGAGCATCGAACATAGTGAGCCTTCTTTCCGTGTTGGTAGTTTCATAGTACCATCGGGAATCTTGCTTTGCAAGTGTTTTATATCCGGTTTATTGGACATTACGGCTGATATGATGATACCATCCCGATACCATCCCGATTTGGAGGCATTGATGATGGATTATCTGAAACAACTCAATCAGCAGCAGTATAAAGCGGCAACCGCGACCGAAGGCTATATCCGGGTGGTGGCGGGTGCAGGCTCCGGAAAAACCAAAACGCTGACATCCCGTTATTTATATTTGGTGGAACAGCTGGGTATTTCTACCGCCAATATCCTCTGCGTTACCTTTACAAACAAGGCAGCAGCGGAGATGAAGAAACGGATCCGGAAGAGCCTTCCGGATCAGGATCTGGGCAGAATCACCACCTTCCACGGATTCTGTGTGGGTCTTCTGAAAGAAGACTGCCATGTGGTGCAGTATCCCACCACCTTTATCGTTCTGGATGAAGAGGACAAGGAATCGATTCTGCGGACAGTGTTTGAAGACCTGGGTATTACCAGCCGGGATCTGACAATCAAGGAAGCGGTCGATCATATCGGCTGGCGCAAGGGCGGCCGGGGATATGTGAAGACCCTCATCGGAGATCCGGAAAAACTGAATCAGCTGTCCCGGGAGGCCACCACCCTGAAGGACAAGGTAATGTACCGCTATTTCTATGAGCAGCGGAAATGCTATGGCCTGGATTTTGATGATCTGGTGTATTTTGTGCTGTGTATCCTGCAGCATGACCGGCAGACAAGAGAAAAATGGCAGCAGAGGCTGGAATATATCATGGTGGATGAATTTCAGGACATCGACAAGGATCAGTATGCCCTGGCGGATATTCTGTCGGGATATCATAAAAATCTCTTTGTGGTGGGAGATCCGGATCAGACCATCTACACCTGGAGGGGTGCTGATGTGAAATTTATTCTGGAATTCGATGCCCGGCATGAACATGTCAAGACCATATATCTGAACACAAACTATCGTAGTTCACCTCAAATTCTGAAAGCATCCAATGCACTCATTGACAAAAACCGGGAGCGGCTGAAAAAAGAGCTTACTGCTGTCCGTCCGGATGCCAGGAAACCCCTGTATTTCCATGCAAAGACCGGTCAGCTGGAGGCAGACTGGATGACAGCCAATATGCGGGCCCTTCATGAAGGAGGATCCTCCTGGTCATCCATGGCAGTGCTGTACCGGGCGCACTATGTATCCAGAACGGTTGAAGAATCCCTGATCCGCAATAAAATACCTTATGTGCTCTATTCCGGTGTGGAATTTTATAAGCGCAAGGAAATCAAGGATATCCTCTGTTATCTGCGGATGGTTTATGCGGGGGACGACATCAGTTTCCTGCGTACCGTCAATGAACCCCGTCGGGGTGTAGGGCGGACCCGGATCGCTGCGCTGAAGGAATACGCGGAGCTTCGTAGATGCAGTCTGTATGAGGCACTGCTTGCCTGTCTGGATACCAGGCTGTTTCAGCGAAGCCGGGCAAAGGAATATGTGCGGCTCATCGAAAAATACAGGGCGATTTTCGACGGAATGGATTTGACGGATCTTCTGGCGGGGATCCTCCATGAAAGCGGCTATGAAGATATGCTGCGAACCTGCGGCGAGGAGGAGCGGCTGGACAATCTGGCAGAACTGAAGCAGGCTATCTACGATTTCCAGCGAAAAGCAGGAGAAGAGGTGAGCCTGGGTAACTATCTTGATCATGCAGCGCTGTTTACCAACATGGATCAGGCCGCAAAGGCAGAGGCCGTGAAACTTATGACGGTCCATGCGGCAAAGGGCCTTGAATTTCCGGCAGTGTTTCTGTGTGGGTTGTCGGAGGGAATATTCCCCGGGAAACGGGCAAATACCCGGGAAAAACTGGAAGAGGAGCGAAGACTATGTTATGTGGCCTTTACCCGGGCAAAAGACCGGCTGTTTCTGTCAGATGCGGCTGGCAGCAACTATGACGGTTCTTTCCGGTATCCCAGCCGGTTTCTCTTCAATGCCCAGAAGGAAAATGTGGAATACGCAGTGCCCCTGGATCCGGATCTGGAGGAGCGGGCGATGGAACAGATCCGCAAAACAGAACGCGACGATGTACCGGCTGCCGGTATAAACGATACCGTGGGAAAGCGGATCCTGCATCCTGTCTTCGGAGAAGGAACCGTAATTGGAATCCCAAGGGGCCAGGAGGGGATCATCGTTCAGTTCGATGCGGTCCATACACCCAGAACCTTTGGTCCGGCAGCAAAAATCACTTACCTGACATAATAAATGGCGGCATCCGTGGGGATGCCGCTTTTTTTGGAAAAGAAAACAGCCCCACGGCTGTGGGGCTGTCAGAGGGGTTATTCAGAAATGGTAAAATTGGCAGAAGCCATGATCTTGCTGTTGAAGTAAATATCAACAGTGTACTGGCCGGGATCTGCGGGGACCTCGGGAATGGTCAGTTCGCCGTTGTGATAATTGCCGGCATACCAGATATCCTTCCAGATCCGGGTCTCCCGGGAGATCAGCTTGGGCAGCACATTGCCTTCGGCATCCCGAATGACATACATAACAGCGATTTCTGTTTCAGGCAGGTAGAAGTTGTCGCCTGCTTTCAGAACAACGGAGATGCTTTCACCGGGCTTGAAGGTATCCATGAATGCCTCGCCGGTGTTTTCCAGGTGCCAGTCCTCCTGCTGGGGGGTGACCAGAAGATGGGCTGTGACCTTGTCAGAGGAAAGTCCTTCGAAACTGAAGGCTTCTGCCTCCGGGCAGACAAAGCTGTGGGAGCTGTTGAAGACAGAGGTGGAATCCGCGGCCTGAATTTCCAGATGGTAAGAAGCACCGGGAATCCAGGTATCAATGACAGCGGTATTGCCGTCGCATTTTACGACACTCTGATCGGTACCGTTGTCCAGAGTATAGAGCAGAATCCAGCCACCTTCCGGCTCAGTGCCGTCAAAAGTCCAGGAGACACCAATCTGATTATCTGCGGAAATATTTGTTTCCACGGCGTTCACAGTCAGCGGATTGGCGGAAACGGTGATCCGGTTGGGTTCGGTCATACCGGAAGCGGTAACTTCCACGGTGTATGCCTTGGTTTTGTCGATGCCGGTGAAGCTGATCTCGGTGCCGGCAATCTCCAGAACTTCCTCGTGGCCTTCGTCATTATAGCAGCGGACTGTCCAGGCTTCCACGGCGGCATCCTCAGGCATATCCCACCGGACAGTAAGAATACCGTCAACATAGTCGGCGATGGTCAGATTTTCTGCCAGGATCAGCCGGGTGGCGTTGAAGTCCAGTGTACATTCACCCAGGATCTGATCGCCGTCGGGACTGCCCAAGGTCATGGTGTACATCTTGCCGGGTGTCATGCCTCTGACGGTTACAGTATGTCCGGTAAAGGTTTCGGTAATGTCCTCTTCACCAGGGGATGTACAGGTGATCATCCATTCGTCTGCATCGGTACCGTCCACAGTGATATTCACAATGGCGGAGCCGTCCTCGGCGCCTGTGACAGCGCTCATGCTGAGGACAGTGGGCATAGCGTCGGTGGTGAAGATTTCGCCAGTCTTGCCGGTGAGCTCATGGAAACCGGTGGTGATGACTTCAATACGGTACAGGGAATCCGGCAGAAGATCCGTGAAGACAGCCTGGCCGTTGACCAGCGGCTGAACGATGCTGTTTCCGTATGTATCGGTGCAGGATACTGTCAGTAAGCTGTGATCCATGTCGGTTTCAACGGAAACCACCAGTTCGTGCTGGGTTCCGTCCAGAGTCAGTGCATCGATGGTCTGCAGGTATTGAGTCTGATAGAACCACCAGCAGCCGCTTCCGATGCAGATGAGCATCAGCAAAACAATGCAGGCTGTCAGGATCCGCTTGCCCAGAGACTTGCGCTGTCTGCGGACAGGCATGGGCTTCTGGGGAGCAGCGGGCTTTTGAGCAGGCTTTTCAGGCGCGGGGGCGGTGAAGGCAATGGTGAAATCCTCATCATCCTCCGATTCCTCAGGATCCGGCACGGCGGATTGCGCGGGCTGTTCAGGGATCTCTTCGGCAGGCGTTTCCAGCTCAGTGGCAGCCTCTTCAGCCTCAGACGCAGTCAGTTCGGATACCTTATCAGGGATGACTTCTTCTGCCGTTTCTGTGCTGCAGGCAGATTCCGCATCATTGAGCATTTCCTGGGAGATGGGGGTAAAGGAAATGGTCTCGTCAGTCACCAGGAAACCGGAGGGAGGCGCAATGGGCGTTTTGTTGACAGTATTTCTCTGCATATATCCAACCAGAGCCTGACCCATTTCCATGGGGTCTGCCCAGCGCTTCGCCGGATCAGGATCCAATGCCTTCATAATGATGGAGGAAATCTCGTAATCGGCGTTGGCAGGATAGGGGAAAGCATCCTTGGGTTCCGGAGGAACAGCAGGCAGCAGACCTTCGTTGTAAAGCTGGTACAGGATCATGCCCACAGCATAGGTGTCAACTGTGGTATTCAGGGTCTTCATGTCATCCAGAACTTCTCTGGGGGAATAGGCGCTGCGGTACTTTCCGGGCAGGGAAGCAAAGGACACAGAATCCAGCTTCACAAAGCCAATGTCACCAATGCGGAACTGCTTTTCCTTGGAGAGAAAGATATTCTCCGGTTTCAGATCAACATAGAGGTAACCAGCACGGCGGCAGATGGCAAGGGCTGCACACAGATCCAGGCCCAGATTCACTGCTTCCAGATGGGTGATGGCTTTCTTGCGGCAATAGCGCTGCAAAGAACGCTTATAAGGACGCAAAAGGTAGATATTGTATCCCAGATTTCCCTCGTCCATGGGAACCACCTGAATACCTTCATAGGCAACAAATCCTTCCAGCTTTGCCAGGGTATTCAAAGTTTCCACTTCAGCGGTGATGCTGTCGGCCACTGCCTTGAAATAATCCATGGCATCGGCCGGATCTTTGTAAGCGCCGGTCAGCAGAAGTGCATCAAGCTGAACCTGAGAAGCAGGAACAGAAATGATTTTAACGATATATTTCTCGTCTGTGATTTCCTTCAGGGCGGGACAGCAGCGGATGCCATCACGGTCGCTGATGGGATAGCCCATGGCGAAACCGTCCAGCAAAGGAGAGACAAGTTTCAGTTCAGACAATTAAATCGCCTCCTAACTCCATCCTATCATAAATTAAAAAGCAAAAAAAATCAACAATTTTATAGTTGTCATATTGTTAATAAAGTGTTATAATATGTCGAAATAATGGTTCATTGTTTATTTTTACAGGAGGCACCGAAAAATGAAGAAAGTGTTTTGTGATATTTGCGGAACAGCGTATCCTTCTTCCGCTGCCAGCTGCCCCATCTGCGGCAGTTCCAGAGAATATGCACTGGAGAATCAGGATACCGAAGCTCTGCTGGATGCTGAACTTGCCGCAGCAGTGGAGGATGTTCCTGCCACTCCCAGAAAGAAGACCAGGGAGATCTTCGATTATGACGAAGTAAACCAGATCAAGCCCTCCAGAAACCTGGATATGGATGATGACGAGGACGATGATGAGGAAGAATCCCGCACCAATGTGGGACTTGTGATCATTCTGGTGATTCTGATCGTGCTGCTGCTTCTGACTGCCGGTTTCTTTGCTGTGAAGTATCTGCTGCCCAACATGTCTCAGCCTGAAGAAACCCAGCCTGTTGTTACCACCGAGGCACTTCAGACCGAGCCTGTTCAGACCACGGATGCCACGGTTCCCTGCACCAGCATTACCATCGTTGAGGGTGGTCTGATCGAGCTGGGCAAGGATGGCAAGTTCCTGATGAATGTTCAGGCGTATCCTGAGGGCACCACCGATGCCATTACATTTACTTCCGCTGACGAGAACATTGTGACGGTGTCCGAAAAGGGTGACGTTCTGGCTGTGGGCGAAGGTGATACAACGATTACCGTACAGTGCGGTGGTCAGGCAGTGATCTGCCATGTTAGTGTTGCCTTTGAGAATGTGGAAGAAACCGTTCCCGAAGGAACCATTCCCGGCATGGAGGTTGAGGAGAATACGGAATCCACTGATGCGGCTGAGGAGACTGTGGCTGCAGAGACCGCACCTGCGGATGCAGCGCTTAAGCTGAAGAAGGACGATATCACCATTTCCTCCAACTATACCAGCGTGAAGCTGGAACTGGAGGGCGATGTGGATCCCGCAACCCTGAAATGGTTCACCATGGACTCCACCATTGCAATCTGCCATGAGGGTGTTGTTACTTCCACCGGCTCCGGTATGACCAAAATCTACGGTGAAGCCAACGGCCAGCAGGTTGTCTGCGTGGTCAGATGCATTTTCTAAATAAACAAAAATAGAACGGCAGTTCCATATGGAACTGCCGTTTTGTTATTCCTGCCCGGCCAGTGCGTGTCTGCGAAGCAGGAAAGTGGCGCACCAGATGCCTGCCAGTCCTACAACGGTGTAAACCAGTCGGCTGAACAGAGAACCCTGGCCGCCAAACAGCCATGCCACCAGATCAAACTGGAAAATACCAATCAGGCCCCAGTTCAAACATCCGATGACGGAAAGAATCAGCGCAATGGTATCCATGATATACCTCCTTTTTTCCCGGATGCAATAGTTTTTCCCCGTGGCGAAAAACTATGATTTTTCCCGGATTGAAAAATTTACTATGTCTGGTATAATAAAAAGAAAACGAAGGGAGCATTCCCATGACAACACTCTCTGAGAAGGCCTATGCCAAACTGAACCTGAGCCTGGATGTGCTGTGCAGAAGAGAAGACGGATTTCATGATCTGAAAAGCGTGATGCAGACCGTTTCCCTGCATGATACGGTGGAGCTGACCGTTGGAACCGGACAGCCCTGGAAACTGATCTGCGGCCGGGAGGATATTCCCTGTGATGAGCGGAATATTGCCTGGAAGGCAGCAAAGCTTTACTGCGATGCCATCGGAAAGGATCCTGAGGGGCTTACCATCCGGATTGAAAAGAACATTCCCTCCGGTGCAGGTATGGGCGGCGGCAGCGCTGACGGCGCGGCGGTTCTGCGGGCACTGAACCGGTATTACGGTGAACCTCTGAGTGAAGCGGAGCTGGCAAATATCGGCGCGAAGGCGGGCAGCGATGTGCCGTTCTGCGTCTGGGGAGGTACGGTCATGTGTGAAGGCCGGGGTGAGATCATGCGTCGGCTGAAAAATTGTCCTGACTGCATCATCGTGGGCTGCAAGCCTGAGTTTTCCGTGTCCACCCCGGTGCTCTTTAAGAAGATCGATTCCGTGCAGATCTTGAAGCACCCTGACAATGATGCTATGGAGGCAGCTATTGAGGCAGGAGATATCCGCGCCATTGCCCGGGAAATCTATAATGTGTTTGATCCGGTGGTCAGTGAAGACCATCCTGAGATCGGTCATATCAAGGAGGTCTGCAGAAGACACGGTGCCTGGGCAGCCCAGATGACCGGTTCCGGTTCTGTTGTTTTCGCAGTGATGCCGGATATGAAATCTGCGGAAAAGGCAGCGCAGGAACTGAAAAAAGCCTATCCTCAGGTATTTATCACCGAACCTGTATAATTTTCTCAAATCCCGTCCATGCTGAAGGTATTTCAGTGTGGACGGTGTTTTTTATGGGGAAATTGATAGGAAGAATCGGTATCTGCCTTCTGATTGTCTGTTCCTTCTGGGCAGGCACGGTGATTTCTGACCGGCAGCGGCTGGGAGAAGAACTGGTACGGCTTCATGTGGTGGCAGCCTCCGACGAAAAATGGGATCAGGAACTGAAACTGCGGGTACGGAATGCGGTTTCGGAGAGCCTGCGCTCTGATCTGGAAAAGATCCGGGATGCAGGGGAGGCAAAGCGGTATCTGCAGGAGAAACTGCCATACATCCGGGAGGTGGCACAGTCTACCCTGAGGTTCTTGGGGTGTCAGGACACTGTCTCCGTCAGCTTGTGCCGGGAGGTCTTCGACAGGCGGGTATATGATACCTTTTCCCTGCCTGCGGGGGTGTATGATGCTTTGAGGATCGTCATTGGGGAAGGTCGGGGAAAAAACTGGTGGTGTGTGGTGTTTCCGGGGCTCTGTATCCCCGCTGCATCGGAGGATGCGGCAGCTGTGGCAGCAGGCGCCGGATTTCCGGAGGGACTGAACAATACCCTCATTGGAAAAGAGGGCTATGAACTGCGTTTTGGTATTCTGGATGCCATGGGAAAACTGGAAAATCTTTTCTTTGGAGAATAAGGCACTGTTTTTTGGACGGATTGTGTGGTATCATAATAAAAAATTCAGGGTACATTGCAAAAGTAAACGCAACTCAGGGGTCTAAAAAACAGTATTTCAGTTGCAATTACTTTTGCAATAGAGCATACGTCAATCTTCGCTTATAATGGAGATGATCCACTATATCTGCGGAGAGGAGGCGTATATGGC
>JAFZGL010000096.1 GCA_017555395.1 Oscillospiraceae bacterium | reverse complement strand
GCCCTCGTCATGGTTGCCGATGGCAGAGACAATAGCGGCGATCTCCTCCGGGGGAAAGTCCATCCGGTCCAGGATCCGGAAGGCCATGACGGCACCGGACTGGCTGTGATCCACCCGGTTTACAATATTGCCGATGTCATGCAGATATCCTGCGATCCTTGCCAGCTCCACCTGGCGGTCATCAAACTCCAGTTTCTCCAGCAGATATGCCGCAATATCTGCAACTTTGGTCACATGCGGGAAGCTGTGCTCCGTAAAACCCAGGGCCTCCAGAGAGGCATCCGCCTGGGCAATATACACGCCGATTGCATGATCCCGGCGAATCTCTTCATAAGTCATAGAAACCATCCTTTCTGGCGGTCGAAGTCTTTTTTATACTATACTCCATTTGAAAGGATCCTGCAAGGCTTGCCTGGAAATCTAACAATAACTTTACAAAACGGCAATTGGAAACCTTTACAATGGCACATTGGCTGTGGTATACTTTCTAAGTATTATGAAAAGGAGCAGACCATCGCCATGCACGAAATCTACTCTTCCCACGCATTTGAAGAACAATACACCTATACAGGCCGGGATCTGGGCGCTGTATGGAGTCAGGATAAAACTGCTTTCCGTCTCTGGGCGCCCACGGCCAAATCTGCCTGGGTCAAACTCTACCGCTCCGGTGATCCGGATGCCCGGGATCTTCTGGACGTGCTGCCCCTGAATCCCGTCGGCCACGGCACCTTCGCCGCCGAAAAGGAGGGCAACCTCCACGGTATTTACTATACCTTCCTGGCAGATGTCAACGGAAAAATCGTGGAAGCCTGCGATCCCTATGCCCGCACCACCGGTGTCAACGGCAAGCGGGCCATGGTCATCGATCTGTCTTCCACCAACCCCGAAGGCTGGGACACTGACAAAAATCCGAACCCTGTGGAATCCATCACTGATGCAGTGATCTATGAACTCCATGTCCGGGATCTTTCCTCTGACGAACACTCCGGCATCACCCAGAAGGGCAAATTCCTGGGACTGACCGAAACCGGCACCGGCACTGGCCTCGACCACATGAAGAATCTGGGTATCACCCATCTGCACCTGTTGCCGGTTTACGACTTCGGCAGTGTGGATGAGACGGGCAAAAGCGGAAACCAGTACAACTGGGGTTATGATCCCGTGAATTTCAATGTACCCGAGGGCAGCTATGCCACCGACCCTTACCACGGTGAGGTCCGAGTCCGGGAAATGAAGCAGATGGTAAAAGCCCTCCATGACAGTGGCATCAGTGTGGTTATGGACGTAGTCTACAACCACGTGTTCCACACCGAGGATTTCTGCTTCAACGTGCAGGTGCCCCAGTACTTCAGCCGCAGTGTGGGTGGAAAACTCTCCAATGGCTCCTGCTGCGGCAACGATACCGCCTCCGAACGGAGCATGGTCCGCAAATACATCGTGGACTCCGTGAAATACTGGGCAGATGAATACCACATCGACGGCTTCCGGTTTGATTTGGTGGGCCTTATCGATACCTGCACCATCCAGGAATGCATGGCCGCTGTCCACGAAACACATCCGGATGTGATTTTCTACGGTGAGGGCTGGAGCATGGGTACCCTGCTCACAAAGCCCGGTGTGGATCTGGCGGTTCAGGGCAATTCCAAATTGCTGCCCGGCTTCGCCTTCTTCAGCGATACCCTCCGGGATCAGCTCAGAGGCAGTGTCTTTGACAATACCGCTCCCGGCTTTGTCTCCGGTGCGATTCTTCCCAAGGCAGATCTGGAGCACAGCTTCATGGGTATGCCCTTCTGGGCCGCTCAGCCCAGCCAGTGCGTCAACTATGTTTCCTGCCACGACAACAACACCCTCTTTGACCGGATCCGTCTGGCGGTTCCCAAGGCCAGGCGGGAAGATCAGATCCGCATGAACCGGCTGGCCGCCGCCTTTACCATCCTTTCCCAGGGCGCACCCTTTATGATGGCCGGCGAAGAGCTTCTGCGCACCAAGCCCGGCAAGAAGGGCGGCTACGAGAGCAACAGCTACAAATCTCCCGACAGCGTAAATTCCATCAAGTGGGACACCCTGAAGCAGGAGGAATATCAGACTACACTAAACTATTACAAAGGTCTCATCGACTTCCGTAAGGCTCACCCCGGCCTGCGGCTGCGGACCCGGAAGCAGGTGCTCCACAGTGTGCATCCTGTTCCCATTTCCAATCCCCATGTACTGGCCTTCCAGGTAGAGGAAGAAGATGGCCGCCTCTATATCGCCTTCAATGCCGATTCCCAGGCTGTCAGTCTGGCTCTGCCCGGCGGAAAATGGCATCCCTGCATCCGGGATGATCAGGCCGGCACGGAGCTTCTGGAGGATGTGGGCGGAAGCATCACTGTCTCTCCCTACAGCGCTATGGTCCTGGTGCAGAAAAAGTCAGACATCCCTGTGGATGTGGTGGCTGCCCTGATCTGGGAAAAGGACAAGTTCCTGATCTGCCAGCGGCCTGCCACCAAGGCAAGAGGTCTGCTGTGGGAATTTGTGGGCGGCAAGGTGGAACCCGGTGAAAGCTTCTCCCAGGCACTTCAAAGAGAGTGTGTGGAGGAACTGGCCATCAACGTGGAGGTGGGTGACACCTTCATGCAGGTGATCCATGAGTATCCTGACATTCTCATCAGACTGACTCTGATGAACTGCTCCATCCCCACGGGCCAGCCCCAGGCCCTGGAGCATAACGACATCCGCTGGATCCATCCCAGCGAGATCGACGATTATCTCTTCTGCCCGGCGGATACGGATATTCTGGCGGAAATCAAGCGGATCTATGGCAATATCAAGCCCCTGTAACCGACTGTTTTCCGAAAAACCGGACATCCTAGTCCCGGGGTGATCAAATGAAGGACCGCAAAAAGCAGACAGAATTTGCCCGTCTGGACCCGGAGGCAGCCATCTGCCCGGCCTTTGACAGCACATCCATTAAGCTGTTCCGGGCACCGGAACTTGGTGAAATGGGTGTCCGTGTGGTGGATAATTTCCCCGAAGAGCATATTCAGTGACGGAGAGGCATCCCCTCTCCGTCTTTTCTTTCCTGTTGTAAGGTCTCCGAGTTGACATTCCTGTAAATTTTGTCTATAATATGATAAAGAATTATCTCTGAGGAGGCCTTTCTATGGAAAAGAAGATCATCACCATCAGCCGTGAGTTTGGTTCCGGCGGACGCACCATTGGCCGCAAGGTGGCCGAAAAGCTGGGTATCCCCTTCTACGACAAGGAACTGGTGGATCAGATCGCCGTGGAATCCGGCTTCGCCCCTAAGTTCATCGAAGAGCACGGCGAGCACGCCCCCACCAAGAGCTTGTTCTCCTATGCATTCGCCCCCCAGGGCATTCCCGGCATCATGAACGGCCTGTCCACCGCCGACTTCCTGTGGAATATTCAGTGCAGCGTCATCCTGCAGCTGGCTGACCAGGGTCCCTGTGTCATCGTCGGCCGGAATGCGGACTACATCCTGAAGGATCGCGAAGATGCCCTCCATGTCTATACCCATGCCGATATGTCCTTCCGTGCCGAGCGAATCGTGAAGAAGTATGGCGAATCCGACAAGAGCCCCGAAGCTCGTCTGAACGAGAAGGATAAGCGCCGCCGGGTCAACTACCAGCACTACACCGGCCGTACCTGGGGTCAGTCCCAGAACTACGATCTGTGTCTGGATACCGGAAAACTGGGTATTGATCTCTGTGCAGACATTATCTGCGGCATTGTGGAGCAATCCAAGAAATAAAATATACATAATACTGAGTGTTTATTAATCAGCTAAATCTCCCTATGGTTGTCATAGTCATAGGGAGATTTTGCAAATATAGGCCTGCAACCGCGACATCCTTATTTGTACGGAGCCCATCTTTTTTAAGGACTTCACACTTTGGAAAACATCACATTTCCAGATTATTCTATACATAAACAGAACAGACAGTATTCATCTGCTGTTAGTTGAAAATCATGACATTACGTACAAAATCTACCCACAGAGGAAGTTTATGAGTATTGTAAAACTATTCATCGTATTCATTCTGGTTATGTTTCTGGTTGCAAAAAAGCAACCAATACATATTGCTGTCACTGCTGGTGCTGCTGTTACATGGCTATTGTATGATATCTCTGCTGTTGATGGTATTTTATTAATTACCAAAGCATGTACATCATGGAATACGTTTTCTCTGATTATCGTAATGTATATCATCACTTTCCTGCAGAAAATGATGGGGCAGCGCGGAGCAATCCACAGAGCACAGAAAGGTTTGTCTTCTCTATTCAACAATAATTGGGTAAACTGTGCCGCAGCACCTATCTTCATTGGTATGTTGCCTACTCCAAATGCTGCATTTATCGCCGGTGATATTGTAAAGGCATCGGCTTCCGAATATCTTGAATACGATGATATTGCTGTAACGACAACCTATTTCCGTCATGTTTCTGAATCTTTCATGCCTACATACAATGCCACCATTCTTGCTATTAGCCTTGCCGGTGTCTCTGCCGGCGAATTCGTTGTTGGCATGTTGCCGGTTGTTGTATGCATCATAGCATCAGGATGTTTTTGGTTCCTGTATGGTAAAGTACCCATGGCAACCGGTGAACCAGCATCAACAAATAAAGGCAAAGATCTTAAAGACATTTTTATAGGTTTGTGGCCAATTCTTTCTGTTATCCTGATGGCAGTGATATTAAAGATGGAGATTTACGTAGCCGGAGCTTTCATTGTTTGTATCTATGCATTCGTCAGCAAATTCTCTGCAAGTGAACTGATTCTTTTCTTCAGATCTTCCCTGCAACCCAAACTCTATATAAACACGCTTGCAGTTATGATCCTGAAAGAATTCATAATGGCTTCCAATGCTATCCACGCACTACCGGATTTCTTTGCTCAGTTTCCCATCCCAACATTTCTGATATTTACACTGATTTTCTTCTTTGGCTCTATCATTTCCGGTTCTCAGGCAATTATCAGCCTGTGCTTGCCTGTTGCAATGGCATCCGTACCCGGTCCTGGTCTGCCGCTGTTTTGTCTGTTGATGGGTATCACATATGTCGGTATGCAGATGTCTCCAACACATGTCTGCCTTACTCTGATCGCAGATTACTTCGGCATCTCATTCGGTGATCTCATCAAAAAAACTCTGCCTGCAGTTCTGACAACAGTTGTATTTACTGTAATTTACTACATATTGTGGACAAATCTCTTATATTGATAGTGTTTATCATACATGATTTATTGACAAATCAACAAAAATAGCCTCAGCAGTGAATACTGCTGAGGCTATAACTGTTTTATTTCAGTCTGCCATAACGTATGAGGCTATATTATACAGCTGCGGTTTCTTTTTCCTTGATGTTGATGCTGACACCGTTGACTTCCACGTCCTCATCGGCGCAGATCAGCAGATACTTGACACCGCCGATGATCCGGGTCTCGATAAGATCGCTTCTGGCGGGATCACACTTGATAATCACATCAGGGGTCTTGATCTCGAAGTGCTTGTTGTCGATGACGTTCTTGGGGTGCAGATCTGCTTCGAAACCGAAGACCTCGTCATAGTCCACGCTGAACTTGGATACGGATTCCTCGGACACACCGCAGGACTGGAGCACTTCCTTCACATCCTCTTTGGAAATCAGCAGAGGATCGGGAACCTTGGCCTCCTTGTGCATCTCGATACGCTGGCAGATCTGGTCATGGACAGTCTGCACCACCTCCAGGGAGCATTCTTCCCCCAGAGCGGTGGTCAGCAGCGCCTCGAAGCCCTTCTTCTGCTCGGCAGCGGGCTTGGGCACGGCGGTGTTGAAGATGGCCTCAATGAAGCCCTCCTGGGCAGTCTTCACATCCCGGGTGTAGTACAGGGCATTGTAGATGTTGGTGGAGCGGTTGTCGAAGGCCGGGAACAGGAAGCCCAGAGCCGGAGCAGACACCATCTGATTCATGGCGCCGTCATGGAACAGCTTTTCCTCGGGAACGTAGTGCAGATTGGCCTTGGTCTGCTTCACAGGACAGAGCGTGCAGAGAAGATAAGTATAGGTTTCGTCGGACTGATCCTTCTGGTAGGAATCATCCTTGCTCTTGAAGGGAACATCGTAGCTGTCACAGGCCAGCAGGATCAGATAGTTTTCCTCCATGGAAACGGACTGGATCACCTTCTGGTAGAACTCGTTCAGAAGTTCCTCGTCTTTCAGCTGGCTTTTGCGCAGATCCATCAGCAGCTTGTGCTCGGGACTGTCGGCCACCTGAGAAGTCTTGAAGGTGATATCGATGAGATTCTTGCCGATGGAACCGGACAGGGTGCGCCGCAGCAAGGCAAAATACTTGTCGGATTCGTTCTCCGGCATCATGCCGGTGGACTGGCGGAAGGAGGAGATGATCTCCTTGTTTTCATTTACATAACAGCCGTAGATGGCGGTGATATTGCTCCGTTCCCGGCGCAGATGCCGGCGGATCTCGCCGATTTCCTTATCGATCATGGGAATAACCTCGCTTATGTGAATTTCGTTGGGGTATTATAGCACACTTGTTCACAAAAATCCAGCAAAAAATAAGGGAGGGCAGATGCCCTCCCCTTTTCATAATTACGCATCCAGAAGATCGATTCCCTGGAAAGACATGGCAGGATAAGAATCCATAATGCGGTTTGCCTCTTCCTCGGTAATAGGTACTTCCGGTGTTTCGCCGTCAGAGCTGCGGAACCAGGGATTGTCGAAGTCCTTGATGGCGTCGAATACCACCGATTCCACCATCACCAGTTCTCCACCCATCAGCTGATAGAAGTTGTGCACGGAGGATGCCGCGCCATTGGACCCCTGATTGTAGATGACATTGTTCGCAGAAAGACGGTAGGCGTTCCGCTCCCAGCCTGTCAGCACCTTTACGGGACTGCCGTTTTGCATGGTATAGAGATCATAGATCATCATGCCGTCGGTGATGATCAGTTCCTCCACGCCGTTGCCGTCCAGATCCAGAAGCTGTGCCGAGATCCGATCGGGCTCATCAACAAAGTAACTGATCATCAGGCTGATGTCATTGTCATAACACTGCTGCAAATCCCATTTTTCTGCCAGAGCCTGCTTATAACGTTCAACCACAGATGCGTAGGCAGACTGAGGAGCCACCTCATACTCGTCCCAGTCAACCAGGGGTGTCACCGGAAGGTTTCCCACCGGTACATGGGCAGCGATAAATTCACCGGCCTCTTCCTTGCTGATATAGGTCAGATCATTTTCATGAGGGCCGCGGGCATAGGTTTTGTCACTGTCCTGATCTCTGTAATAAACCAAGACATCCTGCAGTTCCAGTCCCCAGGGTTTTACCAGATAATCGCACCAGTTGGTGGTTCCATCCGCAACGAACTGATATCGAACCGTTCCATCCTCGCAGAGGGTATACTGAATGGCACCCTCGGACTTGGCCAGATGGCAGATGCCGTTCTCAACCCCAAGGGGATAGGATGTGCTGCTGTGCTTTCTGACAATATTCTCTTCCGTTACATCCTCCGGTTGGATGGAATAGAGATCCACCAGCGCACCGCTCTCATTTCCGTAGCTGATGAGCAGTTCCTCAGTGCCGTTGCCGTCGATGTCCCGCAGGCACCAGCCCAGGGAGGTTCTGGTGTCAGCGCCAAAGGCAGCAATGGAACTGATATTGTTTTCGATGCATTTGTACTTATCCCAGTTTTCAAGTAAGGCTGTCCGGTATTTTTCCAGCACCGGGGTATAGCGCTCCAGAGCGTCCGGATCCTGATACTTTTCCAGCCAGGTCAGATTCAGCTTCTTGTGCTCATAGGAATAGCCGATGGCCTGGCCTTCCCCGGATGTGACCTGACGGGTATTGCCTTCCGCGTCCGTGTGGAACACCGTATCCTCGTCCTCCCACTGCAGCTGGCCCAGCATGGAAAGCTGTCCGGTTTCCAGTTTGTAGAAGGTCTGCTCCAGTTCATCCTTCATGGAATAGGAGATGCTGATGACGTTGTCCTCGCAGAGCTTACACTGGCCGCCCTCCAGCTCATCCACCCACAGCTGAATGGGGGTTCCGTCCTCCAGGGTAGTGTAGAGATCCCAGATATTGTCCGTCCGGGAGGTGGATTCCTCAGCGATGATCAGCTCTTCCCTGCCGTCGCCGTCCAGATCCAGGAAGGCATAGCCTGCCTTGGCCACATCGTAGCCTGCCTGCACCCGGGGAGAGATGCCGTCGATTTCGCACTGTTCCTTCGTCCAGCCCTGGGCAATAGCCTGATTATACTTATTAATCACAGGGGCATAGTGATCTCCAGCGGTCTTTTCTGCTGTCATGGTCTGTATAGGGTCGGCATAGGTCACCGGAACTTCCGGCTGACGCGCCATCTGCACCAGAATGCATCCTGCAGCCAGAATCATGGCCAATGCGGCCACCAGAGGCAGAACAGGACTGGTTCTTCTCTTTTTCCCGGGTTTCATGGTGCGGACGTTGGGAGTTCTGTGGATCTTCCGGGGCTGCTCCTTCAGATCTGCTTCTTCCAGGATGGCATCCAGCATTTTTGCCTTTTGGGCTGCGCTGGGAGTTACGGTATCGTAGGCCTGAATGATTCGCTTGTTCTTCATTTTCCCCCACCTCCCAGCAAGATCTGCAGTTTCTTCTTTGCCCGCAGAAGTCGGCTACGGACGGTAGCCTCGGGACAGCCCAGATGCTCCGCGATCTCCGCGGTGGTGAAGCCTTCGTAATAATACATGTAGACCGCGTCTTTGTAGTCGTCACTCAGCTGCAAAATGGCTTCCAGGATACCGTCCTCCTGCCGTTCCTCCGCGGCAAGATGGTGGAAATCCTCGATGCTTTCATTCTTTCTCCACCATTTTTTCAGGGAATCCTTGCAGAGATTGGAGGCTGTGACGATGAGCCAGGCTTTCTCGTGGCGTTCGTTTTCGAAGGTCTTTCCGGTGGACAGCAGTTTCAGGAAGGTCTCCTGAACCAGATCCTCGGTGTCGGCTTTGTTGCGCATAAAGGAATAGCAGACCCGGTACACCGTATCCGCCTGACGGCTGTATACCTCCAGAAACACCGCTTTTTTATTGTTCACGGCTGGCACTGCAATCCCTCCTTTCTGCTATGAATACGATTGAAAGCGTCAAAATGTTGCAATGTCCGAGAAAATAATTCAGGGAGGGTCTGTGCGACCCTCCCTAACGTTCAAATTAGTCCCACAGGCACTTCCAGTTCTGGATGAAATACTCCACACCGGAATACAGGGTAGTTGCCACGATCATGATGATAACAACCCAGTTCAGGACACTGATACCGGGAAATGCCATCATGGCGCACAGACCCACCATGGTGGAAGCGGTCTTGACCTTGCCGCTCCAGCCGGCTGCGATGACGCTGCCCTTCTGGGAGGCGATCATTCTCAGGCCGCTGACGGCGAATTCACGGGTCAGAATGACCATCAGTGCCCAGGCGGGGAAAATGCCCCACTCGCAGAACATGGCCATAGCAGCCACGGTCAGAAGCTTGTCGGCCAGAGGATCCAGGAACTTGCCGAAGTCGGTGGTCTGGTTGTAGTGACGGGCAATGTAGCCGTCCAGGAAATCCGTCAGGCTGGCAAGAATGAAAATTGCCAGGGACAGATACATCCACAGACCGGCTTCACCCTGGGATAAGTACATGGTTGCCATATAGGCGGGGATCATTGCCACCCGTGCCAGGGTGATCTTGCTTGCTAATGTCATTTCTCTCTTACTCCTCTGCAATGTAACCGGACAGATCGCCTTCGATACAGCCGTCAATGGTCACGGTGATAAAGTCGCCCTCCCGCAGGGGCTCATCGCTGGCGATCCAGACCCGGCCGTCAATGTCGGGAGAGTCCGCATAGGTGCGGCCGTAGAACTGCTCCAGTTCCTCGTCGTAGCCGTCCACCAGAACTTCCAGGGTCTTGCCAATGAAGGATTCGCACCAGTCGTCCATGATGGAGGACTGGATCATCTCAATGGTCTCGGCCCGCTTCACAGCAATTTCGTTGTCAACAAATTCCATTTCGGCAGCAGGGGTTCCCTCCTCGGGAGAGAAGGCAAAGGCACCCACACGCTCCAGCCGCAGATCCCGCAGGAATTCACACAGCTCCTGGAATTCTTCCTCGCCTTCGCCGGGCAAACCGGTGATCAGGCTGGTGCGGATGACCAGGCCGGGAATTCTGGCTCTCAGCTTGGCAAACAGCTCTCTCAGGAAGGGGCCGTCACCCCGGCGGTTCATGAGCTTCAGAATCTTACTGTTGCAGTGCTGGATGGGAATATCCAGATACTTCACGATCTTGGGCTCTTCGGCCATAACCTGGATGAAGTCATCGTCGATCTCATCGGGATAGACATAGTGGACGCGGATCCACTTCAGTTCCTCGATCTTGCAGAGTTCTCTCAGCAGTTCGGGCAACAGACGCTTGTTGCCGGGCAGGTCGGTGCCGTAGCGGCTGGTATCCTGGGCAACCACGATCAGCTCCTTGACGCCGGAAGCAGCCAGCATCCGGGCTTCATAGAGCACATCGTCCATCTGACGGGAGCGGAACTTGCCCCGCAGGTAGGGAATGATGCAGTAGGCGCAGCGGTTGTCGCAGCCCTCCGCGATCTTGATGAAGGCATAGTGCTCGGGAGTGGTCAGCACACGGCCGGTCTCCTGCTCAGGCGCATCGATGGAGCCGAAGTCCACAACGATGTTGTCCTGCTCCAGCAGGGCCTCAATAGCGGGGACGATCTCGGTGTAGCTGCCGGTGCCCAGCAGGCCGTCCACCTCGGGCAGTTCCTCCAGGATCATCTGCTGATAGCGCTGGGACAGGCAGCCGGTGACCAGGATCTTGCCCACCAGACCATCCTGTTTCAGCTGAGCAGCCTGCAGGATAAAGTCGATGGCTTCGCTCTTGGCAGAGTCGATAAAGCCGCAGGTATTGATGACCACCACATCACTGCCGACAATATCGGCCTTGACGGTGTGGCCGGCTTCCTGGACACGGTACATCATCCGTTCGCAGTCCACCTGATTCTTGGCGCAGCCAAGGGAAATAAATCCAATATTTGCCATAATTATCTAAAAATCCTCGTAAAAATCGTCTGTATCAAAGGAAAGTCCGTTCAGAACTCTGCGGATGGTGCCGTAGCTGTGACCCCGGCGGATCAGGGCATCGATGGCCTTTCTGATCTCCTTCTGGTCGGAGTCGGCATCCAGTCGGGAGCGCAGGAAGGATTCAATCTTCCCTTCCTGGTCGGGATAATCCGCCAGAACTTCCTCCCAGTACTGCTTGGGGATCCGCTTTTCGTAGAGGGCCTGTTTTGCCCGCTGGAGACCGTAGCCTTTGGAAATGCAGCTGTGGACAACGGCTTCAGCTGTATTGCGGTCATTCACCAGATGGAGATCCTCCATCCACTGTACCGCTTCCCTTGCCTGGTCTGGGTCTTCCCCCTTGCGCACCAGCCGCTGCTCCAGATCCTTTTTGGAAACGGAGGATGCGGACACGATCCGAACCGCCCGCATTTTGGCGGACATCTGACCGGCGGCGGTCTTCAGGGCAGTATACTGTTCTTCGCTCAGTTCCAGCCCCGGGTAGAGGCCGAAATCCTCCACGGTCTGCCGGTACAGGCCCAGTTTGGAATCATCCTCAAAGGTGACCCAGTAACGGCCTGCCCGGTCAGGGGCAGTCTTTAAGGAATTAATCCTCATCGTCGAAGTCGTCGGCGCTGACGGCTACTGCCTTCTCAGCGGCCTTGGCGGCAGCCTTGGGGGCGGCCACGCTCTGAGCCATCAGTTTCTCACGAACCTTGGCTTCCACTTCCTCAGCGATATCGGGATTATTGATCAGGTATTCCTTCACGGAATTGGCGCCCTGGCCGATGCGCTCATCGCCCATGGAGAACCAGGAGCCGGACTTCTGGACAATGTCCATCTGAACTGCCAGATCCACCAGTTCACCCCACTTGGAGATGCCCTGGCCGTACATGATCTCGAAAATAGCCTCTCTGAAGGGAGGTGCCACCTTGTTCTTGACCACCTTGACCCGGGTCTTGTTGCCCACCACATTGCCGCCTTCCTTGATGGCTTCCACCTTACGGACATCCAGACGGACAGAGGCATAGAACTTCAGGGCGTTGCCGCCGGTGGTGGTCTCGGGGTTACCGTACATGACGCCGATCTTCATACGCAGCTGGTTGATGAAAATGACCACACAGTTGGTCTTGGAGATGGTGCCGGCCAGCTTTCTCAGAGCCTGGCTCATGAGGCGTGCCTGCAGACCCACAAAGGTATCGCCCATCTCGCCTTCGATTTCCTGCTTGGGAACCAGAGCGGCCACGGAGTCCACAACAACCACATCCACAGCGCCGGAGCGAACCAGAGCATCTGTGATCTCCAGTGCCTGCTCACCGGTGTCGGGCTGGGACACCAGCAGATTGTCGGTATCCACGCCCAGAGCTGCGGCATAGACGGGATCCAGCGCATGCTCGGCATCCACGAAGGCAGCTTCGCCGCCCCGCTTCTGAGCCTCTGCCACGATGTGCAGAGCCAGGGTGGTCTTACCGGAGGATTCGGGGCCATAGATTTCAATAATTCTGCCCTTGGGCACGCCGCCGATGCCAAGTGCGGCATCCAGTGCCAGGGAGCCGGTGGGAATGGCTTCCACATTCATTTCAGGACGATCGCCCAGACGCATGACGGTACCCTTGCCGAAATTCTTGTCGATCTGTGCCAGGGCAGTCTGCAGGGCCTTCTTCTTGTCGGATGCAGGGGTAGGCGCTTCGTAAGAGGTCTTCTTCGTTGCCATAGTTACGCTTCCTTCCTGCCGTACTGTGCCAGCACGGCTCTTTCTCTGTCATTATAGTCTCTGGATCGCTCCAGAATGGTATACCCGTGTTCTGCCAGGATCCGGCAGACATCGTCACCCTGACCCATGCCGAATTCCAGGGCCAGATAGCCGCCGGGCTTCAGGGCAGGTGTATAGTTTTCCGCAATGGCGCGGTAAAAGTCAAGTCCGTCTTCCCCGCCGTAGAGGGCCATGTGAGGCTCAAAATCGGCAACACTTTTGGGAAGCTGCTTCATTTCCTCTCCGGTGATGTAGGGCGGATTGGAAATGATCATGTCGAATTTGCCCAGAAACGCAGGAGCCGGTTTGGTGGCATCCGCCTGGACACAGCGGACACGTCCGGTCATATGGTTCAGGGCGGTATTCTGCTTTGCAACATTCAGAGCTTTCTGGGACAGGTCTGCCAGAGTTACCTTGGCATCCTTTACACGGCTGGCCACCGCCAGACCGATGCAGCCGCTGCCGCAGCACAGATCCAGGATCCGGGGATCCTTGTCCAGGAACAGACCCTGGCTGATAGCAAGAGACGCGACAGCCACGGTGTCGTCCCGGGGAATCAGCACATCCGGAGATACCACCAGATTGAGGCCATAGAATTCCCATTCACCCAGCACATAGGCCAGGGGCTCCCTTTCCAGCAGCCGGTCCAGACCCTTCTGAACTGCCTTGCAGATTTCATCGGTTGCGTAGGCATCCCGGTCTGCCAGCAGAGCAGGAACACTTTTCTTTGAGATATGCGCCACCAGATGCTTTGCCATCATGTCGGCGATCTCCATATCCTCCTGCTGCAGCAGTGCCTTGCGTGTATCCAGCAGCAGGTCAATGTATTTCTTTACCACCGGTCAGCACCCTCCTCTTCCGGCAAAACCGCTTCCACAGCCCTGATGGCCACTTCGATCATGGAGTCGTCCGGTTCGTTGGTGGTGAAGTTCTGCATCCACATGCCGGGTGCGGACATCGCCCGGGTGAAAGCATTGTCATGGCGGCCGCAGAGCCGGTTGATTTCATAGGTAATGCCCACAACCACAGGCAGCAACGCCAGCTTGAAGACAATCATAATCAGCCGATACAGGAAGGTACCGCGCATGGCTTCCAGGGCAGGAATCAGGGTCAGCAGACCGGAAGAGGCCACACTGAACACCAGAATGGAGATCACCATAACGATCAGCAGGAAACTGGTGCCGCAGCGCGGATGCAGCCGGGTCTGGATCCGGACATTTTCCACCGTCAGGGACAGACCCGCCTCATAGCAGCGGATGGTCTTGTGCTCGGCGCCATGGTAAGAAAAGACCCGCTTCATCTCCTCCATCCGGGAGACCAGCAGCATGTAGACCATAAAGATGATCATCCGGATCAGGCCTTCCACCAGATTCACGGCAACGGTGCTTGTCAGCCAGCGGTCGAAGAAGCCGCCGATGATCATGGGCAGCAGGAAGAACAGAGCGACGGACAGACCCATACCCATGGCAACCGCAATACCGATGACAAATTTCTGGAACTTTTCGTTGCCCAGCTTCTTTTCCAGCCACAGGTCAAATTTGGAGGGCTCCTCCTGCATCTCCTCCGGGGCCAGGTCGGCAGAGCGCATCAGCGCCTTGACGCCGGTGACCTGGGCATCGAAGAAGTTGAAGACGCCCCGGAAAAAGGGCCAGGTCTTCCAGGAACCTTCCGGGAAGATCTTCCGGTCGGAAACCTCAACCGTCAGCCCTTCCCTGCCCCGGATCACGATGGCATCCTTCTTAGGGCCGCGCATCATGATGCCTTCGATCAGTGCCTGACCGCCGATCATGGTCTTGAATTTTTCACAACAAACTTGGGATTCTTTGCTTGCCATAGTATTCCTCTTACAGCTCCGCAGAGGGGATGCGGATGGTGACCAGTGTGCCGCCGCCTTCCGCGTTCTCCAGGGTCAGGGTGCCGCCGTGCATCTCCACGATCTCATCGCAGACCGCCAGGCCGATGCCGGTGCCCCGGGCTTTGGAGCTGCCCTTGTAAAATTTCTTTTTCACCAGAGGGATCTCATCCTCCGGGATACCGGGGCCGAAGTCCCGGATGCGGACCACCGCTTCCTCATCCTCCCAGGAGATGGAAGCCTCGATCCGTTTGCCGTCTCTGCCGTGCTTGGCGGCATTGTCCAGAATATTCAGGAACACCTGGCGAAGCCGCTTGGGATCGCAGATGATCTCCGGAATATCCTCATCATTTTCAAGGTAGTGCAGGGCGATGCCGTCCTGCTTCAGGCGGCTGCCGTACATATAGACGGTGTCCTCGAATTCGCCCCGGATATCCGTGGGTTCCACGGACAGGGTCATACGGCCGTCCTGCATCCGGGTGAAGTCCAGCAGATCCATGACCATTTCCGTCAGGCGCTCCGCCTCACTGGAGATGATCTTCATACCCTGCCGGGTGTCGGCATCCATGTTCTCGTCTGCCAGCAATGTTTCGCTCCAGCCGTTGATGACGGTCAGCGGGGTGCGCAGTTCATGGGACAGCTGGGAGATAAACTCCGCCTGCATTTTTTCATTCTGGGCGATCTTGCTGGACATCTCATTGATGGTGTCCGCCAGGGCGCCGATCTCATCCTGATATTTGGTCTGGATCTGGACGCCGTAGCTGCCGCCGGCAATCCGCTTCGCCTTCTCCGTGATCTCTGCCACAGGGATCATGATGGAGCGGATATAATACCGGGAGCTCAGCAGCACCACCAGCAACACCATCATCAGCACCATCATGCAGATGGAGGCCACATAGATGATCTGCTGATCCGCAAGCCGCGTGGATGTCACATAGCGCAGAACGCCGATGACCTCACCGTTGCTGTAGATCATGGGACAGGAAACCGCCATGATCCGCTCACCAGTGGAAGGGTCCTTACCCACGAAGGGAATGGCGCCCCGCTTGCTGACCGCCTCCCGGATCTCCGGGGTGCTGGGTGCCTGACCGGCCCAGGGGCCGTAGGAGGACGCCACCAGATCGCCCCGGTTGTTGATAAACTGGAGTTCCAGGATATTCCGGTCTTCAAAGGTCTGGGCATAGGTGATGCAGGACTGATAGAAGGCATTGTAATTCTGGTCCAGATAGTTGGCAAAGAATTCCGTGGTGGTCTCCGCCCGGTCCTCCATATCGGACTGCATGTAGGCATAGTAGTAGGCCGCGAAGGTGGCCGTGACCGCCAGAACACAGACAAGTCCCAGCAGGAACACGACACCGGCTGTATTGATCAGCCAGCGGCGCCGCAGACTGCCGGATTTACGTGCTGTATTGGTCTTCATACCCTCTTAAGCGCCCCACTTGTAGCCAAAGCCCCAGACCGTGGTGATGTAGGTGGGGTTGGCGGTATCGTCTTCAATTTTGATGCGCAGACGGCGGATATTCACGTCCACGATTTTCAGTTCGCCTTCGTAGTCCCGTCCCCAGACAGCGGAGAGAATATCCTCGCGGGACAGGGCTCTGCCGGGATTCTGCATGAACAGCTTCAGAATGGCGTACTCCACCTGGGTCAGGCGGATCCGTTCGCCGGCCTTTTCCAGGGTATGGTTGCGGGTGTTCATTACAAAGGGTCCCTGGGTCAGAAGCTCGGAATTGACAGTGGTGTCACCGCCGATGCGGCGGTACAGGGCATCGATCCGGGCAGTGAGCTCCGCGGGAGAGAAGGGCTTGGTGACATAGTCGTCGGCACCGGTCATGAGGCCGGTGACCTTGTCCATCTCCTGGGTGCGGGCTGTGAGCATCAGGATGCCCATCTGCTTGTTGGTGGCACGGATCCGGCGGCAGACCTCAAAGCCGTCCATATCGCCGGGCACCATGATATCCAGAATGGCAACGCCCACATCGGGATTCTCCGCTATCCGGTCCAGAGCCTCCTGGCCGTCGCCGGCCTCGATCACGTCAAAACCGGCACGCTTCAGGTTGATCACCACAAAGCTGCGGATATTCACTTCATCTTCCATAATAAGCACTTTTTTCATGGTTCTACCCCTTATACATATCAGGACTTCCATTCCTGATGAATCAGGTGGAAATTCTGAATCAGATATTCTTCATCAATGTCTAACTTCGCACAGTCTTCTTCCAGTCTGGCGGCATAGATCACATCCGCACCGGCGCTGAGCAGGAATCTTCCGTCCTGGGTGGCCTGGTTCTCCCGGTCACTGCCGGTGAGGGCATAGACGGTAAAGAGCGGCATCATGGTCTCAAAGTGTTCATCCCACAGCGAGAACACATAATTGCTGCCCACCTGGCTGACGGTGATCTGACTGATCCACTCCTCCTCCAGACGCAGATACCAGCCGTCGGAGAAATTGTGGAAGGAATACAGCTTGTCTGTCTGGATCCCGTTGCGGTCAACGCTGTACCAGCCAATCACATACTGCTCATCCACATCCCATGCAGCGGCCTGGGATTTCACCGGGATCAGACGGGGGATCTCCATGACGGAATCCTCGTCCACATCATCGGCATACACGTAGTAGTTGGAGAGGGTCTGGACAAAGCTGTCCGTGGGATTCACAGCCTGGATCTTCACCAGCCGGTCATCCACCAGCGCCAGAATATCCGTGCGGATGGCGCTGTCTTCCGTAGTGGAAGAAATGTAGACTGCAGGCGTTCCGCACTGAAGCTTGCCGCCGCTGACCCGCCGGACAGAGCTGGCAGGCCGGGACAGTTCCACCTCCAGACTGCGGGCCATGGATTTGGAGCGGTAGCGGTAGAGCACCGCGATGGCATTGGACTGATCGGTATCGCCCCGCTGTACCAGCACAAGTTCCTTCTGTTCGCTGCCGCCCAGATCCTGGGTCAGCAGGCTGGAGTAACCGGCATTCATCAGCCGTTCCGCCCGGCCGCTGGAGAAAGAATAGACGCAGACACTGCCCATCAGCTGTTCACTGACCTGACGGCCCACAATCAGCTCAAGGCCCGGCTTTCCGTCGATATCCTCATACAGCACCAGTTCAAAGGCGGTGCCGTTGCTGGTGATGATCTCCTCGATTTCCACATTCCCGTTCTCTCCCTGGGAGAAAACCAGGATCTGCATGGGCTTGTCGGAATTGCCCTTGGCAAAGACCAGGTATTCCTCCACGCCGTCGCCGTCCAGGTCGGCCATCTGAACCGCCTGCTGGTTTTCACCGGTGAGGGGTGCGGAGTAATCAAGTCCAGCCATGGCAATATCAATGGCAGACTGCAGACGGCTGTAGGACTCCGACCGCCGGGGCGGGCTGTAAAGTTCGTCAATGGTTCTGGCACAGCCGCTGAGGAACAATGCCGTCAGCACTGCGCAGGTCAGAACAAAGAGTTTCCGTTTCACGGCATCAGCTCCTTTCAAATGAGTATTATATCACAATTGATTACAAAAGAAAAGCATTTTGGAGTTTTATTTTACAAAAAGAAGGCATTTCCCCACTATTTGATGACAACATTTTCGTCTCCGAGAACCCTTTTCAGTTCCCGGATCATGCTGTCTGCCAGGGCGGTCCGGGTGCCCCGGCGCTGTTTGGTATCCGCAAAATAGAGCACCGCGCCGCTGTCGCCGGGGAACATATTCAGGATGGCTCTGACCTTGGGATAGAGCACCTGATCCTCGGAAGGAAGCCGCAGATACAGTGTTCCCTGCCGGGGGATATCCTGCCGGGTCTGAGGGATCTGCTCTGCCTCTTCCCGGGCAAACTCGGAGATGAGCCGGGCCCGGTTCACCAGGATCTGGGGATCCTTGTCATCCCGCAGGGAAAGTCTTCCCAGGATCACCACAGGGGTGTTTTCCTTCAGGCAGCTGCCGTACTGGGTCAGCACACTGGAAAACGCCAGCAGTTCCACAGAAGCGGTATCATCCTCCACGGTGATATAGGCCATGACGGAATTGTTCCGGGTGGTCTTCATCTTCACATTCTGGACAATGCCGGCCACGCTGACGATCTGATCGTCCTGGTACTTGTTTTCCTCTGCCATCAGATGGCTGATGGGCACCACATGGGTGTTTTTCAGGTATTTCCGGTAATCGTCCATGGGGTGACCGGAGATATAGATACCGGTGGTCTCCTTTTCCATGGCCATCAGCTCTGCCCGCTCCCGTTCGGGGAGCTTGGGGATGGGCAGCCGGGCGGCAATCTCGTCCTCTTCATCCAGCATGGAGAACAGTCCCAGCTGGCCGTCCAGGTTCTTTTTCCTGGAGGACGCGATCGCATCCATCATGGAATCGTACACCGCCAGCAGTTCGCTGCGGTTATGACCGAAGCAGTCCATGGCGCCGCACTTGATGAAGTTTTCCACGGCGCGCTTGTTGAGCTCTCCGTCTCCCATCCGCTCAATGAAGTCCTCCAGGGATTTGAAGGGTCCTCCCTCTTCCCGGTGGGCAGCCATGCTGCGAATCAGACCCCGGCCCACATTCTTCACCGCGCCCAGGCCGAACCGGATGGCATCGCCCTCCACGGTGAAATTGTCAAAGGAATGGTTGATATCCGGGGGCAGGACGGCAATGCCCATTTCCCGGCACTCGGCAATGTAGCCGGAGACCTTCACCGCCGAATCCAGCACGGAGGTCATGAGAGCTGCCATATACTGCCGGGGATAGTGGCACTTGAGATATGCCGTCTGGTAGGACACCACCGCGTAGCACACGGCATGGGCCTTGTTGAAGGCATAGTTGGCAAAGTCAACGATCTCATCGTAGATGGACTGGGCCACCGCCTCGGGAACACCGTGGCCGATACAGCCGGTGATGTTCTGGGCAGGATCGCCGTAAACAAAGACCTTACGCTCCGCCTCGATGATCTTCATTTTCTTCTTGGAGATGGCCCGGCGGATGTTGTCCGCCTGACCCATGGTATAGCCGCCCAGAGAGCGGAAGATCTCAATGACCTGCTCCTGGTAGACGATGCAGCCGTAGGTGACCTTCAGAATGGGCTCCAGCATGGGGGTCTTATAGGTCACCTTCCGCCTGTCCAGCTTGTTGGCGATAAAGGTGGGAATGGAGTCCATGGGGCCGGGACGGTACAGGGCCACGATTGCGGTGATGTCCTCAATGGAGCCGGCCTTCATGTTGACGCAGACACCGGTCATACCGGCGGATTCCAGCTGGAACACGCCCTGGGTGCGGCCTTCTGCCAGCATTTTGAAGGTTTCCGGGTCATCGTCGGGAACTTTGTCCATGGAGAAATCAGGCTCCAGTTCCCGGATCTGCTCCTCGGCATCCTTGATGACCGTCAGGTTCCGAAGACCCAGGAAGTCCATTTTCAGAAGGCCCAGCTCTTCAATGGTGGTCATGGTATACTGGGTCACCACGGTGTCGTCATTCCGGGACAGGGGCACATAGGTGTACACCGGATCCGCGGTGATGACCACACCGGCGGCATGAGTCGAAGAATTCCGGGGCATGCCCTCCAGACTCCGGGCGGTATCGATGAGCAGGCGCACCCGCTCGTCGCCGTCATACATCTCCTTCAGCCGGGGGCTGACCTTCAGGGCTTCCGCCAGGGTGATATGGGGAGTGCCGGGCACCAGTTTGGCCACGGCGTCGGTTTCGGCATAGGAGAAGTTCAGAACTCTGCCCACGTCCCGGATGGCGCCCCGGGCCGCCATGGTGCCGAAGGTGGCGATCTGAGCCACGTGGTCGGCGCCGTACTTGCGCATAACATAGTCAATGACCTCGCCCCGGCGTTCCTGGCAGAAGTCCGTATCGAAGTCAGGCATGCTGACACGTTCCGGATTCAGAAACCGCTCGAAAATCAGGGCATACTTCATGGGATCCACTTCTGTAATGTGCATACAGTAGGCCACGATGGAAGCCGCGCCGGAGCCACGGCCGGGACCCACCGGGATCCCCTGCTCCTTGGCATAGCGGATGAAGTCCCAGACAATGAGATAGTAGTTTACATAACCCATCCGGCTGATGACGCCGATCTCGTATTCCAGCCGGTCAGTGTATTCTTTGGGCGCCTGAGGGTACCGCTCCCGGAAGCCGTCCATACAGATCTTGCGGAAGTATTCCTCGTTGGTATATCCTTCCGGCACCGGGAAGGAAGGCAGATGGTACTCATGGAAGGTAAATTCCAGGTTGCACCGGTCCGCGATTTTAACGGTATTTTCAAAGGCCTCGTCGCAGCCGGGGAACAGCTGCCGAAGCTCCTCTTCGCTCTTTAAGTAGAAATCATCGGAAGAGAATTTCATCCGGTTTTCATCGTCCACGGTCTTGCCGGTCTGGATGCACAGCAGCACATCCTGCATGGCCGCATCCTCCCGCCGCAGATAATGGGCGTCATTGGTGACGATGAGGGGCAGGCCGGTCTCTCTGGCCAGCCGCCGGACACCCTGGTTCACAGGACGCTGCTCCGGGATGCCGTGATCCTGCAGTTCCAGATAGAAGTTGTCCTCACCGAAGATCCGGGCCAGGTTCAGGGCATAGGCCTTGGCATCCTCATACTTCTCCTCCATGAGATACTGGGGGATGGCGCCTGCCAGACAGGCGGAGGTTGCGATAAGGCCTTCGTGGTACTGCTCCAGCAAGGAAAGATCCACTCTGGGCTTGCCGTAGAAGCCGGAGACAAAGGCCTCGGACACCATGCGGCAGAGATTCTCATAGCCCTGGCGGTTCTTGCACAGCAGCACCAGATGGTAGGGATCGTTGTCGATGCCGTGGACACGGTCACACATATTCCGCCGGGCCACATAGACCTCGCATCCGATGATAGGCTTGACACCCGCGGCCTTGGCGGCTTTATAGAAGTCGATACAGCCGTACATGACGCCGTGGTCGGTGATGGCAATGGCGCTCTGACCCAGTTCCTTCACCCGCTCCATCATGCCGTCGATGCGGCAGGCGCCGTCCAGGAGGCTGTACTCACTGTGGACATGAAGATGTACAAAACTCATTTTGCCGCCTCCTTTGCCAGCTGCAGCAGCTTTTTCATCCGGTTGTTCATGGCGGGCTTGGTGATGGCAGGCTCCATCATGGCCGCCAGCTCGGAAAGGGATGCGGAAGGGTTGTTCTCCCGGGCGATGGCTGCCTGCTTCAGCTTTTCCGGCAGACCTTCCAGAAGATCCCGTTCCCGCAGTTTGTGGATGGCGGCCAGCTGCTCCTGGGCAGCCTCCACCACCTTGGAGGTATTGGCATCGTCGCAGTTGCAGCGGCGGTTGACCTTGTTGTTCAGTTCCTTTTCAAGACGGGCTTCCAGAATGCCCATGGAGGCCACACCGGCACCCAGATAGGTCAGAAAGTCCGCGATCTGGTCGCTCTGCTTCAGGTAGAGCACCTGGCCGCCGCCCCGGGCTGCGGTCTTGGGATAGAAGCCCAGAACCTCCTGCATCAGCACATTGCACTCCCGGGCCACACTCTGATGGGTGGTTGTGAATTCCAGATGATAGCCCTTTTCCGGGTCAGTGACGCTGCCGCCTGCCAGGAAGGCACCCCGCAGGAAGGCATTTTTACAGCACTCCCCTTCCACCACGGGGAAATTGATGTGCAGGGACAGGGTATCCTGGGGATCAAAGCCGAAGGCATCCATGATGACGGCGATCTTCTCCTCCTCCCAGATCTGGAACACCAGCTTGCCGGGGGCAGCCAGACTGGGATAGCTGTCAAACTGGACATCAAAGGCCTTCTTGAACAGTTTGGGCAGAATATAGGCAAAGTCACGGCTTTCGGTGATGATCCGGATGCCGTCTACGCCGAAGCTGTTGCCGAACAGCAGAATACCGAAGCACTGAGCCAGGGCACAGCAGTGACTGTGGGGAAAGCTGCGGCAGACCTCTTCCTTGGCCGCCGCGGAAAAAGACAGAGCCATACCTGAGCTCCTTTCTGTTTGTTACCAGATTCTCACTTCCGGTTCGATGCGGATGCCGGAAGTCTCATATACCCGGTCGGACACCTGCTGCAGCAGCTGCTGCACATCCGCCGCGGTGGCGCCCCCCAGATTCACGGCAAAGCCGGCGTGTTTTTCGGAGATGGCCGCGCCGCCAACCCGGAACCCCTTCAGACCGGCCTGGTCAATGAGGGCAGCGGCGTAGCCGCCCACAGGGCGCTTGAAGGCGGAGCCGGCGGAGGGCAGATCCAGTGGCTGGGACGCGGTGCGCTTTGTCTGCAGTTCCTTCATCAGGGAACGGATCTCCTCTTCCGCCTTGGGGATCAGCACGAAATCGGCGCTGATGACGATGCCGCCCTCTTCCTCCAGACGGCTGTGCCGGTAGGAAAAATCCATCTCACTGCACTTCAGGCAACGGATATTTCCGCTGAAATCCATCACTTCCACAGACTCGATGATGTCGGAGAGCTCACCACCGTAGGCACCGGCGTTCATATAGACACCGCCGCCCACGGTGCCGGGGATGCCGTGGGCAAATTCCATACCGGAAAGGCCCAGGCCTGCGGCAAACACAGCGGCTCTTGCCATGGTGATGCCGCCCATGACCCGGATCCGGGTCTCATCCAGCCGCTCCAGGCCGGACAGGGCATCCTTCAGGCAGATCACAAGACCGCTCATCCCCTCATCAGGGGCAAGCACATTGGTTCCTGCACCTAAGATAGCAAAAGGACAGTCCAATAAAGCGGACGTTTTTAAGAGCTTTGCCAGCTGGTCACGGGTTTTGGGAAAGGCCATGATCTCAGCAGGGCCTCCAATGCGGAAGGAGGTGTGCTTTGCCATGGATTCGTTGAAACGCAGCTCAATATCGCCGCATAATGCAGAAAATTTCTGCTGAAAAACAGTCAATTCAGTCATAAACGCCTCCGGGTGTATACTTCAGAACAGTATAGCATATTCCCATTCAATTTGCAATTGCGCAGATGTGAATTTTGCAAAAGAATACCCCCGCCGCGTTTGCGGCAGGGGCAGGGTGCATTATTCCGTGGGGATCTCCATGCCGATGGATTCCTGGAGCTGTCTTGCGGTAGCCTTCAGGTCTCTGGGGGCAATCATATAGTCGAGGGATCCGTCGGGATTGGTGTTGGTGACGGACATCTCATTGCCGTCGAAGGGGATCCGCTGGGACTGGACTTTCAGATCCTTCAGCATGGGAATGAACTCCCAGGCATAGTTGGTGATTTCCTTGTTGCTCAGGTCAGTGGTGATATTGGGCAGGATCTTGGTGAACAGCTTGTAGATATCCATGATGTTCATCTGCTTCAGATTGCCCACCAGGGAGGTGATGACCTCTCTCTGGCGTTCGGTACGCTCATAGTCGCCGTGACCGACCTTACGCATCCGGGCATAACCCAGGGCATGATAGCCGCAGAGCTTGTTCACACCGGGATGTACGCCGCACTCTTCCATCCAGTTGCAGTTTTTCAGCATGTAGTTGTACTCTTCATCATTGATGTCCACTTCCACGCGGCCCAGGATATCCACGATGTCCATGAAGATCTGGAAATCGATCTCAATGGTGCGTTCCACAGGAACACCGAAGTTATGCTGGACGATGGATTCCAGAAGGTCCATGCCGTCCTGCTTGTTGCCGGTCCAGTGGTGACCCATGTTGTAGGCCATGTTGATGCGGTTGTTGCCGGTATGGGCCTTGCCCAGGGTATCAACATAGTGAGGCCAGACCAGACGCATGTCACGCATCAGAGATGTCAGGGTCAGAGTCTTGTTTTCCCGGTTGATGGAAACCAGAATCATGGTATCGGAGATCAGGTGCGTCTCGCCTTCGCGGGCAGCCTGACCAACCAGCATGATGTTGGTAATATTCTCATCAGAGATGACTTCCGGCCAGGTATCCTCGGGGGAAGTTTCGACAGGCGCTGTCTCCTCAGTCTGCGCAGGCAGAGTCTCCTTCGTCTCAGCCACGGTCTCGGTGGGAGCCGCAACAGGTGCTTCCGGGCGGCTCAGCTGATTCAGGAAGTGATTGAATACCAGAATGCCGGCACCCAGCAGCAGCACAACAACGATCAGAAACGCAACGAGAATCTTCAGAAAAATATTTTTCTTCTTTTTTGCACGAACCGGCTTCTTAGCCAGATACTTTCCGCCTTTTCCCATACAAAAACCTCCTGACGGGCAAAATCATTCATAATCTCCTGACACTATAGCACATTCGTCTTTATAATACAAGTTAATCTTTTATGAAGGGATTCAAAATCTTTTTGGGAATCTCCATGGTTTCCCTGTCTAAAGTGCGCATTGCGGGAAATAATAGCTGTGAATCCGAATTTTATGGAGGTACTCACATGAAAAAAGCAACCATTCTTCTGACGGTGCTGGTCCTTACCCTGACGATGCTGGCGGCCTGCGGCTGCCGCAACTCCAAACCCGCAGTGACCCAGCCCACCACCATGCCCACAACCGCACCCACAACCATGCCAACCACTGTTCCCACCACCATTGCAACAGAGCCTGCCACCATTCCTGACGGCAACGGTCCCCTGCCCACAGATTCCACCGCCCCGACGGATGAAACCGTCACGGACAATGCCCGCAGCGGCATCATGGAGGGTACCGGCACAGGACGAGGCATCACAGGCAGCATCACGGGTTAAAAAAGACCGGAGCTTTAAGCTCCGGTCTACATATTACAGAAATTCCTTCCAGTCGAAGGTCAGGGTGTCATCCTCCCGGAGGATGCAGGGAATGCCGATCTGGCCCTTTTCCCGGACAGCATCAAAGTCAGCGGATTCTCTGAGCTTCAGGAACTTTTTCAGGAACATCAGGTTTCCGGTGATGTCCATATACACAAAGGCTACACCGGCGGCTTCCAGCTCCGCCTTGCAATTGACACAGTCGGGACAGTGGGGACTTCCGTAGATTTTCAGCATAATGATCTCCTTACAGTATAGTCAGATAGCGGTTCAGGTTCTTCTTCATCCGTTCAGCGGCCGCCTGGGCATGGATGAGATAATCAGAGCCGTCGGATTCTTCCTTTTTCCAGGCACAGGTGATGGCTGCACCGCCGCAGGCAACGGCGCCGTGGCCGAACTTGTCAAAGGCAAAGGAGCAATTCTTGGCGTTGGCATTGGGATAGTCGAAGCCGTCCAGCAGGAAGAACAGCCTGGGATACTTGGAGCGCAGGGACCGCAGGCTCTCGGCGCTGCTGGCAGCCGCCAGAATGCCCACCCGGGTATAGCCGTGCTTGCCTTCGGTGCCCTCGCCGCAGCGGTTGGCATGGTCGGCAGCCACCGCGTGGACGATCCGTCCGCCGGACAGCAGATCCTGAATTTCCGGGGCGGACTTGTTGGCGGTGCGGGTGATGACATAGAGATCCTTCTGCGCTTTCTTTGTATAGGGCAGGAAAGGCTTCAGAATATCGCTTCCGGCATAGCCCGACAGGATCAGGCCGTCACAGGGATATGCGCTTCCCTCCCCCAGCAGGGCATCCGCGATGACCTTTGCCATGGCGGGAGAAGAGACTTCCGGGGCATCCAGGCACACATAATAGCCCAGCTCCGCGGCAGCAGTCAGGGTTTTCGTCAGTTCCGTCATGCCGTCGGCGCCCAGCAGGGCGAACAGAGCAAAGGAAACACGGACGGCAGGCACCGTGTCCTTCAGCCCCTCCAGAAGTTCCCGGCAAAAAGCGCCGTAACCGGCGGCGGTTTGCTCATACTGGGGCGGCAGATCGCTCAGGGGCAGCGCCAGCTCCAGCATGGAGGGATTTTTCATCTTTCGGATTTTTTCCTGCAGGATATCAACGGACATGAGACCAGCTCCTCACGCTTTTTTATCAGTATATCACAGATTTCCCCCTGTGCAAAGACAAAAACCTTCCATCGATGAATTTTTTCTCCCGGGGCATACTAATGGGGAATCTATCAGAAGGAGGAGAACCAATGAATGCAAAAGGATGGGCCATCACCGCGGGAATCGGCGCCGCTGCCGGTGCCGTGGCAGTTCTGATGATGCCGAAGACCAATCCCACCCGCCGTCTGGCCGCCAAAGCCGCCGACAAGATGGAGGATGTGGCCTGGCAGGTCAGCGATTCCATTCACCGGAAAATGGACAGCTTCGATCTGTAACGAAAACCCGGGAGGAATTTCCTCCCGGGCTGTTTCCTTCCAATACGGCAAATACGGCAAATACATGTATTTTTGAGTTGCTGGGTCTGTAAAATAATATTGTTGCACGTTTGCGTGCAACGTTTCCCCCTTTTATGAAACCATCATAAAGGAGGAACCCTATGAACGAAACAGCAACCGTCCGGTCCGTGGAGGTTTTCCGTCCGGACTGGGCAAAGACCAAAGAAATCGATGAGATGGCCTTCTGTCAGGATTTCAATGCGCTCTACCGGCTGATCTGGGTGGACGGCGCATTTTTCTCCTGGCGGGGCATGGAGCCGGAGGAGCGGGTACGCAAGTGGATCTACGATACCATCAAGCCCTATTACGGCACCCACCTGACCCAGCGGGTAAACACCCTGGCGGAGACTCTGAAAATGGAGACCCGGATGGAGGATTTCCCCCAGTCGGAGTCTGCCATCCACTGCCGCAACGGCACCTACAACGCAGTGTCGGAGACCTTCAGCGCACAGCTGCGCCAGTGCCGGTGCCGCCT
Organism: Oscillospiraceae bacterium; assembly: GCA_017555395.1. Classification (GTDB taxonomy): domain Bacteria; phylum Bacillota; class Clostridia; order Oscillospirales; family Oscillospiraceae; genus Faecousia. The sequence goes on along the minus strand of JAFZGL010000096.1, from coordinate 8,545 downwards.
GCCGGTGAACTACAATCCCCAGGCACCGCAGCCTGAGGGGTGGCTGGCATTCCTGAATGACCTGCTGGAGCCGGAGGATATCCTGACATTGCAGGAATTTATGGGCTACTGCCTGGTGCCGGTGAACTATGCCCAGAAGATGCTGCTGATCATCGGCAACGGCGGCGAGGGAAAAAGCCGCATCGGCATTGTGGCCAGTCATCTGTTCGGCAGCAACATGGTCAACGGCAGCCTGACCAAGCTGGAGAAGAGCCCCTTTGCCAGGGCGGATCTGCAGCACAGGCTGCTGATGGTGGATGATGACCTGCAGATGGAAGCCCTCACCACCACCGGCATCATCAAGTCTGTCATCACCGCGGAGCAGCCCCTGGACCTGGAGCGCAAGGGTGTTCAAAGCCATCAGGGCAAGCTCCACTGCAGACTCATGGCCTTCGGCAACGGCAATCTGCGCTCCCTGCATGACCGCAGCCACGGCTTCTTCCGCCGCCAGATCATCCTGACGGCCAGACCCCGTCCGGCAGACCGGAAGGACAATCCTTATCTTGCCCAGGAGCTGACCGAGGAACTGGAGGGGATTCTGCTGTGGTGCATTCAGGGCCTGAACCGGCTGCTGAAACAGGACATGGCGTTCACCCTCTCTGCCGCTGCCCACCGGAATCTGGAGCAGGCCATGGCAGAAGGCAACAACACACTGGACTTTCTCCGCTCCCAGGGCTATATCCGCATGGATCCTGCCGGAGAGATCTCCACCCGGCAGCTCTACGATCTGTACAGGGACTGGTGCCAGGACAACGCCACCAGCCCGCTGAGCTGCAAAACCTTCTCCAATTTCCTGCAGATGAGTTCTGACCGGTTCGGGATTCAGTATACCAACCGGATCCCCGGCGGCAACAGCCGGCTGGTCCGTGGATTCCGGGGCATCCGCAGCGCCGGACAGTTCTGACAGACCCAGCAACTCAAAAATACATGTATTTGCCGTATTTGCCGTATTGCCAAAGGAAAAAGGGAGGGCATCTGCCCTCCCCTGTTTTTTATTATGCAGTCTCCAGCTTCACCCGGTCTTCTTCCACACGGACGGTGATGGAAGAGATGGGATTCTCAAAAGAATCGATGATGGCCTCGGAAATGGGATCCTCCAGCTCCTTCTGGATGGTGCGGCGCAGATTCCGGGCACCGTAGGTGGCGGAATAGGCCTTCTTCACCAGCATCCGGCGCAGATCTTCATCCCAGGTAAGGCTCAGGCCCCGGGCAGAAAGGCTGTCTTTCAGCTCCTTCAGCATGATGTCCGCGATCCCCAGGAAATTCTCCTCCGTCAGGCGGTTGAAGGTAATAATCTCATCCACACGGTTGATGAATTCCGGCCGCAGGAACTCCCGCAGGGCCTTCATGGTCTTTTCCCGGACCATGTCACCCTCGCTCTTGCCGAAGCCCATGCCGCCCACTCTTCCCTCAGAACCGGCGTTGGATGTCATGACGATGACGGTATTCTCGAAATTCACCACTCTGCCCTGGGCATCGGTGATGCGGCCGTCATCCAGCACCTGCAGCAGCACATTCAGCACGTCGGGGTGTGCCTTCTCGATCTCGTCGAAGAGGACAACGCTGTAGGGACGGCGGCGGATCTTCTCCGTCAGCTGGCCTGCCTCGTCATAGCCTACATAGCCGGGAGGCGAACCGATCAGCTTGGAGACGGTGTGCTTTTCCATGTATTCGGACATATCCAGCCGGATCAGACTGTCCACACTGTCAAACAGGTCGTCTGCCAGCCGCTTGACAAGCTCCGTCTTGCCCACGCCGGTGGGGCCCACGAAGATGAAGGAAACCGGCTTCTTCTTGGGGGAGATGCCCACCCGGTTTCTCCGGATGGCCCGGGACACGGCCTCCACAGCCTCGTCCTGGCCTACGATATGCTCCTTCAGCCGGTCAGAAAGGCCCTTGATCTGCTGATACTCCTGGGCCTTGATCTTGGAGGCGGGAATCTTGGTCCAGAGCTCAATGATCCGGGCCAGATTTTCCATGGTGACCGCGGGAGCGGGCAGCTGTTCCAGTTCTTCAATTCTGGGAGCGATCTGCAGCAGCTTGCTGCGCAGCACCGCCAGACGCTCAAAGTTCTGGTTCTCGGTATCCTCGTTCAGCATCCGCAGCTCCAGCTCATAATCGTCCCGCTCTTTCCGGAGCTCTGCCAGCTCGCTGATATGCTTGCACCGCAGATTCACATCGGAGCAGGCTTCATCCAGCAAATCGATGGCCTTGTCGGGCAGGAACCGGTCAGTGATGTAGCGCTCGGACAGGACAACACACTGGTGGGCGATCTCGGGAGAAATCTGCACACCGTGGAATTCAGCATAGGCTTTCGCAATACCCTGCATGATCTGGGATGCTTCCGCAATGGTGGGTTCCGCCACGGAAACAGGCTGGAACCGGCGCTCCAGAGCGGCATCCTTCTCAATATACTTGCGGTATTCGGCAAAGGTGGTGGCACCGATGACCTGGATCTCACCTCTGGACAGAGCAGGCTTCAGGATGTTGGCTGCATTCATGCTGCCTTCCGCATCGCCTGCGCCCACCAGATTGTGGACTTCGTCGATGACCAGGATGATGTTGCCGCATTCCTTGATCTCGCCGATCAGACTCTTCATGCGGCTCTCAAACTGGCCCCGGAACTGAGTGCCTGCCACCAGGGCCGTCAGATCCAGCAGGAACACTTCCTTGTCACGGAGCTTGTAGGGCACCTCACCTGCGGCGATCCGCTGGGCAAGACCCTCGGCAATGGCGGTCTTGCCCACGCCGGGCTCACCGATGAGACAGGGATTGTTCTTCTGCCGGCGGTTCAGGATCTGGATGACCCGCTCGGTCTCCACATCCCGTCCGATGACTTTGTCAAGCTTTCCGGCTCTGGCTCTGCCGGTCAGGTCCATGCAGTAGCTGTCCAGGAATTTATGCTTTTTGTTCTTCTTTTTTCTGTCGCCCTTCTCTTCCTCCGGCTCTTCCTTTTTGGGAGGCTTGGGAGGCTGGGCGGGCATATTGGCGCTGCCGCCGAAGAGCTGATTCAGCAGCGGGAAGGTAGCGGTCTGGCTGTCGATCTCATCGTCATCGGCATCGGCGCTGTCGTCCCGCTGGCCGAACATGTTGCTCATCTCGTCGCTGAGCATATCCAGATCGTCATCGGAAAAGCCCATCTGCCGGACGGCCTCATCGATCTGGGGAATACCCAGACTCCGGGCGCAGCGCAGGCAGTAGCCCTCATTCATGGTCACGCCGTTTTCCATCTTGGTCAGGAAGACGACGGCAATATTCTTTTTGCACTTGGTGCACATTTTCGGTTGCATGGGGTATCACTCCTTTCCGTGCAGTATAGCACAGAAATAATGGGAATGGGATAATAAATTATGAACGAAAAAGCATGTCATCGCGAACCAGTCCGCAGATTGGTGTGGCGATCTCCTTCGACCATGGGGATTGCCACGTCGCTTCGCTCCTCGCAATGACACAAAGATCCTTATTCCGTCCAGTCGGAACCGGCCTCGAACTTCTCGATGCCGTCATCGTACCACAGGTGGGTCATGTAAAGACCGCCGGGAGGTACCGTGGGGCCTGCGGCGGTACGGTTGCCGGAATCCAGGATGGCGCCGATCTCCTCGGGTTTGATCTTGCCCTCGGCGGCATAGACCACGGTGCCTGCCATGGCTCTGGCCATGTTGTACAAAAAGCCGTTGGCGCAGACCTTCAGGGTGATGATATCACCCCGGCGCTCCACATTATAATAATATACGGTGCGCACCGTGCTCTTGACATCGGTGCCCACACTTCTCACCGCCGCGAAGTCATGGGAGCCCACAAACTGATCGGCGGCGGCCTGCATCACCTTCTCATCCAGGTGCTTGGGATAGAACCAGGCACGGTTCACATAGAAGGGATCCTTCAGCCGGGAATTGTAGATCTGATAGGTATACTCCTTGCGGACACAGGAGCCGATGGCATTGAAATTCTCATGGACTTCAAAGGCCTTGGTCACCACGATGTCGCAGGGCAGATGGGTATTCAGGGCATAGGGCAGCCGATCCACGGGAATGGTGGAGGTGGTGCGGAAATTGGCCACATAGATCCGGGCGTGAACACCCGCGTCGGTGCGGCCGCAGCCGGTGACATGCACGCTATGACCCACGATCATGGCGGCAGCCTTTTCCACAGTCTCAGCCACGGTGGGCAGATTCTTCTGAACCTGCCAGCCGTGATAGTCTGTTCCAAGATATGTTAAAAACAGGGCAATATTTCTCATAGCAGTCCTCACAGTCCCAGCGCAGCCAGCGCGCCCACCAGGATCAGAAGTCCGAAGCCCATGCCGAAGGCCTTCATATCCCCCAGGTGGTAGCGCAGGATCTTCATCTTGCTTCTGCCCTCGCCGCCCTGATAGCAGCGGCACTCCATGGCGGTGGCCAGCTCGTCAGCCCGGCGGAAGGCGCCGATGAACAGGGGCACCAGAATGGGGATCAGGGCTCTGGCACGGTCCATCAGGCTGCCGTTTTCAAAGTCCGCGCCTCTTGCCTTCTGGGCAGACATGATCTTGTCGGTCTCCTCAATGAGGGTGGGGATGAACCGCAGGGCGATGCACATCATCATGGAAAGCTCATGGACCGGAACACCGATCTTCTTCAGGGGGTTCAGCAGTGCCTCCAGGCCGTCGGTCAGGGAGATGGGAGAGGTGGTGTAGGTCAGCAGGAAGGTGCCCGTGATCAGCATCAGGATTCTCGCCATCATCATCACCGCCCGGGTCAGACCACCCTCCGTCACAATGATCACATCGGCAATGTTTAAAAGGGTCTTTCCCTCCCGGGTGAAGAACAGATTCAGCACACCGGTGAACACCAGGATCATCACAATGGGCTTCATGCCCCGGAGGATGGACCTGGGGGGAATGGTGGAAATTTTGATGGTAAACAGCAGAAAGGCAAGCAGCACACCGTAGCCGACCCAGCCCTGGGCCAGAAACAGCGCCACAATGTACACGATCAGCAGAATCAGCTTGGTTCTGGGATCCAGCCGGTGGATGGGGGACGTTCCGGGGAAATACTGACCCAGGGTAATGTCCTTAAGCATGGGCATTTCCTCCCTTCAGCCGTCTGATCTCGGCAACCGCCTGCCGGATGGTGTAGACATTGGAAACGTCCGCGCCCAAAGAGCGCAGCTGCAGGAAGATTTCCGTCACCTGGGGGATGGCCAGACCCATGGAAACCAGTTCCTCGGCGTGGGTGAAGACCTCCGCAGGCGGGGCATCCATGGCAAGCTTCGAGCCGTTCATCACCAGCAGCCGGTCAGTAAGCCTTGCCACATCCTCCATGGAGTGGGACACCATCATGACCGTGGCGTTTTTGGCCCGGCGGTAGCTTTCAATGTTTTTCAGGATCCCTTCCCTGCCCACCGGGTCAAGACCGGCGGTGGGTTCGTCCAGGATCAGCACCTCCGGTTCCATGGCAATGACACCGGCGATCGCCACTCTTCTCTTCTGACCGCCGGACAGATCAAAGGGAGATACCTGAAGCTGCTCCTCGGTAATACCCACGAAGCCCGCGGCTTCCCGGACTCTTCTGTCGATCTCTTCGGCAGACAGACCCATGTTTTTGGGGCCGAAGGCGATGTCCCGGTAGACCGTCTCCTCAAAGAGCTGATACTCCGGGTACTGGAACACCAGTCCCACCCGGAACCGGGCCTGACGGGTCAGCTTCCTGTCGGACCAGATGTCCTGTCCGTCCAGCAGGATCCGGCCGGAGGTGGGCTTTAACAGGCCGTTGAGCTGCTGCATCAGGGTGGACTTTCCGGAGCCGGTATGTCCGATGATGCCGATGAACTCTCCTTTGTTCACTGCAAAAGACACATTGTCCAGCGCCTTGTGCTCAAAGGGCGTTCCGGCAGAGTAGATATAGTTTAAATTGGTTACTTCCAGAATTGGAGTTGACATAATTCCTCCTCGCGGGTCAGGCCTTCAGAAACTCACAAAGTACCTGCGCGCATTCCTTGGGGGTCAGTTTATCTAAGGGAAGGTCAAAACCCTCCTGCTTCAGCTGCCAGCACAGCTCCACACTGTCGGGCGCTGCCAGACCGATGCGGTGCAGCAGCTCCACCTGAGAAAAGACGTCCTCCGGCGCGCCGTCGGCCGCAACACTGCCTTTATGCATCACAACCACCCGGTCCGCCTGGGCGGCTTCATCCATATGATGGGTGATGAGCACCACAGTGATGCCCTTTTCCCTGTTCAGCCGTCTGACGGTCTCCATGACCTCCCGGCGGCCTCTGGGATCCAGCATGGCGGTGGGTTCGTCCAGCACGATGCATTTGGGCTCCATGGCAATGACGCCGGCAATGGCAATCCGCTGCTTCTGTCCGCCGGAGAGCAGATGGGGCGCGTGCTCCCGGTATTCGTACATGCCCACCTGTTTCAGGGCCTTGTCCACCCGGTTGCGGATCTCGGGACTGGCAATGCCCAGATTCTCAGGGCCGAAGGCCACGTCCTCTTCCACCACATTGGCAACGATCTGGTTGTCCGGGTTCTGGAACACCATGCCCACATTCCGCCGGACCACCATGAGCCGGTCCTCGTTGGCGGTGTCGATGCCGCAGACCAGAACTCTGCCGCCGGAAGGCAGCAGGATAGAGTTGAAATGCTTGGCCAGGGTGGATTTTCCGCAGCCGTTCATGCCCAGAACGGCAACAAACGTACCTTCCTCAATGCTGAGGTTCAGGTCCTTAAATACGGCGACGCCGGGCATGTTGTCCATGCCCGGATACGTATACGCCAGATGTTCGGTTACAATGATATCGCTCAAAAATACTCTCTCCCTTGTATCAGGGTGTCCACCGTCCGGTGGCGCCGCAGGGCAGGATCAGACCGGACTCGGTCACCGGCAGACCCAGCTCGCCGGCTGCGGTCTTGCCGCCGTGCTCGGCGCCGAATACCACATCGGAAGCATAGGCCACCGCGGAGGGTGCCAGACCCGTGGTATAGGAATTGATGATGACGAACAGCGGATCATCGCTCAGCAGCTTCACGGTTTCCTGCAGGAAGGGATAGAAGCTGGTCTCCATCTTCCAGATCTCACCGGAGGGACCCCGGCCGTAGCTGGGGGGATCCATGATGATGCCGTCGTACTTGCGGCCCCGGCGCAGCTCTCTCTGGATGAACTTGCCGCAGTCATCCACGATCCAGTGGATGGGACGGTCTGCCAGGCCGGAGGCCACGGCATTTTCCTTGGCCCACTGGACCATACCCTTGGAGGCGTCCACGTGGTAGACCTCGGCACCGCCGGCTGCGGCCGCCAGAGTGGCGCCGCCGGAATAGGCGAACAGGTTCAGCACCCGGACAGGACGCTTCGCGGCGGCACCCGCCACCTTTTCCCGGATGAAATCCCAGTTGGCAGCCTGCTCCGGGAACACGCCGGTGTGCTTGAAATTCATGGGCTTGACATTAAATGTCAGGTAGTCCTTATAGCGGATCTGCCACCGCTCGGGCAGATGGTGATCCGTCCAGTGGCCGCCGCCGGTGTTGGACCGGACATAGCGGGCATCGTAGCGCTTCCATTCCTTGGCGCTGTGGGGGGTATTCCAGATCACCTGGGGATCGGGACGCACCAGAATATACTTGCCCCAGCGCTCCAGGCGCTCGCCGTTGGAGGTATCCAGAACCTCATAATCTTTCCATTCATCAGAAACCCAAAGCATTGGTGTTCCTCCTTCTCTCTATTTACCAGCTGTCGGCACCGTCCCAGGCTTCGGAATTTCCGCCGTCCTGGTTGCCGCCGGGAGTATCCTCCCACCAGCCGCCCTGATTGTTGTTTTCTTCTCCCCAGATCTCGCCGCCTTCGGGGATGATATCCTTAAAGTATTCTTCCGTGTGCAGCGGACAGGTCAGGTAGGGTGCGCCGGTGGTGAGGTTGCCATAGAAACCGGTCCACTCGGCATCAGCGCCGCTGCCGTCCACATAATAAACATAGCCGTTGTCCAGGTATACATCCACCAGGCCGGTGCCTGCGGCATCCCGGATCTCCCGGACTTCCGCCTGGGTCATCTTTACCAGGGAGTAGGTGCCAACGTTGGCATCGCCCACCAGGGAGCAGTACTCCCCTGCCACACCGCCGCCGTCCATGCAGTAATGCACGTCCACATGCTTGGTGCAGGTTCCCTCGGGAACATCCTCGGGATAGACCATGACACTGACCACCCGGTTGATGCCGCGGGCATCGTGGTTGCAGGCCGCAGAGGCCAGCATGCCGGAATCCAGGCACACATCCACAGTGCGCATAGCATTGGCATTATAAAGGCCTTCATTGGGCAGACCCTGATGAATGGGCTGCATGACCTTCTTCCACAGAGCTGCGGCAGGGTTGCCGTTGACGTGGATCTGCTCGGGGATGTTGTAGCCCACCCAGACCGCACCGGTATAGTGGCCGGTATAGCCGCAGAACCAGCGGTCACGGTTGGAGGAAGTTGTGCCGGTCTTGCCGGCAATGGTCTGGCCGCCGAAGATGGCGCCGCCGCCGGTGCCGTGGTTGGC
>JAFZGL010000008.1 GCA_017555395.1 Oscillospiraceae bacterium | reverse complement strand
GGTCAAACCGAAAACAACGGATGATTCTTCCGCAAACAGTACAATGCCCCCTGAGAGAAGCTTCTCTCAGGGGGCTCTTTTTGGATAAGGGATTTATCTCAGTCCACGTCCAGATGGAAGTTCCGTTCATGTCCATCCAGGCTGTGGACGGCCATTTCCGGACGGTCCCAGATATGGACGTAATTCAGGTTGGGCAGCTCCAGCAAGGGGGTCAGATCGGAGATCTGATAGCCTCTTTCAATGCTCACATCAATGAGTTCCGGATGCTGCTGCACAAACTGCCGCAGCATCTCGTCATTGCCCAGAGGACCGCAGTAGCTGTTGATGCGGGCATCCGCTACATAGTTTATCCACAGGTCCGGATCATAACCGCACAGATTCAGATGACCGAAGGATGGGATATTGGCCAGAGGAGAGAGATCCGTGATCCTGGTATCGTGGGCCAGGACGGTGAAACCGCCCCTGGCATCGGCATAGCTGAAATCACAGTCATTCAGAGGAGAAATATCCGTCACATAGGTGCCGGGAATATGGATGGAGCAGAGGTTTGGCAGATTCTGAATGCCCTGGATGCTGTCCACAGGACACCAGCGGAGCGTAAGGTTCTCCAGATTCTGCAGGGTATACACAGCGGACACATCCTGGAGCGCTTCACAGGAGTATGCCTGGAAGGTGACCAGATTGGAGAGGTTCTGAATACCCTCCAGAGAGGTGATCGGCTGAACACCCAGGGTCAGCTCCCACAAGCCGGTCAGTTCCGACAGGCGGCTGAAGTCCTGGATGGAACCCACGTAGATCTGACGTTTTTCTTCAGTCTCCCGGTTGTAAAGAACCGGCACCTGACGGTCGCCCTGCCAATCTTCCTGAATTTCATAAATGTTGGGGTCGACGATCTCATCGCCGGCGATCATGACCCGGGCTACCCGGCGCAGAACAGACTTGGGCAGAGTATCCAGTTCCTCCATGCTCAGCAGGGTTACTTCTCCGTCATTGGGATTCCAGCCGGATTCCGGGAAGACCACCCGATAGTTGTAGAAATTGCCGTCCTTTACCAGTTCCTCTGCCTGATCGGCTACCTGAGGGGGAACACACAGATCCGAGCCCCTGAACTGCTGCAGGATACTGATGTCCTTCAGATCGTCCATTCCCGCAAAGGAGAAGGTATAGCGCAGATCCCGGTTCAGACCATCCAGGAAGCTCAGATCCTCCATTTCCTCGATGTGTTCCATCTTCAGGTTTGTCACAGAGAATCTGCTGAAGTCCGGCAGCTGATACATGCCCGTCAGCTGCAGGGAGCGGATAGTTGTGCCGTCCAGAGCGGAGTAATCATTCAGACGGATGCAGCCCATGATATTCAGTTCCATTATGCCGGAACCCAGTTTGTCAAGACCCTGGATACCCTCCAGAGAACGGAGCATCTGCATATCTCTCAGTTCCAGGTACATCAGGGGGGTGTTCTGAAGTCCTGTCAGATCTTCCAGATCGCCCCGGTTGATTCTCAGTCCGTGAGTCACCTTGGGAAGATTGGAAAGATCCACATTGGTGCAGTTATACAGCTCCATCTCGGCAATGACGGCATTCTCCAGGTAGGGGGCCACAGCGGAGAAATCACCGTACCAACTGCCGTTGGACCTGGGGTTGACATGGAGCCACTGGTATTTCTGCACATGAGCCAGTCCGGAATAGTCCTTGATGTCTCCGCAGAAGCCCAGATTCAGGCCTAAGCTCTGGTTTGCATCCTTTAGGAATTCCATATTGTTCAGATTCAGACCAAACAGGCCTATTTCCCGAAGCTTGGTCAGACCGTTCAGGAAGGAACTGTCCACATCCATCCAGTCCCATCTGTCGATCTGGATGACCTCCAGATTGCTGCAGGCATGGATGGGGGTATAGTCCCGGATGCTGTTACACTGGAAGATGCGCAGTTCCTGCAAATTCGGCAGCTCTGAAACACCGGAGATATCCCGGATAGAGGGCATCTCCTGCAGTTCCAGCTTTCTCAGAGATGTAAGACCTTTCAGGAAATCCACATTCCGGATCTGAAGTCCGTTCATCTGCAGATAAGTAAGGTTATGACAGCTGTTCAGGGCAGACAGATCCTGCACGGCATCCATGCCGTACAGCGTCAGATCGAAGAGGGCAGGCGGCGCAAAACCCGCAAGATCACTGCCGGTTATTTTCTGTCCGTCAATAACGGCATTCGTCAGCTTCTGGCACCGGTTCAGAGGCTCATAGGAGGCAATATCGGTGCCGTAGATATCCAGATAGATGACATTGCTTCCGGAGATCCAGCCGATATCCGTGAAGGAGCAATTGTAGATGCTGACGTAGTCCAGTTCTTCCGAGGCGGAAAGATCCGGAAGCATGGCATCCTCCACATCCACCAGCATCATGCGCACCATGCTCAGATTGGGCATCAGTTCCAGAAAACGCAGATCGTCATAACGGGTCAGGGTAAACTCCTGTCCGTCTTCGGTGCTGTACCAATGGCCGCCGTCATCCTGCCATACTTCGTAGGCAAAATCGTGGATGTCGGGCCAATGGCCATAGGCGGAGTAATCATCATAGGTATAGTAACCGAAATGATCACCGATGATGACCACATCCTGGATCTCCGCAAGCTCTTCTTCCGTAATTCCCAGAGGGTTCGGGACGGGCTCTTCCACGGAGACAGCAGGGGCGGTCTCCTGTTGATTTCCGGAACGCCAGAAGAACAGTCCGCCCAGTACCGCAAGCACGGCCACGGCTGCAGCCAGGATCTTCGGCATGGGATTCTTCTTTTCCGGAATGGCGGAGAGGATCCGCTCTGCCACCTGTTCATCGGTCCGGCCGGAGGCCATGATGATGTTTCTGGCAAACAGCAGATTCATGATCTCTTCAGGCACTGGTGCTTCTTCCAGGTTCAGGGGAAGAATATTTTCCGCACCTGCTGCCAGCTGGTCAAACAGCCGCTCTTTCAGGTCTGCATCCTGATAAAAGCGCTCCGTCAGAACCACGAGCACCATATCCTTTTTTTCAAGAGCGTCATTCTTCTGTGAGATCTTCACACCGCTGCTGCGCAGATGTTCGAAAACACCCAGCAGTTTTTCCTGATCTTCCGGTGCGGCGAGAATTTTTATGAGAGCCTTCTTTTTCATTTCAAAGCCTCCTTATTTCGTCAATACAACTTCAAAACGGGCATCCCCGCTCCAGGTCAGCGGCAGCATGTCCCGGCTGACGGCTACGGTTTTCAGTCTGGGAAGATTCTCCAGAGGACGAAGATCCGTTATCTGTGTATGCTGCAGATTCAGCACTTCCAGACTGGGAAGCTCAGCAAGAGCCTCCAGGGAGGTGACCTTTGTTCCGGCGAGATTCAGTTCTTTTAAGAGAACCAGATCATGCAGCGCGGATACATCGGAAACGGGCTGATAAACCAGGGACAACCCTTCAAGATAGGAGAGTTTTCCGATCAGCTGGAGATCTTCCACAGATCCCTCCAGCACCCGGGCTCCATTGACCCGCCAGCTTTTGTCAGCATCAAATTCCACACCATTTGTGGTTTTCAGCACCATATTTCCGCAGAAGTGCAGCTGTGTGACCTGGGAGAGCTCTTCTGAGAGAATATCTTCTTCCTGCTTTCCAAGGCTGTTTCGGATGGCCTTTTCCTGCTGCGCATCCGGGAACTTGACGGAGAAGAACTGCTGGGCAGCACCCATATCCACAATGGCAGGAGGTGCCTCCTGAAGATCCTCACGCACCTGCTCCGGGGCAGATGTTGTCTGCAGGAAAGAGAAGCGGCCGGTAACCAGCCCCCAGAATGCGGTGGAGGCAGTCAGGAACATCAGCAGCGACACAGTAAGGGTCAGCTTCTGCCAGGGAATCCGTTCTGCCCAGGTATGGCGGAAGCGCCGGCGCACAAAGGATGCAGCCAGAATCGCCTTGGCGCGGTCCTGGGCAGAATCCAGCACAGGAATGACCGGTCGGTTCTGAAGCAGCGGCTTCCATCGTTCATCCGGTTCGATATCTTCCAGATACAGGATCAGAATCGGTTTTTTCAGATGAACCGCTGCCCGGATCTCGCTGAAGCAGTTCTGGGATTTTAGAAAATGCTCGGAAATAAAGCAGATTACCGCTTCGCAGTCCCGCATATGCTGGGCGATATTGGCAGGCCAGTCACTGCCGGCGGGAATGCCTTCGTCATACCATAACCGGTATCCCTGATCGTGCAGGATGCGGATGGTATCGATCACCTGGTCGGACTGCTTGTGGGGATAGCTGATGAACAGATAAGGACGCTTTCCTTCGTAAGGTTTGAACAGTTTGCTCATGACGCACCTCCCGAAAGCACAATGCGGAAACTGCCTTCCGGCAGTTCTGCGCCGGTCATGACGGCCTCCTGGGGCAGCACAACGGACTGCAGATCTGTCAACATCGTCAGATCCTCCCAGCTATCCGGTAGTTCCTTCAGCCGGATGGTCTGGATCTGCGACACGGAATCCTCGGTCAGCGCACCGCCTCCGGCAGCTGCTCTGGCGGCCTCCCGGATCACCGGATCGGCAAAGGGCAGGGTATCTGCATAGGTTGGGGCCTTCTGGAAATACAGAACACAGCCTGCGGTCAGCAGCACCGTCAGCAGGAGCAAAGCTCCGGTGAGTCTTCCCATCCAGCTGCTGCGGATGGTCGCCGGTTTGCCGAGCATATTCTGGGTAAAACCCTCTGCGCGGATCAGCTCTGTTTCCAGTTCCTCATCCTTTTTCAGCCGGTACAGCGGAATGCTTGGAGTTGACTCATGGATATCCATGGCAAGATTGTGGTTCTTCCGGTCGGTGTCCAGGCAGAGAATCGCCTTGTGGTCTTTTTGGTTGACCATGATTCTGGTTTTGCTGTCCTTATCCGATTCCAGGGCATCGGTCAGATACAGCAAGGTCAGCGCGGCACCGCAGGCGCGCTCCTGTCTGCGAAGCAGCTCCCGGGCGTTTCCGGCGGGTCCCGTACAGTACCATACCCGGCATCCGCGGTTCAGCAGCACCTTCATCACCCGCCAGACCTTCTGGGCATCCCCATCTGCGAACGCGAAATACAGATAAGGTTCCTCGCCCTCATAAGGCGGATATTTTTTCTGCCAGCTTGTCATATTCCTGATCATCTCTTTTCTGTGTGCTCCTGGAGTTGGCATAAATTACCAACTTCTTTTCGGGATTTTGCGTACGTTTCTGAGAATGTTGCTATATTACTAACATTACCACAAGAATTCCCTGTTTTCAATGGCGGAATGAAAAAATGAAATGAAAAGACGGTGCATTGCATCGGTTTATGCTGATTTTTGTATAAAAAAGAACCGATACCGTTTGGTACCGGTTCTTTTGCTTTTATCTGCAGCAGGTTTTCTTTGCATTTTCCAGCAGGGACCGGGCTTCCAGCCGGGTGGCGTCGTCTGCCACAGGCCAGGGGCCTACCTGACAGGCGTTGAAACCGGCGGAGATATTTGCCATCATCACTGTGTCAAAAGCAGACAGGCCTTCCGCAAAGCCGATGAGGGCTGCTGCCGTGGAGCAGTTGCCGCAGCCGGTGGGATCCACACTGGTCTCCACCTTTACAGGGGGCGCAAAGACGGCACTGTCACGGGTCACGAGACCGGCACCCTCTTCACCCAGCCGCAAAAAGCAGGGTATTCCCAGTGTCTGGATCTCGCTGACAATTTCTGCCAGGGTTTGTCTGCCCCAGAAGCCTCTGGCTTCCGGCAGATTGACGGAATAGATATCCACCTGGGCGATACGCTTCAGGATCGCCTCCTTGCAGTCCGGGTTGAAGAGATCCTCGGTGTTGATCTCCCACATCAGTTTTCCGTTGGGGATCAGGGCCTTCAGTTCCGGAAGATGATCGGCGATTTTAGCGGAGAGACTGGCTTCCAGATAGATACCCCTGGTATTCTCATCACAAAGGGGCATGAACATCTCCGGAGTCAGTCGGCCGATGTCCTTGGCATGTTCTTCGAAGGCTTCGCCGTAGGTACAGCGCTCTGTCCAGCTGCCGTCTGCGCCATAGATCAGATCGTAGCGCAGGGTGCCGGGCAGGCAGTGGGAGATATGGGTCTTAATGCCGTTGCTGCGGTAGAAGGTGCCGTAGTATTCGTCAAAATCCGGGCCTGCGGTTCCCACATAAGCCAGAGAGTCCCGCCAGAGCTTGATGCCTGCGGCGGAATAGAAGGAGCCGCCGGGCTCGTTTTTGACGATCCGGCCGTCGGGATAATAGATATCCGTGACCATGTTATAGCCTGCAACGATATATTCCATGGTTCGCCCTCCGGTCAGCTGTTGCAGAGAAGTTCCTTGCGCAGGGCATTGACCTCAGCCATGAACCGGCGGATATGATCAGGGTCTACTTCGCCGTCATCTTTATAGGTGTCCTTGAAGAAACTGCCCACCACGGCGCCGTCGCCGATCCGGAGCTGTTCCTTTACATTGTCATCCCGCAGACCGGCACAGATGAACAGAGGGAAATCTCCCAGTTCGTTCCGGAACCGCCGGATTCGTTCCATGGAGGTCTCTTCGCCGGTGGCGTTCTGGGTCACGCCGATCACATCACAGCGGGTCATAGCGGTCTGCAGATCCTCTTCCAGGGTCTTCACGGACAGCATGGGTTGATATTTGAACCGGACACCGCCCAGCAGGAAGGTCTTGGGACAGCGCTTGCGGAAGGTGTCAAAAAATGCCTGGAGGGATTCTTCATCCCGGGGCTTGACATGGCCCACCACAGAATCCACCTGGACGAAGGCGCAGTCATATTTCGCGGCAAGTTCAAAGGCCATGGCATCCACATTCAGACAGTTGACACCGTAAGGCATCCCGTCGGCGTGTTCCTTCAGATAAGCCAGCATCCGCTCCATCTGGGTGTAGGTGCCGAAATAAGGCTCCACCATGACGGCATCCACACCGCCGTCGCGGTACAGCTCAAATTCCCGGACTGCCCGGGCATGAACATCTTCGGCATCGGTGCCTTTCAGGTGCAGCATGGCAATGATTGGTTTTTTGACGGAAAAACAGGAAAAAGGATCGCTCATAATAAATCCTCCCGGATCAGATGGTGGTTATATCATCTTACAATAAGACGGAGAGAAACGCAACCAGGCCAGTTCAAAGGAACTGACCCGGCCGCATAATAGGAAAGGGAGAGACGGTTTACTTTTCAGGAAGGAAGGTGCGCAGATAATCGGCAGACCGCTGGATAGAGGCATGGGGGTCCTCCCAGTAGATGGAGTCGTTGATCTCCAGATCCAGTCCGTTTTTGAAATCGTACTTTTCCAGAGTCCGGACATAACTCTCCAGTTTTTCGCGGCCGTAATTGCCGTCGCCCAGGATCATGTGATGGCTGTCGGAGTAATGGACCCACTGGAGCTTATCGCCCAGGGATTCACAGTAATCCTCCAGCTTTTCGCCGGCCACTTCCATGGCTACCAGATCAACGCAGACCTTCAGGGCGGGGGAGTCCACGTCTTTCAGCATCTGCTGGATGTGGGGCAGGGTGGTGCAGAGGTTGCTCTCGTAGGGCTGCAGCTGCTCCAGAACCAGATGGATGCCCATCTTTTCGGCGAAATCCGCCAGCGCGCGGTAGCTGTCCGCGGTGCGCTTCCAGCCCTCTTCCCGGGGCAGGTCACGGCTGTGGCAGCCGGTATTCAGGAAGACCCGGTGGGTGCCGAAGGCCAGAGCATCTTCCATGGCATACTTCATAAAGTCGATGGTGCGGCTGCGCAGAGCAAAGTCGGGGGTGGAATAGCTGAAGGGATAGCCCAGGGTCTCGGGGGTGTAGATCACAACTTCCTGACCCCGGTCAGCCATCATGGAGCGCAGCTGGGCGATTTTTGCAGCTGCTTCACGGGAAGAGTTGTGATCCAGGCGGCAGTAGTGGGGAGCACCGCCCCACATGTCGATCTTGCTGAGACCGCACTTTTTCAGGGAATCCAGGTAGTAGGGGAAGGTGTACTGTACATACTGAACGCTCATAACAGCGATATCATTCATGGTAATACGGGACATAATCATACCTCCTTACGGGATTTGCGGGTAACGAACAGAAGCAGAACGGCCAGAGAAACGAAACTGACACCCAGTGTGACAGCCAGGTTTCCGTCAGTGAGGCCGGAGGCGATATAGCCCAGGGCGGCGCAGCCTGCGCTGCACAGGGCGTAGGGAAGCTGGGTGGACACATGGACCATGTGGTCGCACTCGGCACCGGTGCTGGAGAGAATGGTGGTATCGGAAATGGGAGAACAGTGGTCGCCGAAGACACTGCCGGACAGTGTGGCGGCCAGAGCCACCACCAGCAGATTGGGGCTGAGGGCAGTTGCCACGGGAATGACGATGGGAATCAGAATGCCGAAGGTGCCCCATGCAGTACCGGTGGAGAAACTCAGGAAGGCGGCAACGATAAAAATGAGCACAGGCAGCAGTGCGCCGGGAATGGAGGAGGCTGCCATGAGATCACGGATATATTCCGCGGTCAGCAGCTGATCACGGCAGACACCGCTGATGGTCCAGGCCAGGATCAGAATGGAGCAGGAGGGAACCATGTTCTTCATGCCTTCCGTAACGCCTTCCATAAAGACTTTGAAGGACATGAGCTTTCTGGGAACGAACATCAGAAATGCCAGGATCAGAGCACTGAGACCACCCCAGGTCAGGGCTTCGGCGGCATTGCAGTTGCCCAGAGCACCGGTGACAGACAGATGGCAGTCGCCGGGGGTGAAAAAACCGCCGTTGTAGAGCATACCCAGAATGGTCAGCACGATCAATGCCAGGATGGGGACGATCATATCGCTGACACGGCCGTTGGGCAGGTTGTCTTCCCGGGCTTCTTCCTTGATATATTCCAGCTCCCGGGCCAGCAGTTCCTGCTTGCCCATGGGGCCGAAATCCCGGCCGGAAACACTGAGATAGACCACCATGGCGATGGTCAGCAGAGCATAGAGGTTGTAGGGGATGGTGGAGCAGAAAGCGGAGAAGTCGCTGGTGAAGGCGCCGGTGGTGCGCAGATTACTGCCCACAGCGGCAGCCCAGGAGGAGATGGGGGCCAGAATACAGACCGGAGCGGCGGTGCTGTCGATGATGTAGGCGAGCTTCGCCCGGGAGATCTTCTGGCGGTCGGACAGGGGGCGCATGACGGTACCCACGGTCAGACAGTTGAAGTAATCGTCAATGAAGATCAGGACACCCAGAACAGATGTGGCCAGCAGGGTGGAACGGCGGGTCTTCAGGGTTTTGCTGCCCCACCGGCCATAGGCGGCAGAGGCGCCGGAATTGGCAATGACCTGTACCAGGGCGCCCAGCAGGCAGATGAAGAGAATGATATAGACATCAATACCGTCCAGGGTCGCTTTGAACAGAACTTCGATGGGGCCGATCAGGGGGTTCATGCCTGCCAGCATAGAATAAATCAGCGTGCCGGACAGGGCACCCAGCAAAAGGGAAAACACAACGTCCTTTGTAATAATGGCCAGAATGATGGCAACAACAGGGGGGAGGATGGAGAGCCATCCGGCTTGTACAGCTTCCATAAGTCAGGGGTCCTTTCGAATCATAATGGGGAAAACCGTACGGCAGGTGTCTGCCGTACGGTTATTTTGGTTTTTACAGAGTATTGTGGACGATCTTGCCGCCCAGCAGGGTCAGTTCGCAGTTCAGGCTGCGGGCATCTTCCACGGCGACGGTGAAGATGTTGCCGGAGAGAACAGCAATGTCGGCCTTCTTGCCAACTTCCAGGGTGCCCAGGGTGTCTTCGCAGTACAGGTTGTGGGCGCCGCCCTTTGTCCATGCGGTCAGCAGTTCGGGGACGGTGAGCATGTTCTGTTTATTGAAGGGCTCGCCGCCTTCGGGGAAGTAGCCGCCCACAGCGTGGTAGACGGATTCGGGGATGTTGTCGATCAGCAGGGGCAGGTCGGTGCCGCAGCTGAGCAGGACGCCGGAATCGGCCATCTTGCGGCGGTTCCAGTAGTACTGGCCGCGGTCCATGCCGATCTTTTCGGCAATCATGGCCAGCTTCCCTTCCCGGTCGGCGATAGACTGGATCTGGGGATAGATCTCCGCAATGACACCCATCTTGCCCATGCGCTCCAGATCAGCAGGATCGGAGAACTCCAGGTCAGTGATGGAGTGGCGGTTGACCATTTTGCCGTTTTCGTCGCGCTTGCAGGTCTCATAGATGTCCAGAACCTTGGCGATGGCGCCGTCACCCTGGGCGTGCAGGGAGAAGCGGAAGCCTTCAGCATCTACAGCGCGGGTCTCGGCGGCCAGCTTGTCCCAGTTGATATCCTGAGCGCAGATGGTGTCGGCGCAGTTGTAGGGCTTCTTCAGATAGCCGCACAGCTGGCTGATGGAGCCGTCTGTCATCTGGTTGTAGCCGGAGAACCGCACGAACTCGCCCTGGAACTTTTCGCGCATGGCCTTGCCGTATTCCAGGTTGGCGTCAGCAGCCACAGGCTGACTCATGAAGTTGACACGAAGGGTCAGATCACCGGCAGCTTCCAGATCAGCCAGCACATCGGTGAAGCCGTAGAAGCAGTCAAAGCCCATCTCCTTGACGGAGGTGACGCCGCGGCCGTTCATCATCTTCATATACTTCTTGAATTCGGGAACGATAAACGCCCGGTCGCCCAGAATGTCGGGCAGCAGGCGTACATAGGCTTCGGGATAGCAGGTGTCGGGGGTAAACTGATATTTGGCATAGGCAGCCTGGTTCATCCAGCAGGTCTCACAGCCGGCCGCGAACAGAATGGCAGGACGGTCGCCGAAGGCGGCATCCAGAGCGGCAGTGCCGTTGACGGCAACAGCTTCGGCATTCCAGCCATGACACAGAACGGGCTTGCTTTCATCAATAGTGGCAGCATAGGCTGCAGCGGCAGACACCAGTTCTGCCTCGGTGGTGCAGCCGCTCAGATCGGCACCGACAAAACCGATGGAATATCCGGTGAAGAAACAGTGGACATCAGAGAAACCGGGGCTGACAGTCCGGTCACCCAGGTCGTAGACTTTGGTCTCGGGGCCGGTCAGAGCCTCGTCGGCGTCACCCTTGCCGACACAGAGGATCTTGCCGTCGGCAACAGCCACATAACCTGCGAAGGGGAGCTCGCCTGCGGCGGTGAAGATACAGTTGGATTTCAGCAGAATGTCTGCAAATTTGGGCATAACAAATTCACTCCTAACATGGTGGCCGCTTGAAGCGGCAGTCATTCGGAAAAAAGCCGTACTGGTTTTGGACGCAGTACGGCCCATTCCTGTCCCGTCAGGAGCAGCGAAAAATATCGGCAGATTTCTCCGGACGTTGCACACCGCCGGAGAGATCACTGCCACTATATCATGCTGTTTTTCGGGGTGCAAGGCATGACGGAGGATTTCGTTTGAAACGCCAGAATTTGAGACCTCCATTTGGTTACATTGAATACGGTGGTATACTTTTTGAATAGAAATACGCCAGGAACATACAGGGATGGAAAAATATGGAAAAAGTGGTATAGATAGAATTTTATAAATATACCACTTTGAAAGGGATGAGTTCGGAATGGCTCTAAAATCTGATAAATTAGACGAAATAAATAAGAAAAAAGTAAATAACACTTAAAATGAATGGTATAAATATTAAAATACATACGTTTTGAGCGCACGTATCCCACAAGAAAAGTGTGACTTTTTTAGTGGAAATGCAAATTGAAATTGGTAAGAAATTTCCGTATACTTGTCAGTGTTATATGCAAAAAGACAGATTCGGAAGAATGCTGCCGTGCATAATAAATCAAGGAGATGAGATCATGAAAACTGCAATGATCGGCGATAACTGTATCGATGTTTATGTGCGCATCAACGGTGAGGTGGTCAACCGCCGTTACCCCACCGGCAACTGCGTTGACACCGGTGTCAACCTGCGTAAGCTTGGTATCCCCACTGCCATTATCAGCACCACGGGTTCCGATGCTGACGGCAAGTGGATGATCGAAGCCCTTACCGCAGAGGGCATGGACATCAGCCATCTGAAGATCGGCGACGGCGCTACCGCCATTACCTATATGGATATGAACGGCAACGACCGTGTTCACGGCGATTACATCGAAGGCGTTCTGGAGAACATCGTGTTTGATGAAGAGGATATTGCTTTTGCCGCCTCCCACGATCTGGTTCATACTGCTCTGTGGGGCAAGGCAGAAAATGTTCTGCCCGCCATCAAGGCCGCCGGCTGCAAGGCCATCTCCTTTGACTATGCCGACCGGCTGGAGCATCCTTTGGTGGAGAGCACCCTGCCCTATGTGGATTACGGCTTCTACTCCTATCATCAGGAACGGGACGCGTTCATTGAAAACTTCCTGAAGGACAAGGTGGACCGGGGCATGAAGATCGCTGTTGCCACCTTTGGCGACAAGGGCAGCCTGGCCTACGACGGCAAGGAATTCACCGCCTTTGGTATTTTCCCCGCCTCCAATGTGGTCAATACCGTCGGTGCCGGCGACAGCTTCATTTCCGGTTTCCTGTACGGTGTGCTCCAGGGCTGGAGCGTGAAGGACTGCCTCAGCAAGGGCGCTGAAGTTGCCGCGCAGGTGGTTCAGGTCTTTGAACCCTGGGTCAGCGAATAAATCCAAAAATGAAATAACGTTCTAATTTTATTAAGGAGGATACGCTTATGAGCATTCAGATCGGCATGTTTACATCCGGTTATCAGCGCAATCCCCTGGAGCACTGCTTCCAGGATGCCAAAGAATACGGCTACGACTACATCGAGCTGTGGGGCGGCCGTCCCCATGCCTATGCTCCCGACCTGAAGGCCGGTGACATCAACGAGGTCAAGCGCCTCATCGAAAAGTATGAAATGCCCGTCCGGGGCTTCACTCCCGAGCACAATGCCTATCCCTTCAATTACATGATCGGCTCCGAAGCCCAGCGGGAGGATGCCGTCAACTACCTGAAGCTGTGTCTGGACATGGCAAAGGAAATGGGTGCGGAATTTGTGCTGACCAGCCCCGCTAACGGCGGTTATCTGGCCACCTATGACCAGCTGTGGACCCGTCTGGAAAAGACCATCCGGGAGCTGGGCGATCATGCCGCCAAGGTTGGCGTGAAGCTGACCGTGGAGGCTCTGACCCCCTATGAATCCAACTTCTTCACCCGGGCCAACGATCTGGTGGAGCTGTTCCGCCGGATCGACAACCCTTGGATCGTGGGTATGTGCGACGTGGTGCCTCCCTTCGTGCAGCATGAATCCATCATGGCCTACTTTGACAAGCTGGGCAACAAGATGGATCACATGCACATCATCGATGGCGACAACGGCACTGACAGCCATATCATGCCCGGCGAAGGCTCCATGCCTCTGCCTGAGATGTTCTATGAGCTCAAGCGGATCGGCTACGACCGCACCGCAACCCTGGAGCTGGTCACCGGCTATATCAATGAGCCCAGAATGTACGCCAAGCGTGCCATCGACAATGTCCGCAGCATGATGGCTCAGGTGGGTCTGTAAGAAAGAAGGCAGCACATGTTTATTGATATTCATGTCCATCCTGCCTTTTATGAGCCCATCAACGAAGATCCCGCCCGGGAAGACCTTCGTCACGATGCCCTGGACATCCACAAGAACGGCACCGCGCCCCTGGAGCACATCTTCAATCAGATGCGCTGCGCCGGGCTGGACAAGCTGTGCCTGCTGCCGGAAGATTACTCCGGCTCCGTGGGATGCCTTGTCAGCAACGAAGAGATCCGGAAACTGGTGGATCTGGCACCGGATAAGTTCATCGGCTTCGCCTCCGTGGATCCCAGAGACCCCGAAGCCTGCGAGAAGCTGGAGGATGCCTTCACCCGCCTGAACCTGAAGGGCCTGAAGCTCCATCCCGGCCGGGTCCATGTGATGCCTGCAGATCCCATGATGGAGCCCATTTACGCCATCTGTGAAAAATACAACAAGCCCATTCTGTTCCACGCAGGCCTGAGCTGGGAGCCGGATACCCTCACCGCGTATTGCCAGCCCATGGCCTTCGAGGCAGTGGCCGCCGGCCATCCCAGCCTGCGCATCTGCCTGGGTCACTTCGGCTGGCCCTGGGTCCGGGAGACCGCCATGCTGATGGTGAAGTATCCCAATGTCTACACGGACACAGGAGCCCTGTATTTTGACAATGCCAAGGAATTCTACACCCAGATGCTGACCCGGGACATCCCCATTACCTGGATCGACCGGAGTTTGCGGCATCAGGTGATGTTCGGCTCCAACAATCCCCGGTTTGAACAGATCCGCATGGCCCAGGCCATTCAGGAGCTGGGCTTCCGGGAGAGCACCCTGGAACTGATCATGGGCAAAAATGCCATCGAGTTCCTGGGCGGACTGGATTAAGGAGGAACTGCCATGTTTGTAAAAACCATCCGCATCCTCACAAAACAGTACGTGGAACTGGATGTGATCACCCCCCAGGTGGAAGCCATCGTGGCCGAAAGCGGTGTCAGAAACGGCATGGTCACCGTGATGACCAAGCACACCACAACCGGTATTACCGT
Organism: Oscillospiraceae bacterium; assembly: GCA_017555395.1. Lineage (GTDB taxonomy): Bacteria > Bacillota > Clostridia > Oscillospirales > Oscillospiraceae > Faecousia. Next base: position 14,017 of record JAFZGL010000008.1, on the reverse strand, counting down.
CAATGAAGCCCTGGAGTGTCTGGAAAGTGATATCGAAGTGGCGCTGTCTCTGTTCGCACCGGAGGACCGCCCCTACTCCCATGCCCGGATGCTGAAGGACTACGGCTCCACCGCCGGCAACCCCACCGGCCATCTGAAGGCGCTGCTCACCGGCAACCACTGCCATTTCCTGATCCAGGACGGCGAGATCGTCCGCGGCGGTGCTCAGGATGTATATTTCTGCGAATATGACGGCCCCGCATCCAGAAATATTCTGGTGATGGTAGAGGGCCAGTAATCAAGGTTATAACAACGGCGTCGGCAAATACAGCTGTTGTTGTGATACGAAGCCGGGAGAAAAAACGCACATTTTCCCAGGCTCCGTCCAAATTCCCGCGGGAAGCGGCAAAAAAATCGGCAAGCAATTCCCCAAAAAACAAAAAGCGTCCCGGTGTGCACAGCCGCGGCGCAAAATGCGAAAGGAGAGACATTCAATGTCCAACACCAACGATCTCGGTAGAAAACTGGGTCTGGGCGCGGTTATCGCCCTGGGCGTCGGCACCACTGTCGGTTCCGGTATTTTCTCCTCCCTGGCTGACGTTGCCAACGCAGCAGGCAGCTCCCTGTTCCTGGTTCTGGCCTTCGTTATCGGCGGCCTGCTCCAGATCCCCGCAAACTTCTGCTATGCAGAACTGGCATCCGCATTCCCCGAAGACGGCGGTCAGTACGTCTACTTCCGTGAAGCAGGTTCCCGCCCCCTGGCATTCCTCTGCGGCTGGATTTCCTTCTGGGGTACCGATCCTCCGTCCATCTCCATCATGGCTCTGGCAATCGTCAACTACCTGGCATACTTCCTGCCCCTGAGCGGCCTGACCCTGAAGCTGGTCGCAACCGCATTTGTCCTGTTCTTCATGTTCATGCACCTGCGCTCCGTTGAAGGCGGCGGCAAGTTCCAGACCGTCATCACCGCACTGAAGGTTATTCCCTTTGCTCTGATCATCGGCATCGGCATCTTCTTCATCCAGGGTGAGAACTTCATGTCCGCTACCCGTCTGTCCGGCGCAGAGGCCGGCGGCTTCACCGCTCTGATCGCCGGTGTCGCTGCTACCACCTGGTCCTACGACGGCATGGCAGCTGCCTGCTACATGTCCGGCGAAATCAAGGATCCTGAAAAGAATATGCCCCGCGGCCTGATCCTGACTGCATTCATCGTTCTGGGCCTGTACGGCGGCCTGACCCTGGTTGCTTCCGGTCTGCTGACCATCGATGAGCTGGCTGCTTCCGATGCTCCCATCGCTCTGCTGGCCTCCAAGATCCCTGTCATCGGTAATGCTGCCGGCACCATCGTTGCCATCATGGCTGTTATCGTCGTTATCGGCTCCCTGTCCTCCTGCGTCATGTTCCAGCCCAGAATCGAGTACGCCATGGCTAAGGACGGCCTGTTCTTCAAGGCTTTCGGCCAGGTCCATCCCAAGTATGAGACCCCCGCTTTCTCCATCGTCGTGCAGTGCGCTGTCGGTATCGTTCTGATTTTCCTGACCGATATCTCCGGCCTGCTGGGTTACTTCACCATGATCGCTCTGGCTAAGAACGCCGCTACCTTCGCAACCATCTTTGTCCTGCGCAAGAAGGAAGGCTACAACCCCGCATACCGTATCCCCGGCGGCTACATCATGCCCGTCATCGCTATCTTCATGACCTGCACCCTGATCTACGGTGAGCTGACCTACGCTCCTGTCCAGTCCCTGACTGCAGCTGCTATCGCTATCGTGACAGGTCTGCCCGTCTACTACATGTGGGAGAAGAAGAACAAGGCTGCTGCCTAAGTTCTGATTGATCTTTTAAAATTGATTTCGTAATCGCAATCTAGTATAATTTCCCTGAGGGGAGCAGATCCCTTCCTGAAAACGCTGAAAGGAGACAACACCATGGAACGCAAGGAAGAAAAGTCCAGAGTCCGTCACCGCGATGAGGCGGTGGAGCTCATCGAATGTTATCTTCAGCGCCATGATCTGGCACCCCATGCCAAGCTTCCCAGTGAGCGGGAGCTGTGCGAAATGTGGGGGCTGAACCGTGCGACTCTCCGGGCTGCCTTGCGGCGGCTCATCGAGCTGGGAAGGATCTACTCCCTGAAGGGATCCGGTACCTATGTGGCACCGCCGAAGCTGGAGCGGAATCTGCAGGACGCCAAGTCTACCACAGAGTCTGTCCGGGGCGCCGGTCACAAACTCAGAACCACGGTGCTGGAGGAGAATGTCATCGAAGCCAATTCCATGGTGGCCAAGGCAATGGGTGTTCAGCCGGGACACAGGATCCTGTATCTGCGCCGTCTTCGTCTGATGGACGGTGTGCCCTACATGATCGAAACGAATTATGTGAACCTGCTGCACTGTCCCCGGCTCCTGGACTATAACTACAGTGATGAATCCCTCTTCCGGGTTTTGAATTACCACAATATTTTCCCTTGTCAGGGCTATGAGTCCGTGGGTATTACCTATGCCACGGAAAGCGAGGCAAGACATCTGCACATCGAAGCGGGAGCACCCCTGTATTTCCTGACCGGTGTGACAAATGACCAGAACGGTGTGCCTGTTGAATATTTCAAGAGCGTGGCCCGTCCTGACAAAGTACGTTTTTCCAGTATTCTGCGCAAGCGCAGAACGGATCCGAAAGGAGAAAACCAGAATGAAACTGGCAGCAGTCGGTTCTAACTGTATCGATTTTTACAACAATATTGACGGCGGCAAGGCCTATCCCGGCGGCGGTCCTGTGAACATGGCGGTTTATACCCTGCGTCTGGGCGGCAATGCCTCCTACATCGGTCCTGTGGGCGATGATGTCTACGGCAAGATCATGCTGGACGCCATTGCTGCAAAGGGCGTGGATACCTCCCATCTGCACGTGAAGCCCGGCAAGACCGCTGTTTCCCAGGTGGAGCTCATCAACGGCGAGCGTGTGTTCGGCGACTATGAGGAAGGCGTTCTGGAGACCTACACCCTGTCTGAAGAGGATATGGACTTCGTCTGCACCCACGATGTGGTCATCTGCGACCTGTGGGGCAAGGTAGAAGGCCAGTACAAGGATCTGAAGGCGAAGGGAATGGTCACTGCATTTGACTGTGCCAACCGTCCCGAGGACGATGCCAGCCAGGTGGCAATGCCTTACACCGACTATCTGTTCTTCTCTTCTGACGAAGGCGACAGCGAAGCTCTGCGTGAGCAGATCAAGGCTTATCATGCCAAGGGTCCCAAGCTGGTCATCACCATGATGGGTGAAGCCGGCAGCCTGTGCTACGACGGCAAGGAATTCCATAAGTACGGCATTGTTCCCTGTGACAGCCTGGTGGACACCATGGGTGCAGGTGACAGCTATATTGCCGGTTTCCTCTTCGGCATTGTGGAAGGTCTGTCCATCGAAGAGGCAATGCACAAGGGCGCTGCAAATGCCACCGAGACATTGAAGTATTTCGGCGCCTGGTAAACAAATCATCCGATCCGGAGGTACACACCATGGATATGAATGGCGGTCACGCTCCTTTTTACATGCAGCTGCGGGAGATCGTACGCGATAAGATCGAATCGGGGGAGTATGCCCCCTGTACAGCGCTGCCCTCTGAAAATGAACTGGCTGACACCTTTTCCACCACCCGCCAGACGGTGCGCAATGCCATCGACGCGCTGGTGAACGAAGGCCTGCTGCGGCGTGTAGCAGGAAAGGGTGTGTATGTTCTCGGCAAAAAGATCCAGCGGGATCTGGAGATCCTTCAGGGATTCACCCAGACCATGCTGGACAGAAATGTGACGCCTTCCATCAAGGTTGTCAAAAAAGTGGTTCGTCCTGCCGGAGAGCGCTACGCCATGATGTTCGGCATCAAGCCGGATGACGATATTTTCTATATCAAGCGTCTGTGCTACGGCGACAACGAGCCGGTTTCCCTGGAGGAAATCTATATCCCCAAAAATCTGATTCCCAAAATCATCGGCATTGATCTGTCGGTATTTTCCATCTACGAAGTTTATGAGCTTTATGGGATCAATCTGGAACGGGCTTACCAGACCATTGACCTGGTGCACCTGGAACAGAATGATGCCAGAATGCTGGGGGTCAGCACCGAACTGCCGGTGATGCTGTTTGAATGCACCAGCTATGATGATCGCGGCCGGATCATCGAGGTGAGCCGCAGCTATACCCGGGGCGACAAATGCCGGTTCAGTGTGAACTTCAGCCGATAAGAGAGGTCTCTTATGGGTATTTTCTCAGGAACCTTCTATTCTGAAAGTCTTGCGCAAACCACCCGGATCCAGGTGATCTTTCCGGATGTCTCCAATGACGTGACACCGGTGATCACCGGAACACCCAGAGTGCTGTATCTGCTCCATGGACTGGGCGGTGACTGTGAGGAATGGACAAGGTTTTCCAAAATCGAATACTACGCAAAAAAGTACAATTTTATAATTGTACTGCCGGAGGTGGGCCGTAGTTTTTATTGCGATACTGCCTATGGTGCGAACTATTTTACTTATGTGGCCGATGAACTCCCCGCCATCTGCGGAAAGTGGTTCCGGCTGGATTCCCGAAGGGAAAACACCTTCATCGCGGGAGAAAGCATGGGTGGCTACGGTGCCGTGAAGATCGGCCTGAGCAGACCCTGGCGCTTCAGCGCCATTGCCAGCCTCTCCGGTGTGCTGGACTATGCGGCGCTGAGCTGCAAAGTGCTGCGCGGAGAGTGGACTGACATGCGTCCCTGGGAACTCCGGGCAATCCACGGAAATGTTGGGCTGCCCGAAAAACAGGACGATGTGCTGGATCTTGTCCGCCGTGAGGCGAAGGATCCTCAGCGTCCGGGACTGATCCAGCTGTGCGGCACCGAGGATTTCCTCTATGAGGATAATCAGACATTCCGCCGGACTGCCGAGGAGGCAGGATACGGCCACACATACCGAGAGGCGCCCGGGGACCATGAATGGCCCTACTGGGACAAGGCGATCCAGCATGCCTTCCAGTTTTTTTGTGGGCTGGATCCGGACACAACACCGATTTATTGATAGGCACCTATAAAAACTCCTTGCATGATAAGCCGTTTTTACAGTCTGCCACCTTTTGAAAGGAGTCAACTTCCTATGATTTATGAATCCAAGGCCTGGGCAGAGACCCAGGGTGCATGCCTGCGTAACTTCAACGAGCAGGGTGACATCGATTCCGTCAACGGTGCTCTGGCACTGCGTCCCCAGATCGAAAAGATCATCGACCAGATCTGGGAAGAAGGTTTTGACAACATCTATTTCATCGGCATCGGCGGCACTTACGCTTCCGCAATGCAGGTGGAAGTTTACATGCGCGGCAAGTCCGCTCTGCCTGTGTACGTTGAGAACGCAGCAGAATATCTGACCACCGGCAACAAGCGCCTGACCAGCAAGTCTGTTGTCATCTATTCCACCGTTTCCGGCAACACCAAGGAAATGGTCCAGCTGATCGACAAGATCAAGGCCGACGGCGTCCGCGTCATCGCCTTTATTGATACCCCCGGTTCCACCCTGACCCAGGAGGGCAAGTGGGATCACCTGGTGCTCTATCCCAAGAACGAGCAGCTGAAGTTCTACATGGTAGCCAACTACCTGATGTACAAGAACGGCGAGTTCCCCGAGTACGAGCGCTACAATGCCGAAATGGAAGCTCATCTGGCCACCGGTCTGGTGGAGATCGAGAAGGCTGCGGATGCCTGGGCATACGACTATGCCAAGAACAAGGTAGCTTTCCTGAAGGACCATCCCGATCTGCCTCACTACTTCGTAGGCGCCGGCAACCAGTGGGGTGCTACCTACTCCTATGCAATGTGCTACTGGGAAGAGCAGATGTGGATCCGTACCAAGTCCATCACCTGCCCCGAATTCTTCCATGGCATGCAGGAGATCCTGGTGGCCGATACCCCCGTCACCCTGTTCATGGGTGAAGACGAGCAGCGTCCTCTGGCTGAGCGCGTTGCCCGGTTCCTGCCCAAGGTCTGTGCAAACTATACCATCATTGACACCAAGGAACTGGCTATGGAGGGCATCAGCCCCGAATTCCGCGGCTCCCTGTCCCATCTGATGATGCACGCTGTCAACAACCGCGTGGATGCCTACATGGAGCTGTTCCTGCGTCATCCTCTGTCCATCCGCCGCTACTACCGTCAGTTCGACTATTAATTTACCTTTTTCTCTCTTTCTTTCCACTGGGGAGGCTTCGGCCTCCCTGGGGAAGGGAGAGTTCCTTTCCATCTTTCCTCTTCTTACCGGGGAGTCCGCGAGGCTCCCTGGGGAGGAAAGCTGCTATGCTCCGGACAGCGATGTTCTGGAGCTGTTTTTATAAGAAAGGAGCAATTCTATGCTTTGGACCGAAACAATATTCCACGTCAAAAAGCCGATCATCGCTATGCTGCATCTGGATCCTTTGCCCGGCGATCCCCGCTGGTACTGCAGTAATACCATGGAAAACGTGGTGCAGCATGCTCTGCAGGATTTGAAGTCGCTGCAGAACGGGGGTGTGGACGGCATCCTCATCTCCAATGAATTCAGCCTGCCCTATCAGCGTCACATGAATTTTGTCACACCGGCAGCCATGGCCTATGTGGTGGGCCGGCTGCGGGAGCATATCCGGGTTCCCTTCGGCGTGGACTGCATTTCCGACGGTGAGGCCACCATCGAACTGGCAGCTGCCGTGGGGGCAGACTTTGTCCGGGGCACCTTCTGCGGTGTCTATGTGGGTGACGGCGGCCTGTACAACAACGACTTTTCTGCACTGCTGCGGCGCAAGGCAGCACTGCATTTGCATAATCTGAAAATGCTCTACTTTATCAATCCGGAATCCGACCGGAATCTGGACACCCGACCTCTGGCAGACATCGCAAAGTCCACCATTTTTAAGGCTCATCCTGATGGACTGTGCATCAGCGCCAATGCTGCCGGACAGGATGTGGATGACGATCTGATCCACAGTGTGAAAGAAGCCAATCCCGAAGTGGTGGTGCTGTGCAACACCGGCTGCCGGCCGGACACAATTGCCCGTAAACTGCGCTTTGCTGATGCCGCTGTGGTGGGAACATACTTCAAAGAAGGGGGCAAACTGGAAAATGCCTGCCTTGAAAATCTTCGGGTAGATGAGAACAGAGTGAAGAAATTCATGACGGAGGTCCGTTCCTTCCGGCAGACCTTGTAAGGAGGTGGCTATGAACTACTTGCTGGCACTGGATCTGGACGGTACCACCGTAAACCGCCAGGGCAACCTGGGAGAGAAAACAAAGGCAGCATTGCTTGCTGCCAGGAAAAAGGGACATCTTGTGGTATTTGCCACCGGACGGCGGGATATTGATATGTTCTCCTTCTGGGAAGAAAGTATATACGCGGATTTTCTGCTGCTGAACAACGGTGCGAAACTGATGCGCGCAGATACGAAGGAAGTCCTGTTTAATCATGTGATCGATCCGGAAACGGCGAAGCACCTGATCGAAAAATGTCTGAAAGAAAACTGGCAGCTTCATATTGTCAGCGGTGACTACTGGGCCATCAACAAGTGGAATGACGGCCTGCAGTCCTATATTGACTTTCTTGGGACCGCCCCCGGCCGGTACGCCTCTCTGGAGGAGACACCATGGCATCGGGTGGAGGGCTTTATGGTCACAGCTGATCTGAAGCCGGTGTGCCGGTATATCGAGGAGCAGAAGCTGCCCCTGAGTTATACGCCCTCAGAAGAATCCTGCGTGGACATCATGACCCAAAACATCAGCAAATGGGGAGGCCTTCAGGAGATGATGAAGCTTCTGAATGTTTCTCCGGAACAGGTTATTGCCGCCGGAGATTACAACAACGATCTTCCTATGATCCGGGGAGCGGGAATCGGCATTGCCGTTGCCAATGCTCTGCCGGAAGTGAAGGCGGAGGCCGACTATGTAACCGAAAATGACTGCGATCACGACGCTGTAGCAGAGATCGTAGAAAAATATCTGATCTGAGGAGGAAATGAAAATGGCATATTTCATGGGTATCGATACCGGCACCAATTCCAGTAAGGGAACCATCATCGATGATACCGGAAAGGTTCTGGCCATCCATTCCACCCAGCACGAAATGACAAATCCCAAGCCGGGTCACTATGAACATGACGCGGAAAAAGACTGGTGGGGCGACTTCTGCATCATCAGCAAGGCGCTGATTGAAAAGACCGGTATTGACCCCAGAGAAATCAAGGCTGTTGGTGCCAGCGCCCTGGGTGCGGACTGCCTGCCGGTGGATGAGAACTGCAATCCGCTGCGCAAGGCCATTCTGTACGGTATTGATGCCCGGGCGACCGATGAGATGGCATGGCTGACGGAGCTTTACGGGGAGGAACAGATCCGCAAGTGGTACGGCCGTCCCCTGTGCTCCAGTGATGTGATGCCCAAGATCCTGTGGATCAAGAACAAGGAACCTGAAGTTTACGCAAAGGCCCACAAGTTCATCACCGGCTCCACCTACATCACCGCCAAGCTCACCGGAAATTATGTGGTAGACCGGTTCCTGGGCCTGGCCAGCTTCAACCCTCTTTATGATCCTAGGACCTGGGAGCCTGTTCCGGAATACTGCGGCCCCATCTGCCGTCCCGACCAGCTGGCCAAGGTGCAGGAGGCTGCGGACATCGCCGGTTATGTCACCGCACAGGCAGCAGCTGAGACCGGCCTGGCGGAAGGCACTCCTGTCATCACCGGCACCGACGATTCCGGTGCAGAAGCCATCAGCTGCGGTGTGGTGAAGCCCGGTCAGATGATGCTGCAGATCGGCTCCTCTGTCTATATGATCCTGGGCACATCCGAGCTGGTGGATGACGAGCGTCTGTGGCGGGAAGAGTTTATCGTTCCAGGTCTGTGCGATATTTCTGCCGGTACCAATGCGGCCGGAAGCCTGACCAAGTGGTACCGGGACAACCTCTTTGCCGACGCAAAAGCAGTGGAAGCCGCCGGCGGTCCCGATGCCTACCAGACCATGATGGAAGGTGTGGAAGCCATTGCCCCCGGCAGTGACGGTCTCATTACCCTGCCTTACTTTGCCGGTGAACGTACCCCTGTCAACGATCCCGGCGCCCGGGGTATCCTCTTCGGACTGACCCTGGCACATACCCGTGCCCATCTGTACCGCAGCGCCCTGGAGGGCATCGGCTACTCCATCGCCCAGCAGATCGATCTGATGCGCAGCCATGAAAATGTGCCCATCGACCGGATCATTGCTGTGGGCGGCGGTACGCTGAATCCTGCATGGATGCAGATCGTGGCGGATATCCTGGGTACCCCCGTGTCTACGCCCGCCATTACCGTGGGTGCCTGTTTCGGCGATGCCCTGATGGCAGCCCAGGCGGTGAAGTATCCCGGCTTCGAGAGCTATGATGCCCTGACCAATTACATTCAGGAAGGTGTCATCTACCAGCCGGATATGGAAAAACATCAGATCTATCTGAAATACCGGAAGATCTATGATGCACTGTATCCCGTGACAGCAGAACTGATTCACGATCTTTCCAGATAATGAAGATAAAAAAGCACCGGATCTCCGCAGGGATCCGGTGCTTTTGCTGTAAGTCGGTATTATTCGATTTTCAGAGACCAGGTGGTGCGGTAGGCTTTTCCGGCCTCAAGAGAAATCAGATCCTCCTGGGTCTGCAGATCCTCAATCACGTCCTGGTGGGCGGGAAGGCTGGACCAGGGTTCCAGACAGATGTAGGGGGCATCGGTTCTGGGCATGTGCCAGAATCCATAGACGGGAAGATCGGGGGCGATGAGGGTGACGGCGCGATTGCCCTTGTCACTTGCCAGTCTTGTCCATCCCGCGATTCCCTTCAGCACGATGGCATCGTCGTTGAACATGGTGTGGTGCAGGGGATAGCGGTGATTTTCAATCTCAAAGGGATCCTCCCTGCCGGTGATGAAGCAGGCGGGGGTGAATTCCACCCGGCGGATGGGTGCATCCGGGAATTCCAGGTAGTAGTCTTCAAAGGACAGACCTTCCTCCAGGGGAACGTTGATACCGGGATGGCCGCCCAGACCGAAGTACATGGTCTTTTCATCCTTGTTTTCCACAGTCAGTTCAGCGTGGAGAGTTTGTCCCTCCAGATAGTAGCGGATGGAGAAGCGGAACAGGAAGGGATACATCTCGTAGTATTCCGGATTGCTCTCCAGGGTAAAGGTGACAGAGTCCTCTGCGGCAGCAGTGACGGTGAAGGGGGCGGTGGGGGCAAAACCGTGGATGGGAAGATGATAGGTCTTTCCCTGATAGGTGTACTGTTCTTTGGTCAGCCGGGCCACATAGGGGAAAATGTTGGGCGCCCGGTCGCTCCAGTACTTGGGATCGCCCTGCCACAGATATTCAGTGCCGTCTGCGGTCTGGATGGACATCAGCTCAGCGCCGGCGGCGGAAGCGGTGACCTGAAGCAGAGAATTCCGGATGGTATACAGCATGGCAAATAACCTCCTGAAAGAAAAATTTTGAAAAATTGTACTGTTCTTATTTTACTTGCTCACAAGCAAATGTGCAACGAAAAGTCAACACAGAAAAATCACTAAAATTTGGAAAAGCTCTTTGGTGCATATGTTCAAAAAACGTGATAAATAGGGCATAATGGTATATTTGTATGTAAGATTAATTGACAAATTTGGTAAGAAGTGATAAAGTTTAGAAAGGAATATCGGGATTGCCGTCCGTGCGGATCCCGACAGCCATCCAAGGAAAGATAGGTGAGTGAGGAAATGAATGAAACCATTGTCTCCATGCAGGGTATCAACAAAAGCTTCCCCGGTGTCAAGGCTCTGGACAATGTCCACTTTGAGCTGCGCAGCGGTGAGGTCATGGCTCTGCTGGGAGAAAACGGCGCAGGCAAGTCCACTCTGATGAAGATCCTCTCCGGCGTTTACACCCGTGACAGCGGTACAGTTGAGATCTTCGGCAAGGAATGCGGCGACCTGAATACCAAGCAGGCGCAGGCTCTGGGCGTGGCAATCATCCACCAGGAGCTGAATATGTGCCCCCACTTGACAGTTGCAGAAAATATGTTCCTGGGCCGCGAAAAGCACAAGGGATTCCTGGTTGACACCAAGGCTATGGAAGCAGAAGCCGGCCGGATCCTGTCCGATCTGAAGATCGATATCAGCCCCAGTGAAATGGTTGGCAATCTGCCTGTTTCCAAGCAGCAGATGGTGGAAATCGCAAAGGCTCTTTCCATCAATGCCAAGATCCTGATCATGGACGAACCCACTTCTGCACTGACAGCAAAGGAAATCGACGAGCTGTTCCGTATCATCAAGCGTCTGCGGGCAGACGGCTGCGGCATTGTCTACATCTCCCACCGTCTGGAGGAGCTGCAGCACATCGTTGACCGCGTCACCATCATGCGTGACGGTCAGTACATCACCTCTATGGATTTCGCCGGCACTCCCATGGATACCATCATCACCCACATGGTCGGCCGTGAGATCAAGGAGAAGTTCCCCCGTGTCGAGTGCCAGAAGGGCGAGAAGATCTTCGAAGTGAAGAATCTGAATGCCGGCAAGATGGTCCGCGACATCAACTTTGAGGTCTACGCCGGTGAGATCGTCGGCTTCGCTGGACTGATGGGCGCCGGCCGTACCGAGACCACCCGTGCCATCTTTGGCGTTGATCCCAAGACCTCCGGTGAACTGATCGTGGACGGAAAGACCGTCACCGTCAATTCTCCCGCAGATGCCATCAAGGCCGGTATCGTTCTGGCTCCCGAAGACAGAAAGAAGGATGGCCTGTGCACTAAGCTTCCCATCCGTGAAAACATTGCCCTTCCCAATCTGGACATCCTGTGCAACAAGCTGGGTGTTGTCAGCAAGAAGAAGGAAGACGCCATGTGCGACAAGGCAGTCATCGACCTGCACATCAAGACTCCCAATGTGGAAGTGGATGCAGGCAGCCTGTCCGGCGGTAACCAGCAGAAGGTCGTCGTCGGCAAGTGGCTGGCCCGTGATTCCCGGGTTGTCATTTTCGACGAGCCCACCCGTGGTATCGACGTTGCCGCAAAGGTCGAAATTTACAACCTGATGAATCAGCTGAAGCAGCAGGGCGTTGCCGTTATGTTCGTCTCCTCCGAAATGCCGGAGGTCATGGGCATCGCGGACCGTATCATTGTCATGTGCGACGGCCGTATCACCGGCGAAGTCATGGCAAGAGAAACCACTCAGGCAGAGATCCTGACCCTGGCAACTCAGTTTGAAAACAAGTTCGCGGAAGAAGCCGTGTAAGGAGGAACAAGGAAAATGAGCACTCTGAACGATAACAAGAAGAAAAAGATTGCCATCCGCGGCCTGGGTGCCGCAATGGTCGGTTTCGCAGGCTGGGTCATCCTGCTGCTGGTATTCGGCCTGATTGACCCCAACATTCTGAAGATCACCAACATTCTGAACCTGCTGCGTTCCATGTCCAAGTACCTGCTGGTCGGTGTCGGTCAGTCCGTCATTCTGATCACCGGTAACATCGACCTGTCCATCGGTTCCGTGGTCGCCATGTCCGCCATGGTCTCCTCCACCCTGATGAGCAATGGCACCCCTGTGATCGTGGCACTGCTGGTTGCTCTGGCTGCCTGCCTGGCCTTCGGCGTTGTCAACGGCGTCCTGGTCGGTAAGTTCAAGCTGCCTCCCTTCATCGCAACCCTGGGCACCATGTTCTGCGCCCGCGGCGTTGCCTACATGGCAAACGGCAACCGCAACACCAACGCCATCTCCACCGGTCTGGGCAAGGAAGTTGGCGACAAGTTCCAGGACTTCTTCTACTACGGCAAGACTCTGGGCGTCTATAACGCATTCTGGATTGCCTTCATCATCTTCGCTGTGGTGTTCTTCATCATGGCCAAGACCCGCACCGGCCGTCACATCTACGCCATCGGCTCCAATGTGGAAGCTGCCAAGCTGTCCGGTGTCAACGTGTTCACCACCACCACCAAGGCATACCTGATCTCCGCATTCTGCTCCTTCGTCGTTGGTCTGATCCTGGCCGGTCAGGCAGGCATGGGCAACATGGAAGCCGGTAACTCCTACGAAATGTACGGCGTTGCTGCCGGCGTTATCGGCGGCGTGTCTCCCCTGGGCGGCACCGGCCTGCTGCTGGGCACCCTGGCAGGTGCAGGTGTGTGGCAGACCCTGGAAAACGGCCTGGGCATCATCGGTGCTCCTGTCGGTATCCAGAGAATCGTCATTGGCCTGATCGTTACCGGCGCTGTTCTGATCGACGTTGTGTTCCGTCAGGGCGCAGGTGCCAAGAAGAAGGCAAAGAAGTAATTGTTTCCTACTTCCCGGTTTATACAGGCCGGCAGCCCCGGCCTGCGTAAATAAAAATTCAAAAATTTTTCAGGAGGATGAAAAATGAAGAAGACATTAGCAATTCTGCTGGTTCTGGCAATGATGGTTGCCATGCTGGCAGGCTGCGGTGGCACCAAGCCCGCTGCATCCGAATCCTACAAGATCGCTCTGATCACCATGGACCGCGTTGACCAGCACTGGGTCACCCTGGACGAAGGCGCAATGAAGGCTGCCAAGGAACTGGGTGTTGAAGTTGTCAACATGTCCCCCAACGCAAAGGACGACGCACAGCAGATCGAGCAGATCAACAATGCTGTCTCTTCCGGCTGCAACGCTATCGTTGTCGCTGCAAACGGCCCCGACTCTGTCTCTTCCGCACTGAAGGAAGCTGCAGCTGCCGGTGTCAAGATCATCTATGTTGACTCCCCCGCCAATGTTGAGGCTGAGGCTACCTTCTCCACCAACAACAAGGCTGCCGGTAAGACTGCCGGTGAGACCATGATCGCTGAGCTGGAAGCTAAGGGCATCACCGAGGGTGCTGTCGGTATCGTCAACGTCAATGCTGCTACCGATTCCACTGTCCAGCGTGAGGCTGGCTTCCGTGAAGCTTTCGAGGGCAAGGCTTACACCCTGCTGGAGACCCAGTACGGTGAAGGCGACGCTGCCAAGTCCCAGACCATCGCTGAGAACTACATCACCCAGGGTGTCGTTGGTATCTTCGGC
>JAFZGL010000007.1 GCA_017555395.1 Oscillospiraceae bacterium | reverse complement strand
GTCGGGGGTGTAGGCATCGGCACCCACCTGCTGGCAGAAGGCCTCGGTCACAGGGGCGCCGCCGATCATGATCTTCACCTTGTCACGGATACCGGCCTCTTCCGCAGCCTTTACCACGTCAGCCATGACACCCATGGTGGTTGTCAGCAGGGCAGAGCAGCAGATGATCTGACAGTTCTCCTCAATGGCCGTCCGGACATAGGTCTCAGGAGCCACATCGGTGCCCAGGTCGATGACTTCCAGGCCCTTGCCTTCCATCATCATCTTCACCAGGTTCTTGCCGATGTCGTGGAGGTCACCCTGAACAGTACCAATACAGACCTTGCCGCTGGTCTTGACACCGCTCTCCATCAGCAGAGGCTTCAGCAGATTGGCACCCTGGTTCATGGCACGGGCTGCCACCAGAACCTCAGGCACGAACACTTCATTGTTCTTGAACTTGACGCCAACCACATTCATACCGGCCAGCAGACCTTCTTCCAGAATTTTCTGGGCAGGAATGCCTTCGTCAATTGCCTGCTGCACCAGAGTCTTTACGATCTTTGCCTTGCCTGCCTGCAGCTGCAGGGAAATTTCCTGTAAATCCATAACAGTTCCTCCTGTTGTGTTTTGATTTTGTTTATAGTATAATACAGTCACAAATTGTCTGTATTGTCATTATTTACGATTTATAGTCAAAAGAGGTGGCGGCATGTCTGAGCGTATTTTTTCCTTTGTACCGGAAACCCGGATCCGGGATGTTCTGGGAAATCTGCAGGCTTTTACGGGGCTGGCCATTCAGCTCATCGGCAGTGACGGAACCATGATCATGTCCTTCGGGCAGTCCACTCCCTACTGCACTCTGCTGAAAAATCAGGTCTTCGACCGAAACACCTGTTTCCAGCTCCACAAAAATGCAGGCCGCTATGCCCAGAGTCTGGGGGAAGCCTACATTTTTGCCTGTCATGCCAATCTGAATCATATTGCTTTCCCCCTGATCCAGGAAGAGGAACTGCTGGGCAGTGTGATCCTGGGTCCCTTCCTGATGGATACACCGGACAGCACCCTGGTCAGTGATCTTGCCGAACGCCGGAAACTTCCTGCCGGACTTGCACTGGAGCTTTATGACGAACTCAGCAGCATCGCTGTTCTGCCTCCCCCGAAAGTAAACCAGCTGAAAAAACTGGTGGATCATCTGCTGTCCCCTCTGCTGCCGGGTGAACGGGCACTGCTGCTGGAAAATCAGAGGAAAATGAACCAGCAGTCCCGGATCAGTGAGGCCATTCAAATCTGCAAAGAGGAACATTCACCCCAGTCCCTGCTGTTCTTCTACCACAAGGAAAAAGAACTCATGGACCGCATCCGGACCGGCAGCATCCAGGAGGTCAAGGCTCTGCTGAATGAGTTTATCGGCCATGTGCTCTTTAGCGAAGGCGGGCAGATTGACGCTGTCCGGATCCGTTCCATTGAGCTGACCACTCTGCTCTCCCGGGTGGCCATGGAGGGTGGCGCCGACCCTGACAGCATCTACCGGCTCAACAGCCAGTTTCTGAAACAGCTTTATGAGGAACAGGAACTGGAAGAACTGTGTCTGCTGATGCTGAAGGTGCTGGAGCGGTTCATGCATTCCATGTTCCGGGAGCAGGACAAAGGCAATCCCCATATCCGCAGAGCGCTGCGGTATATGTGCGACCATTACAGCGAGCATCTGGAATTGGATCAAACCGCCCGGTATGTGGGACTGAGTCCCAGTTATTTTTCCACCCTGTTCCGTCAGACTGTAGGCATCAGCTTCCGGGATCATCTGAACCGGATCCGGGTAGAGGAAAGCAAGGGACTTCTGCTGGACCGGCAGCATACCCTGGCGGATATCGCTGTTTCTGTGGGCTTCCCGGATCAGAGCTACTACTGCAAGGTCTTCAAAAAAATCGTAGGCGTGACCCCAGGCAAATACCGGGGCGGTGTATAATGCAGAACGTCCCTGTTCTCCGCAGCGAAAACTGCTTCTTTTATTTGACATTTTTACTGACAATCCCTGCATCCTGTGCTATAGTGAGAAAAACAACTTGGAGGATATATCTATGAACTTTCTGGAAGAGAGAATTGTGAAGGACGGCATCGTCAAGCCCGGTAATGTGCTGAAGGTGGACAGCTTCCTGAACCATCAGATGGATATCGCCCTGATGGAGGAGATCGGCCGGGAATTCAAGCGCCGCTTCGGTCACAAGACCGTCACCAAGGTCATGACCATCGAGGCATCCGGCATCGGCATTGCCGCGTTTGTTGCCAAGGAATTCGGTGTTCCCATGGTCTTTGCCAAGAAGTCCAAGTCCATCAATCTGGACGGCGAAATGTATGTGGCAGAGGTGGAGTCCTTCACCCACAAGAATAAGAACAATGTCATCGTATCCAAGAAGTTTCTGAACGAAGGTGAACATATTCTGATCATCGATGACTTCCTGGCCAATGGCTGTGCCCTGCAGGGTCTGATCTCCATTGCGGAATCCGCCGGTACCATCGTGGAAGGCTGCGGCATCGTCATCGAAAAAGGATTCCAGATCGGCGGC
>JAFZGL010000095.1 GCA_017555395.1 Oscillospiraceae bacterium | reverse complement strand
TCCTTGCTGTCGTTGGTGCCCAGCATGATGATCAGCAGATCGATATACTCATGGCTCTTCAGCAGTCCCCAGAAATAGGAAAATACATCGAGATTTTCGTATAGAGGATCCGGGAAAACCGTGGTTCGACCGGAAAGACCTTCTTCCGTTACAAGATAGCCGTCGCCGAGCCCCTTCTGCACAAGGCAGGTCCAGCGCTCGTCTTCGTTGAACCGGATGCCGCCGTCGGCGCAGTCATTGGGATCGGCGCAGTAGCCGTGGGTATTGGAATCACCGATACAGACAATATGTTTTTTCATGACATTTCCTCCTTATGACAGGATTATAAAATCAATACACTCAGCGGGAACAGAGCTCCCGGAAATACTGTTCTCTGGCCAGCAGGATCATTCCCTGAATGCCGGCATATTTCCCCAGGACGGACATGCGTACCACAGGGACCGGCCATCCGGTTCCTTCGTACAGTGCGGTTAGCTGACGGGCGAAAGAATCTCCGAAGGGGAGATATTCACCGCCGAAGATCACCTGATTTACAGAAATGAAGGTCATGTAATTTCGACATAAGATCGCCAGTCTCCCGCATACCGCTTCCACAACACCAAGAACAAAGTCATTTCCCTCTCGATAAGCCTGGACGATATCTTCCAGCAAGAGATGTTTTTTTCCTGCAAAGGGGGAATGCACTCTGTTCCTGCATTGATCGATCAGATAGGGAATGCACACAGCGTCTTCCAGCTTTCGGTTATAGCGTACATCTGAAGGGTCAAAATAATCATAAATCTCTCCGGCACTGAAATTTTCTCCCATCAGAAGGTTCCCGTTCAGGATAATGCCGGATCCGATGCCGAGGCCGGTACCGAGATAAAAGAGATTCCGCTCCTGCTCGCCGGCCCCTTTGATCCATTCGCCCAGAGTTGCTGCCTTAATGTCATTGTGAATGATCACAGGAACGGAAAACGCGTCTGTCAGGACCTGCTTCAAATTGATCTGCCACCAGGGTGTTCCGCCGCAGGAGGTGCTGTAATAAATCAGTTCTCCCTGATCATTGAAGACACCGGGAGCCGCTACCGCAATGCAGTATACCTGCCCGGCATGAATTTCCTGGACGCGCATTAATGACCGGATACTGTCCAGCACCCGGTTCCGGCAGTCTTCTACCGCCAGATTGGGAGCAAAGGTAATATCAAAAGACTGAACCACATCGCCATTAAGATCTGAAAGCACAAATACGGGATTTGAAAAATTCAGATTTACGGCAATAATATAGGCGTGTTTTGGATTAAACCGCAGCAAAATGGACTTGCGTCCGCCGGAAGGTCCGGCATTTCCCTGACCGGTTTCCTCTACAATTCCCAAGTCAAGAAGACTCTGAATATTATCAGAAATGGCAGGTTTGCTCAGCTGCAGTTCCCTTGCAAGCTGTGCCCGGGATGTAGTTCCTGCCTGAAAAATGGCATCCAGGATCAGGCGCTGATTTGTCCGCTTGATATCCGTAACATTCAGTGCTTGCTTCATGATGTCATATCCTTCCATTGTAATTAAAACTAGTATATCCAACAAAAAACAAAAAGGCAATAGTTTTATCGTCATTATTCACTAAAACACACCCTGTTCTACTGTATGCATTATGCACAAAAACGCTGATGTTATTTTTCGTTTTGTGATAATTGACTTTTTTCTTATATTTAACGATAATATATGTATCAACGTTAGTAAAGAATTCTTACCAACGTTGCAGACCATTCATCTGGAAAACTCCTCCGGATGGATAATCAAGAACAGGAGGAAAACAAATGAAAAAATGGATCGCATTGCTGCTGGCTCTGGTTATGGTTCTGTCCATGACTGCTTGTGGTGCATCTGAAGCTCCCAAGGCTGATGCTCCCGCTGCCGAAGCTCCCAAGGCCGATGCCCCCGCTGCTGCAGGCCTGCCCTACGAGGGTGAGACCCTGACCGTTCTGTACATGTCCGGTGTCTACGCTGATGCTGCCCGTGCTATGGTGCCCGAATTCGAGGCTGCCACCGGCGCTAAGGTTGAAGTTGTTGACTACCCCTACCTGACCCTGCATGAGAAGGCCCTGCTGGACCTGACTTCCTTCACCGGTTCCTATGACGTCATCGACGTCGCTTCCCAGTGGGACGGCGAATTCGCCCCCTTCCTGGAGCCCCTGACCGACTACATCGCTCGTGACAACTACGACATGACCGTGTGGATCGACAACGTTCTGGCTAACTGCGGCGACTGGCAGGGCACCATCATTGGTATTCCCAATGCTTCTACCCCCCAGACCTTCGCATACCGTACTGACCTGCTGCCCAACGGCATTCCCGACACTTGGGAAGAGTACCGTGAGGCTCTGGCAGCTGCTCAGAACCTGGACGAGGGCGTCTACGGCGTCACCGTTTCCGAAGTTGCCGGCCAGCTGGGCGGTGTCTTCGACTACGTTCTGTGGTCCATGGGCGGCAACTGGGCCGACGAGGACTGGAATGTCACCATCGACTGCCCCGAAGCACGCGCTGCTCTGGAGCACCTGTACGCTCTGAAGGACCTGTCCGATCCCGCTAACCTGGCATGGGGCGTTGACGAGTCCATCCAGGCATTCCTGGACGGCAAGGCTGCTGTCTGCGAAACCTGGCCTTCCCTGGGTATCGTTCAGAAGGGCGATGACCCCGCACAGTCCAAGGTCGTTGGCAAGTGGGCTCTGGATGTCCTGCCCGCTGAGAAGACCGGTCTGACCCTGCTGTCCGCATGGGACGTTGCTATCCCCGCTGGTTCTCAGAACAAGGATCTGGCTTGGGAATGGATCAAGATGTACACCAGCTACGAGAAGCAGAACGAGTTCTATGACAACCACGGTATCCTGAGCCCCCGCAAGGCATTCTGGGAGCAGGAGAAGATGGCTCCTCAGGCCGCTGTCCGTGATGCTCTGGACACCGCTAACATGTGGTGGAGAATCCCCGCTTCCGTCGAAGCTGACTCCATGATCAACACCATCGTTGGTTCCTACCTGTCCGATCAGATCGATCTGGATGAGGCAATTGCACAGCTGGATGCAGCTCTGAAGGCTGCTCTGGAGAACTCTCCTCCCGAAGCAGGCATCAAGAATTACAACCACTAATCTTGTAATTCCAGCCATCCGCTAACATTTAATCCCCTTTTTGGCCGGAGAGTATCCCTCTCCGGCCAAATTCACTAAGTGAATTCCCTGCAACCCCTACTGGAAAGGTTGATTTGCTATGAGATTACAAAGAAGGAAAAGCGACAAGTTCGCCTGCTGGGCCTTCCTGACCCCCACTTTGATTTTCCTTGCAGTTACAGCGCTGTTCCCCCTGCTGTATTCTGTTTACCTGAGCTTCTTCCGTCTGAAGCTGAATATGCCCAACCAGACCCCTACCTTTGTTGGTCTGAATAACTACATCAAGATGTTCAGCGACACCATGCTGCATACCAGCACGGTGAATACCCTGATCTTTGCGTTCGTATCCGTGGCGCTGGAAGTTGTGCTGGGCCTGATGATCGCCATGGTCATCTGCTCCGACAGCATGTGGTCCCGCGTGGCTACCTCCATCTTCATGATTCCCATGATCATGGCTCCTGTTGCCATCGGTACTCTGTGGCGCATGATGATGGACGCTTCCACCGGTGTTCTGAATTACTTCCTCAGCTTTGCCGGTGTTGAAAAGATCCAATGGCTGGCAGATCCTTTCATGGCAAAGGTTTCTGTGTTGCTGGTCAATGTCTGGCAGCTGACGCCGTGGGTCACGGTCATCTGTGCCGCCGGTCTGAAGGCTCTGCCCCAGGACTGCATCCAGGCTGCTCTGGTAGACGGCGCTACCCCCCGTCAGATCTTCTGGAAGATCGTTCTTCCCCTGATCAAGCCCGTTCTGGTTATCGTTGTCATGATGCGCTTTACTGATGCGTTCAAGGTCTTCGATACCATTTACACTATGACAAATGGCGGCCCCGGTACCGCAACGGAAATGCTGCCGAACTTCATCTATAAGCAGGGTCTGAAATACTATGATGCCGGCTATGCTGCTGCATTGGCCATTGTCTTCGTTCTGACGATGGCATTCATCACCCTGTTCTTCCTGAAACTGAGAAAGAAGGAGGAGGAGAACGTATGGTAAAGCGCCGCAAATCCAAGGATATGGCATCAACTGACTATGTTATCAGTAACTTTGCTGGTCCGTATGTCAAGTGGGGTCTGCTGATTGCCTCTTTGATCGGTGTTATCTTCCCTCTGTACTGGCTGGCACTGAGTGCGTTCAAGCTGGACCGGGATCACCGCGCCTATCCCCCTGTCTTCTTCCCCAGCGAGTTCACCATTGATCATTTCGTCGAAGTATTCACCAAGAATCAGCTACTGGAGAATCTGATCAACTCTGCTACCATTTCTGTGGTCACCACAGTCATCACCCTGCTCATCGGCTCCATGGCAGCTTACGCTGTTCAGCGCGGCCCTCTGAGCCGTAAGACCAAGGATTTCTTCGGCCTGTGGTTCATGGTCCAGAAGATGTATCCTGCCATTGCAACTGCCATTCCTGTTTATCTGGTTATGCGCAGCCTGCGTCTGATCGACTCCCTGGCCGCAATGATCATCATGAACACCAGCTTCAACCTGCCTCTGGTCATCTGGCTGATGATGGGCTTCTTTGAGCAGGTACCCTACGAACTGGAAGAATCGGCTATGCTGGACGGCTCCGGCTTTGTGCACCGTTTCTTCAATGTGATCCTGCCTATTACTAAGCCCGGTCTGGTTGCTTCCGCCATCCTGACCTTTACTGCAACCTGGAATGAGTTCCTGTTTGCGGTTATCCTCAGCATCAACAAGGCCAAGACTCTGCCTGTGGTTATCGCCGGTTTCATCACCGACCGCGGCCTGGCATGGGGTCCCATGGCAGCCACATCTCTGGTCACTCTGCTTCCTGTTGTCGTTCTGACCCTGATTGTTCAGAAGGACTTCGTCAAGGGTATGGCCATGGGCGCTGTGAAGGGCTAAAAATCAAAAAACGTGCAGCCTGGAAACAGGCTGCATGTTTATGTTTGATATACAAAACATTACTTGCAAATTCTGGAAGAATCCGAACATCAAAAGCGGCGAATGAAAAAAAGAAACCCCAGGATTCTGCTCCAAGGGGATGAGAGATTCGATAACATTTTTGCCTGCTTTTTATCAGGCAAAAATCAAAGAAGCAACCAGTTTTGAACTGGTGGCAGCAGATGTCCGCCGGACATCCGCATTTAGATGGATTCAAATCCACATTCTGTAAATAAAAAACCGCTGCATAAGCAGCGGTTTTTGTTGGCAGAGGATGAGGGATTCGATCAAATTATTGTGTCGCTGCGGTCCAGCCCGCAGCGAGCAAAGCCTTACCGGGGCTTTGCATTCAGATGGGTTCGAACACTCACCTAAAATAAAAACCAGATACCCCAAGGGGTATCTG
>JAFZGL010000094.1 GCA_017555395.1 Oscillospiraceae bacterium | reverse complement strand
CCGGGACATCCGTCCCATGACAGCTATGAGCAGATGCTGCAAATCAAAGACAGGCTTGCCGAAGATGCCGATCTGGATGCACTGATTGATTGCGCCCTTGCCTACAGCAAATCCGTTGCCCTGGAAATGTTCCGCTGCGGACAGCAGTATCAGAAGATGCTGGATGAAAAATAAAAGACACCGCCTCGGCGGTGTCTTTTTTATTTCTCTTCAGAATGAATGAAAAAGTATTATAAATAATCTCTATTTCACTTTCGCCCGATTCAATTGTAATATGTTCTACATGGAAAACATTTCTGAGGTTTTCCGCAGCTGTCTGCCCTTTTTTAGGGTCGATTCATAAATTTTTCAAGAGGAGAACTAAAAATGAAGAGATTATTCGCTCTGCTGCTGGCTCTGGCTATGGTACTGTCCCTGGCTGCCTGCGGCGCACCCGAAGCTCCCGTTGCAACCGAAGCAGCAAAGCCCGACTCCAAGGATACTGCACTGGTGGACTCCAAGGGTCAGATCGGTGTTGGTGTCGCTGAAAACGTGGAAGTCAACCGCTCCGATGTCCACATGGACGCTGTGGAAGCTTCCAGCTCCGGCAACTGGGAAGCCATGTTCACCCCCTTCGAGGTGGAAGGCCGTGCCAGCGATATGCTGAACTTTGACCTGACTCCCACTGCAGAAGAAAAGGCCGCTATGGAGAAAGAGCCCATCTACGGCAAGCCCATCAAGTACATGATGCTGGACGGCTGCTCCTCCGGCACCAGCATGGCTGAGATCATGGGTTACTACGAAGAAGCCGGCCTGATCGTGGAAGGCTTCAAGGGCGACTCCTACGTGGAAGCTCTGGGCACCGACCAGGCACAGGTCGCCATCTGCCACATCGCTACCTGCCTGGTTCCCATCACCAACGGTGTTGCCATCACCTTCGGCGGCGGCGCTCACCTGGCCTGCAAGTCCCTGTACGTTCTGGCTGATTCCGAATACCACACCACCGAGGACCTGAAGGGCACCAATGTCTCCGTTCCCAACGGCATCGGCGCTTCCGACTACAACATCACCTCCCTGATGCTGGACGATGACGGCATCAACCCCCAGACCGATCTGAACCTGGTTCAGGTTTCCGCCGATGCCTGCATCACCGCTATGGAAAAGGGCGAGATCTCCGCTGCCCTGCTGTCTGACGTCTATGCCTACGGCATGGTCAAGGACGGCAAGCTGCGCTGCGTCAGCTCCATGCTGGACTCCGACTACTCCGAAGTCAGCATCTGCTGCGCTCTGTCCATGAGCGCTGTATTCGTCCGCGAGAACCCCGTCCATGCCAAGAAGCTGGCACAGGCCATCCACAAGGCTCTGAGCTACATGCGTGAGAACGTGGAAGAATCCACCGATATTCTGCTGGAGCATGGCATGATGAAGGGCGACCGCGACATGAACATCATGATCAACGACTCCCAGCAGTTCGGCCTCAGCGACGAATTCGCCGAAGCCAACCTGCGCGAAATCGTCAACCGTTATGTCCGCCTGGGCCTGATCACCAACATGGATAATGTTGACGAGATCATGGATCTGGCATGGAGCCCCTGCCTGGGTAACTAATTTTTCTCATAAAAAAGACACCGCTTCGGCGGTGTCTTTTTCTGCTTATTTTTCCCGGGGGCCCTGATAATCGGCAATGCCGCCCAGATCCGTGACGGATTCATAGCCCATCAGATCCAGCAGCTTGCCGGCCCGGGCACTGCGGGCGCCGCTCTGGCAATAGACATAGAGGGGCTGCGCCTTGTCGGGGAAGGCCTCCTCTGCCTCCTGCAGGATCCGGCTCATGGCAAAGTTGATGCTGCCGGGGATATGACCGCCGTTATACTCCGCAGGATTGCGGACATCCACCAGCAGGGCATTGGGAACGGACTTCATTTCTTCCAGTCCGGCGTGGATCTCTTTTTTCTGATACATAGGATTCCCTCCTGTTTTTTCTTTATTATATCACAGCCTGGCAAGTGTTCTGTGAGAAAATCACAAATAAAAAACCCCGGAACGGATGTTCCGGGGTTTGAGTTGCAATTAGTCAGCAACGTAGGGCAGCAGGGCGATCTGACGTGCGCGCTTGATAGCGGTGGTCAGGTCACGCTGGTGAGCAGCACAGGTACCGGTGGTACGGCGGGGCAGGATCTTGCCACGCTCGGACAGGTAACGGCGCAGCTTAGCAGTGTCCTTGTAGTCAATAGCGGTCACCTTATCCACGCAGAAAGCACAAACCTTCTTACGCTTGCGGGGACGCATACGCTGTTCGTTAGACATGAGATTTCCCTCCTTGTAAGTTTAGTAGAAAAGTTCAGTTTTTAGAAGGGCAGCTGAGCATCGTCATCTTCCAGCATCGCGAAATCGGATGCGGGAGCAGCTGCAGGGGCGTTGTAGCCGCCGTAGCTGGGTGCGGGAGCATTGTAGCCACCGTAGCTGTTGCCGCCGAAGCTGTTTCCGCCGTAGGCGTTGCCGCCGTAGGAGGAACCACCCTCGTCCCGCTTGCTGTCGCCAAAGTAGCAGTTGTCTGCCACGACTTCAGCAGTGCGACGCTTGTTGCCATCCTTGTCGGTCCAGGAGCGAATCTGGAGCCGGCCGGAAACCACGATCATGCGGCCCTTGGTGAAATACTTGGAGACGAATTCTCCGGTCTGACGCCAAGCGACACAGTCAATGAAATCGGTTTCCTTTTCGCCGCCGTCTCTGCCGCCGAAATCACGGTCAACAGCCACGGTAAAGCTGGCAACGGCGATGCCGCTGCCGGTACGGCGAAGTTCGGGATCACGGGTCAGACGACCCATGATGGTGATGTGGTTGAGCATTAAATTACTCCTCCACGACAGTGGTCAGGCAGCGCATAACGCCTTCAGTGATCTTCATCACGCGCTCCAGCTCAGCGGGGAACTCGGGCTTGGTTTCCATGTTCATCAGAACGTAGTAGCCTTCTGCCATGTCGTTGATGGGGTATGCCAGACGGCGCTTGCCCCACTCGTCAATGTTGGTCAGAGTACCCTCCGCTTCCACCATTGCCTTGAACTTTTCCACCAGTGCTGCGGTTGCTTCCTCACCGATGGTAGCATCGATGATGTACAGAACCTCATACTTTGCGGTAATCTTAGCCATGTTGATTGCACCTCCTTATGGTCTTAATGGCCCACAACGATGTGTGAGCAAAGAGTTGTCCGCATTCGCAGACCAGTTTATTATAGAAAAAAGCCCTTGATTTGTCAAGGGCTTTTTCTTCAGAATCCAAAGTTTTTTGTGCAGATATCAACTGTTTCCGGTTCGGATTCTGCACTTAAAGACAGTAGACCCTGCCAAATTCCGTGGGGCCTTCCAGCAGGATGGAAGTGATGGTTTCCCCCTCATTTTCCACTGTGATCTTCAGAGTTCCTCCGGGGTTGTGGGCCGTCAGAACCTTGCCGGTCAGCTGACCCCGCAGCCGCATGACGGCGGCGGTGCTGCCGGTGCCGGTGCCGCAGGCCAGGGTAAAATCCTCCACGCCCCGCTCAAAGGTCAGGAGCCGGACTTCATCTTCGCCCAGAACCTGATAGAAATTCACGTTGGCACCCTTGGGGAAGGCAGGATCATAGCGCAGTGCGCGCATCTGTTCCCGCAGGGATTCCCTGTCGCCCCACAGGTCGCCGGTATATTCCGCAACGGCATGGGGCACACCGGGGTTACCCAGCTCCGCGTAGGCGATATGGCCCTTGCGGCTTAAGTCCAGAATGCTGGGATTGTTCAGCTTCACCCGGTACTGATTCTCATCGATGCGCCAGCCGGGCACGATGCCGGCATCGGTCTGAACGGTCATCTCTGCTCCGGCGATACCCATGTCATGGGCAAACCGGCAGATACACCGGGCACCGTTGCCGCACATCTCTCCCCGGGTACCGTCGGAATTGTAAAAATGCAGGCGGAAGTCGGCAATTTCCGACTTGCCCACGGCCATAAATCCGTCGGCACCGGCGATCCGGCAGTATTCCAGTGCCAGTGCGGAAAAATCCCGGCTTTCATCGTCCCGGGCGTCCATGACCATGAAGTCATTGCCCGCGCCGTTCATGTAGTAGATGTTCATAAAAACTCCTTACGGGTTTAAAATGCTGAATTCAGAATGCAAAATAATAGTATCGGCTTCGCCGATTATGAAAACCATGCCGCAGGCATACCTTCATTGCGCATTCATCATTCTGCATTATACATTTCATCATCCAAGCATATCTTCCATGGAATAAAGTCCTGCGGATTTGCCCACCATGAACCGGGCCGCATCCACGGCGCCGTCGGCCAGCATGGCCCGGGAACCGGACTCATGCTTCAGGGTCAGGGACTGATTGCCGGTGTGGATATGGATCTCATGGATGCCCACCACATTGCCCATCCGCAGGGCATGGATGCCAATCTCTTCTTTGGTGCGCTTGCCTTCGCCGCTGCGGCCGCAGTTGGCCACGGCCTCGGGGCGGACTTCCCTGATGGCGTTGAACAGCATCAGGGCGGTGCCGCTGGGGGCATCCACCTTGCGGATATGGTGCGCTTCCACGATCTCGATGTCCGCATCCGGGAAGGCGGCGGCAGCCTGCTTTGCCAGGCGGCACAGCACAGCAATGCCCAGGCTCATATTGCCGGAGAAAAACACAGGAATTTCAGCAGCGGCAGCGGTGATCATCGCCTTTTCTTCGGGGGTGTGGCCGGTGGTGCCGATGACGGCAGCGGCACCGATGGTCTTCGCGTAGGCCAGCACATCCGCCACAGCGGTATGGTGGGAGAAGTCAATGACCACATCGGCTTCCACTGTCCCCAGTTCCTCAAAGGTCTTGGGCACGTTGTTCTCGCCGTCCAGGCTGACCCGGCCGATGATCTCGCCGTCCAGGATAGCGTCGATCAACTTGCCCATGGCGCCGTTGGCGCCGCAAAGAACCGCTCTCATACCTCAATACCCAGCTTTCTCATCTCGGCATAGAGGACGGCACGGGTGGCATCCTCCATGGGGGTCAGAGGCAGCCGCAGATTCTCCTTGCCGAAGCCCATGGCGGAGACGCCGGCCTTGGCGGGGATGGGGTTGACCTCGCTGAAGAGGGCGTTGATCAGGGGCAGCAGGTCTGCCTGCATCTTGGCGGCGGTCTTGAAGTCACCGGCACGGCAGGCATCGGTCATGGCCACCGCTTCTCTGGGGGCCACATTGGACAGCACGGAAATGGTACCGGCTGCGCCCATGGCCATCATGGGAACCGTCAGGGCATCCTCACCGGAGTAGACGTCGATCTTGTCGCCGCACAGATGCATGATCTCCACCATCTGTGCCATGTTGCCGGTGGCCTCCTTGATGGCCACGATCCGCTCATGCTCGGCAAGCCGGGCCACAGTCTTGGGCAGCAGGTTGCAGCCGGTACGGCCGGGAACATTGTACAGGATCACAGGAACAGTGGATGCCTCGGCGATGGTCCAGAAATGCTGATACAGACCGTTCTGGGTGGCCTTGTTGTAGTAGGGGGTCACCACCAGGATGGCATCCGCACCCACTTCGCAGGCGTTTTTGGTGTTGTGCAGCACATGGTCAGTATTGTTGGTGCCGGTACCGGCAATAACGGGAACCCGCTTGGCGACCCGGTCCACGGTGTAGCGGATGATCTCCTTCTGGTCGGCATATTCAATGGTGGCATTTTCGCCGGTGGTGCCCATGACCACGATGGCGTTGATGCCGCTCTCGATCTGGAAGTCAATAAAACGGCCCAGGGCATCAAAATCGATG
>JAFZGL010000093.1 GCA_017555395.1 Oscillospiraceae bacterium | reverse complement strand
TACTCAAGAATTTTCGTTGGCTTAAAATTCGTTTACACGATTTCAAACTTAAACATTTAAAATGTCCAAGGTGTTATAGTTTGTCTTTACGTTATTCAATTTACAAGGTACAGTCTCGCTCGCGGCTCACCGCCGAAGCTTGCTTATCTTACCACACTCTTTTTCATTTGTCAAGAACTTTTTCAAGTTTTTTCAAATTTTTTCGAGCCGGTTTGATTCAGTTGTTCGTGTCACCTCGCGGCGACTTGAGCATCTTATCACATCGCGTTTCATTTGTCAAGAACTTTTTTCAAATTTTTTCAAATTTCTTTTCGCTTCTGTGTTTTTCGCCGCCCTCGCGGACAGCTTGCACATATTAGCATGCCATCCTGCTTTTGTCAATACCTAATTTTGGTTTTTTTCATCTTCCGGATGAAGGCGGTGATCTCTTCCCTTATCCTTCCTGATTCTTCGTCTCAGGATTCCTCTGGAAGCAGGCCAGGGTGTCAGATAACATACGTCCAGGCACCGCAGAGATGCCAGATGCAGCACCAAAGCTGTCAGTCCGGCAGCAACCCCCCATCCGCCGAGATAAACCGCCGCAATTCCCAGTCCAAACCGCCACACCCGGACCGCATTGGCAAGATCCCGGTTCGGCAGTACAAATCCGCAGACTCCCGCAACGCTTACCACAATCAGTACCACAGGAGAGATCAGCCCTGCTTCCACAGCTGCCGTTCCCACCACGATACCGCCAATGGTGGAAACCGACTGGCCGATGGCCTGCGGCAGATGAATTCCGGATTCCTGCAGCAGCTCATAGGCAATCAGCAGTCCCAGCACCTCTGCACCGGTATGAAAGGGCACGTCCTTTTTACTATTTAATATAATGTTCAGCAATCTTTCCGGCACCAGTTCCTGATGCCAGGTGATCAGCGCCACATAGAGTGCCGGCAGCAGCAGGCTCGCCAGCAAAGCCCCATACCGCAGAATCCGCACACAGGACGCTGAAATAAAATCTCTGCTTCTGTCTTCAGGACTTTCCATCAGATACCCAATGTCCGCAGGTGCCAGGTAACCCAGCGGCAGTCCGTCTACCAGCAGGCCAACTCTCCCGTCCAGCAATCCCCGGCAAAACCGGTCCGGGCGTTCGGTATACTGCAGAAGCGGAAATGCCGTCCAGCGGGATCCCGTGACATATTCCTCCACCGACGCAGGTGACAGCAGCGCATCTGTATCGATGGATTTCAGGCGGTTCTTCATCCGCTCCACCAACACTTTATTTGTGATCCCTTCGATCCAGATCACCGCCACATTGGTCAGACTCCGTCTTCCCACCGTCAGTCCCGTGATCCGCAGATCCGGTGTGCGCAGATGGCGGCGCAGAAGACTTGTATTGATTCTGACCGTCTCCACAAAAGCATCCTTTGGCCCTTTGACTGTATTTTCCACTTCCGGCGGATTCGGGGTTCTGGCTACGCCGGTACGCACCTCAAACGCCAGGGCTCCCACACCAGGAAACAACACCACACAAAATCCGTTGACCAGTTTTGCCGCCGCATCCTGCAGATCTTTACAGGGCTTTGCAACACAGTTGTATACCTTTCCCCGGATTGCCGCCTCATACGCCTGATGCAGATCCTCCGGCAGGCTGCTTACAATCGGCTGAATGACATACTGAGACAGGAAACTTCCGGTCACCAGCCCGTCAATGAAGTAGGCATACAGGGTATGCTCCCCTTCCCGCAGCGTCCTGCTTTCAAAGTCACCGGCACCTTCAAAGATCTGCCGGATCTGCGCATCTGTCATAGTCTCACCCCATTGGGCAGTATAACCGGATTTTCCGGGATTATACTGTTTTACGTTGCTTTTTCCACGCAATAATGATATAGTTAATTATTATGACCTTTGGGAGGAATGCGCCATGAGCAAGGTCGGCGAAATCAAAAAGCTGTCCGATACCCCTTATCTGAACTTCTATGAATTCGAAGCTGTCTACCGGGACGGCCGGACCGCCCCCTACTATGTCTCCTCCCGGGCCAAGCGAACAGAAGATCTGAAGGCATGTCATCACGAGAACCGGGCGGACGGCGTGATCCTCTACGGCGTCTACGGAGAAAAGAAGAACAAGGTCGTTCTGATCCGTCAGTTCCGTTATCCCCTGGGCGGCTACTGCTACGAATTCCCCGCAGGTCTGGTTGAAAAAGGCGAAGACATGTTTGAAGCCGGTATCCGGGAGATGTATGAGGAAACCGGCCTGACCTTCACCCCCAAGGAAGGCGGAGCCTGTTCCCGGCCCTTCTTCACCACCATCGGCATGACCGATGAAAGCTGCGGCACCGTCTACGGCTACTGCTCCGGCACCCCAAACAACTTTCACCAGGAAGCATCCGAGGACATTCAGGTGATCCTGGCCGACCGGGAGGAATGCAGGCGGATCCTCCGGGAGGAAAACGTAGCCATCATGTGCGCCTATATGCTGATGCACTTTATTGTCAGCGAGGGAGACCCCCTGGCATTTCTGGACTCCATTTAAAAGGAGGATATTATGTCCCATACCATCGCTGCCATTTCCACCGGCAATCAGGTCAGCGCCATCGGCATCATCCGTATGACCGGTGACGACTGCATTGCCGTTGCCGAAAAAGTTATTACATTAAATAGTAAGAAGACTCTGGCAGAAGCCCCCAACCGGAAACTGCTGCTGGCCGATCTTCACGACAAGGAAGGCCGGACCATCGATGCCATCTGCGTTGTGGTTGCCAGAGGTCCCCACAGCTATACCGGCGAGGATACTGTGGAATTCCACTGCCACGGCAGCCCGGCTGTTCTGGCCGCCGGTCTGGAGGCCCTGTACATCTCCGGTGCGAAACCCGCCAAGCGGGGCGAATTCACCAAGCGCGCGTTCCTGAACGGAAAGCTGGATCTGACTCAGGCGGAAGCCGTCATTGATCTGATCGAAGCCGATTCCGCCGAGGCTGCCGCCAATGCCGCCGGTCAGGTGGGCGGTGTGCTTCAGAAGAAGCTGGATCCTATCTATAACGAGCTGACTGATCTGTGCAGCCATTTCCACGCGGTTCTGGATTATCCCGATGAGGATATTGAGGATTTCGGTCTTGATAATTACGCAGATACTCTGCAGAGCAATGCCAATGCCCTGAATGTGATCCTGAAAACCAGTAATCAGGGAAAACTTCTCCGCCAGGGTGTGGCTGCCGCCATTGTAGGCCGCCCCAACGTGGGCAAATCCAGTCTGCTGAATGCCATTGCAGGCTATGACCGGGTCATCGTCACCGACATCCCCGGCACCACCCGGGACACCGTGGAAGAAACTGTGATGCTTGGTAAAACCAAACTGCGGCTCATCGATACTGCAGGCATCCGGGAAACTTCCGATACCGTGGAAGCCATTGGCGTGGAGCGCAGCCGCAGAGCTGTGGAAACCGCCGATCTGGTTCTCTTCGTCTGTGACGGCTCCCAGCCTCTGACCAACGAAGACCGGGAGATTCTGAAACTGTGCAGCAATCACGAAAAGGCCATCGGCATCATCAACAAGTCCGATCTGGGCTGCGCTGTCCATTCTTCCGATCTGCCTTTTGACACCGTGATCTCTGTCTGTGCAAAAGAAAACCGCGGCATGGATACCCTGGCAGAAATCGTGGATACCATGTTTACAGGTGACACGCCCTGCGACGGCTCTATCCTCACCAATACCCGCCAGACCGATGCTTGCCGCAGAGCCTTCGATGCCATGAACCGCTCCATTGAGGGGCTGAATCTGGGACTGACCCCGGATGCCGTTCTGACCGATGTGGAAGAAGCCATGGAAGCCATGGGCGAGGTCACCGGCGCCACTGTCAGAGAGGATATCACCGCCAGAATTTTTGAACGTTTTTGTGTAGGAAAGTAAACTATGATCTATCTCGACAATTCCGCTACCACCAAGCCCTGTGCTGAAGCAGTGGACGCCATGATGACCGCCATGACAGAGAATTGGGGAAATCCCAGCGCTCTGTACAATTTCGGCATTGATACCGCCAGACAGCTGAAGACTGCCCGTCATACTGTTGCCGCTGCCCTGGGCGCTGAGCCCGACCGGGTGTTCTTCACCTCCGGCGGTACCGAGGCCGACAACTGGGCCATTTTCAGCACCGCCAAACGCTACGGCAAAAAGAACAAGCATATCATCACCACAGCCATTGAGCATCACGCCATTCTGCACTGCATGAAGGAACTGGAATCCCAGGGCTTCGAGGTGACCTATCTGCAGCCCGACGAGACCGGCACCGTCACGGTGGATGCTTTGAAAGCCGCGCTGCGCAAGGATACCATCCTGGTTTCCATTATGATGGTTAACAACGAGGTTGGCAGTGTCATGCCCATTGAGCGCATGGCCAAGATCACCCACAAGCTGTGCCCCGATGCTATTTTCCACACGGATGCGGTACAGGGCTTCCTGAAAATCCCCTTCGCCGCCAAAACTCTGGGCGCTGACCTGATCAGCATCTCCTCCCACAAAGTTCACGGCCCCAAAGGTGTTGGCGCGCTGTATATTGCACCGAAGCTGAAATCTTTCCCCGCCTATCTCCATGGCGGTGGACAGGAAGGCAATTTCCGCAGCGGCACCGAAGGAACTCCCGCCATCTTCAGCTTCGCCGCCGCCTGCGCCGCCGGCGCCGCATCCTTGAAAGAGGACATCAGAAATGAGCAGGAACTGCTCTCTTATCTGGCTGATCAGCTGTCCGCACTGCCCGGCATTCATCTCAACGGCGCTCATGCCGCCCCCCACATTCTGAACCTCGGCATCCCCGGTGTTCCCACCCAGAATTCCATCAATATTCTGCAGGATCACGGTATCTGTGTCAGTGCCGGCAGCGCCTGCGCCAAGGGACACCGGAGCCATGTACTGGATGCCATGAAGGCCGATCCCGACGTCATTGACGGTTCTTTCCGGGTCTCGCTGTGCCGCAATACCACCAAAGAAGAGCTGGATAGCCTGATCACTGTCATCCGTGAGGAGATTCTGCCCAGAGCAAGATGAAATCTTGCATAAATTTTCCTGCATAACAAAAACGCCGATTGGTCAAATCGGCGTTTTTTCATGTCTTGTATGGTCTTTCGTAAAAAGACACTTGTATTTCTCATCCGGGTCTGCTACAATGTCGACATCAAAAATCTCTGTAGGGAGGACATTTGTTTATGAGCTATGTAGATGAAACCCTGGCACTGGTTGCCAAGCAGAATGCCAACGAACCCGAATTCATTCAGGCCGTCACCGAGGTTCTGGAATCTCTCCGTCCTGTTATTGATCAGAACGAAGCCGCTTACCGCCGCGAGGCTCTGCTGGAGCGTCTTGTCAGCCCCGAGCGCGCCGTCATGTTCCGGGTCCCCTGGGTCGATGACAACGGTCAGGCACGGGTCAATACCGGTTACCGCGTTCAGTTCAACAGCGCCATCGGCCCCTACAAGGGCGGCCTGCGTTTCCACCCCACCGTCAACATGTCCATCATGAAGTTCCTGGGCTTCGAGCAGACCTTCAAGAACTCCCTGACCAGCCTGCCCATGGGCGGCGGCAAGGGCGGCTCTGACTTCGATCCCAGAGGCAAGTCCGACCGTGAGATCATGGCCTTCTGCCAGAGCTTTATGAACGAGCTGTACCGCCACATCGGTGCTGATACCGACGTTCCCGCCGGTGACCTGGGTGTTGGTGCCCGTGAGATCGGCTACATGTTCGGCCAGTACAAGCGCCTGGTTGACCGTTACGAAGGCGTCTTCACCGGCAAGGGTCTGTCCTTCGGCGGCTCCCTGATCCGTCCCGAAGCTACCGGTTTCGGTGCTGTTTACTACACCAATGAGATGCTGAACGCTCTGGGCGACACCATCGAAGGCAAGACCTTCGTTGTCTCCGGCTTCGGCAACGTTGCATGGGGCACCGTCAAGAAGGTCACCGAGCTAGGCGGCAAGGTCGTTGCCATCTCCGGTCCTGACGGCTACATCTATGACGAAGACGGTGTCTGCACCGACGAAAAGATCGACTTCATGCTGAACATGCGTTCCTCCGGCCGCGACAAGGTCCAGGATTACGCTGACAAGTTCGGTGTTCCCTTCTATCCCAAGGAAAAGCCCTGGGGTATCAAGGCCGACATTCTGATGCCCTGCGCAACTCAGAACGAAGTCGGTATGGCTGAAGCTGAGAAGATCGTTGCCAACGGTGTCAAGTACTACGTGGAAGTTTCCAACATGCCCACCACCAACGAGGCTATGGCATACCTGAAGAAGAACGGCGTCATCTGCGCACCTTCCAAGGCTGTCAATGCCGGCGGTGTTTCCGTCTCCGGTCTGGAAATGAGCCAGAACTCCATGCGCTACAGCTGGACTGCCGAAGAAGTCGACGCCAAGCTGAAGCAGATCATGCACAACATCTTCTGGAATTCCTACAATGCCGCCAAGAAGTACGGCATGGAAGGCGACCTGGTTGCAGGCGCCAACATCGCAGGCTTCGAAAAGGTCGCTCAGGCCATGATGGCACAGGGTATCGTTTAATTACATTTTCCCCTTCTGATAAAAAAATGCCGCTCCCCAACCGGGAGCGGTATTTTTTGTTATTTCAGTGTTTCCAGAAAGGCCTTTGCTTCCTTCCGATTCTTCAGGACGACGGCTTTGGCATGCCTTGCCTGAGCGATCCAGGTGTAATTCATGTTTCGGTTGTTTCGGTTGAAATTCCAGATAAACTTCACAAATTCCGGATCAAAACGCTCCGGACAGTTGCCGCCCATATCCGGACGGGATTTTCCGTAATTTGCAATGACCCTCTGTGCCATGCCCGCCAGACACTGCCATCTGGAATAATCCAGATAAATAATGGTATCGCAGTACTGCAGACGCAGGGGCATGGTACGGCTGAAATTGCCGTCAATGATCCACCTATCTCCCTCCAGCACTTCTTCCAGCCGGGCATCAAATTCCTCCCGGCTCACATTTTCCCAGGTACCCGTCCACCAGAGATTATCCAGGTGAACAACCGGGATCTGCAGTTTTTCCGCCAGCAGCTTCGCCAGCCGGGTCTTTCCGCTGCCGGGACAGCCGATCACCAAAATTCGTTCCATAATTTCCCTTCTCCCAAATTATGTAAACTCACTCTTTTGAGGAACAGGCCTGCATGTCTGCAGGCCTGTTTTTTCATTCATTTTGTATTAGTACGCGACGCCCCAGTAGATCATCTTGTCAGCAGGCTTACCGCAGCAGGCGCAGGTCTCACCCAGCTTTTCCTGTGCGAAGGGGATGCAGCGGGAGGACATGCCGGCCTTTTCCTTCATGGCCAGTTCGCATTCCAGATCGCCGCACCACATGGTCTTGATGTAGCCGCCGTTCTCATCCTGCAGCTTCTTGGCCTCCTCGATGGAGTGAGCCTCAAAGATATGCTCGTCCAGGTTCTTCTTGGCCTTGTCGAACATCTGCTGCTGCACGATGGTCAGCTGCTCCGCGATGGCTGCTTCCAGCTCTTCCAGCTTGACGATGACCTTTTCACGGTCGGTACGGCGGACAATGACACACTGACCGTTCTCCAGGTCACGGGGACCGCACTCGACACGCAGGGGAACACCCTTCATTTCGTACTCAGCGCACTTCCAGCCCATGGAGTTGTCGGAATCGTCCATCTTGACCCGCAGATCAGCATTGATCAGACGGTCACGGATGGCTGCTGCACCCTCCAGAACGCCGGGCTTATGCTGGGCGATGGGCAGAATCACAACCTGGATAGGAGCAACCTTGGGAGGCAGCACCAGACCGTTGTTGTCGCCGTGGGTCATGATGATACCGCCGATCAGACGGGTGGAGACACCCCAGGAAGTCTCGTGGGGATTGGTCTTGCGGTTGTTCTTGTCGGTGAATTCAATCTCGAAGGCCTTGGCAAAACCGTCGCCGAAGTAGTGGGAAGTACCGGCCTGCAGAGCCTTGCGGTCATGCATCATGCACTCGATGGTGTAGGTAGCTTCCGCGCCGTTGAACTTTTCCTTCTCAGTCTTCTGACCCTTGGTGACAGGCATTGCCAGAACATTTTCGCAGAAGTCTGCATAGACATTCAGCATGGTCTCGGTGAAGTCCACAGCTTCCTCAGCGGTAGCATGGATGGTGTGGCCTTCCTGCCACAGGAACTCACGGTGACGCAGGAAGGGACGGGAAGTCTTCTCCCAGCGCAGAACGCTGCACCACTGGTTATACTTCATGGGCAGGTCTCTGTGAGACTGCAGCACATGGGCAAAGTGCTCGCAGAACAGGGTCTCGGAAGTGGGACGGATTGCCATCTTCTCTTCCAGACGGTCGCTGCCGCCCATGGTGACCCAGGCACACTCGGGAGCAAAGCCCTCAACATGGTCCTTTTCCTTCTGCAGCAGACTTTCAGGAATCAGCAGAGGCATGTAGACATTTTCAACGCCCTGCTTCTTGAATTCCTTGTCCATGATGCGCTGGATATTTTCCCAGATGGCATAGCCATAGGGACGGTAGATGAAAACACCCTTTACGGAAGAGTAGTCAATCAGCTGCGCCTTGGTGCACACATCGGTGAACCACTGAGCAAAGTCCACTTCCATATCGGTGATCTGTTCGACTTTTTTATCTTTTGCCATGATTGTTCAACCTCTCATTTGCGTATTTCGTTACAATATATTATAGCACCAATGTCAAGAGCCTGCATAGGATGGGGAAACGGTTTTTTATTATAATTTTTAATGGAGGCAGCGACTATGACGGAGATAACCCTGAAGCTGGATCCGGCAGTGGTCCTGTTTTACAACCGGATCGCGGATGCCCAGGACGTAAGTCTGGAGCAGATTCTGTCCGATGCCCTGTTCAAACTGGCAGGAGAGCTCAGTCTGCAGGCATTGCGTCAGAATAATTACGGTAAATAACACTCTGCTTTCCTTCATTTTTCTTCTTTCCCCATTGTAATTCGAAAAACAATTTGCTATACTGTAGAATGGAAAATAATGAACGGAGGTTCTCCAAATGAAGTCCATCCGAGAAATCTACAAAATCGGCAAGGGTCCCTCTTCCTCCCATACCATGGGTCCGGAGCGCGCGGCCCTGCAGTTTATGACAGAATACCCCGATGCCCATCGGTATCAGGTCATCCTCTACGGTTCTCTGAACAAAACCGGTATCGGCCACGGTACCGACAGCGTCCTGCGGGACACATTGGGTGTCGATAAAACCGAGATCATCTTCTCCTCCGATGAGTGGGAAGGCATGCACCCCAACACCCTGGACCTGATCGCCTTTGATGCGGAAGGTGCAAAGCTGGGCCGCCAGAGAGTGGAATCCATCGGCGGCGGAGACATCCGCTTCCCCGGCCAGAAGAAAGCCGAGGGCGAAGAAGTCTACATCGAGCATTCCTTTGCGGAAATCTCCGATTTCTGCAAGTGGCGCTACATCAACACCCTGTCTGAATACGTGGAACTGAACGAAGGCCCCGAAATCTGGGACTTCCTGATGAATGTCTGGCAGGTTATGAAAAACGCTATTGACGAAGGTCTGAAGGCCGAGGGTGTGCTGCCCGGCGGTCTGAATGTCCAGCGCAAGGCAAAATTCCTGTACGAACAGGATCCCAAGGTCAATGAGCCCGGTCTTCTGGAATTCCAGCGGATCGCCGCCTACGCCTACGCTGTGGCCGAGCAGAATGCCGGTAACGGCACCATCGTCACCGCCCCCACCTGCGGCGCCTGCGGTATCGTTCCCGCTGTGCTGAAGTATGCCCAGGAAACCAAGGGCTTCTCCGACCAGGAGATCTGCCGGGCACTGGCCACCGCCGGCATCATCGGCAACCTGACCAAGACCAATGCTTCCATCTCCGGTGCTGAATGCGGCTGTCAGGCAGAAGTGGGTACCGCCTGCTCCATGGCTGCCGCCGCTCTGGCAGAACTGTACAAGCAGAACCTGGACCAGGTGGAATATGCCGCGGAAGTTGCCATGGAGCATCATCTGGGTCTGACCTGTGATCCCATCTGCGGTCTGGTGCAGATTCCCTGCATCGAGCGCAATGCCGTGGCCGCCATGCGGGCAATGAATGCCTGCAATTTGAGCTATTTCCTCACCGGCTCCCGGAACATCAGCTATGATATGGTCTGCCGCGCCATGAAGGAAACCGGCGTCAATCTGAACCACCGCTTCCGCGAGACCAGTGAAGGCGGCCTGGCCAAAATCTATAACCGCAAAAGAAGTAATTAACCGAAAGGATTTTAAAATACTATGAAATTAGGTATCGTTGGTCTGCCCAACGTGGGCAAGTCCACGCTCTTCAACGCCATCACCAATGCAGGTGTCCCTGCTGACAACTATGCTTTCTGCACCATCGACCCCAACGTGGGCGTGGTTTCCGTTCCCGACGAGCGTCTGGACTGGCTGGCTGATCTGCACAAGCCCAAGAAGTTCACCCCCGCCGTTGTGGAATTCGTGGATATCGCCGGTCTGGTCAAGGGTGCAAGCAAGGGTGAAGGCCTGGGCAACAAGTTCCTGAGCAACATCCGCACCACTGACGCCATCGTCCATGTGGTCCGCTGCTTCGAGGACTCCAATGTCACCCACGTGGAAGGCTCCACCGACCCCATCCGCGACATTGACATCATCAACCTGGAGCTGGTCATGGCCGACATCGAAATGGTGGAGCGCCGTATTGACAAGGCTCAGAAGGCCATGAAGGGCGGCGACAAGCGCTTTGCACGGGAAGCCGCTCTGCTGACCGAGCTGCTGGCACACCTGAACGAAGGCAAGCTGGCCCGCACTTTCACCGATGACGCAGAGGATTTCGCTCTGATCGCCCAGTCCGATCTGCTGACCCTGAAGAAGACCATCTACGTGGCCAACCTGGCCGAGAATGAAATCAACGAGCCTGAGAACAACCGTCAC
The DNA here is from genome assembly GCA_017555395.1 of Oscillospiraceae bacterium. Classification (GTDB taxonomy): domain Bacteria; phylum Bacillota; class Clostridia; order Oscillospirales; family Oscillospiraceae; genus Faecousia. Next base: position 14,706 of record JAFZGL010000093.1, on the reverse strand, counting down.
TACATGGCTGTCAAGGCTCTGGCCGCCGAGGAAGGCAGCCAGCTGCTGCCCATCTGTGCCAAGCTGGAGGCAGATATCGCCGAGCTGGATGACCCCGACGAGAAGGCCATGTTCATGGAAGAGCTGGGCGTTGCTGAATCCGGTCTGGACCGTCTGATCAAGTCCAGCTATGCCCTGCTGGGTCTGATCTCCTTCCTGACTGCCGGCAGCGACGAATGCCGTGCATGGACCATCAAGCGTGGCACCAAGGCTCCCCAGGCCGCCGGCAAGATCCACACCGACTTCGAGCGCGGCTTCATCCGTGCAGAAGTCATTGCCTTTGAGGACATGAAGGCCTGCGGCACCATGGCAAACGCCAAGGCAAAGGGTCTGGTCCGCAGCGAAGGCAAGGAATATGTCATGAAGGACGGCGACATCGTCAACTTCCTGTTCAACGTTTAATGTCCTGTCAAGCCCGCCGGAAACCGGCGGGCTTTTCCCATTATAAAATACGCCACTTTCCGGTTGCATTTTTCCGGAACATCATATATAATATATTTTCAGTATCCGGGTGTAGCGCAGCTGGTAGCGCGCCTGCTTTGGGAGCAGGATGCCGCGAGTTCGAGTCTCGCCACTCGGACCAAACTCCAATGTATCATTGATACATTGGAGTTTTATCTATTTATGGCTGTTTATTGGATAGATTCTATGGTATAGTAATATCAAATAAGGAGATGATTCTATGCCTGATACATCGGCGCTATTCCATTTGTTTATGGAATTGCCGCCAAAGTTTAATTACATTGAAACATTATTAAGCAGCCATACCTACACCTGCGAAAATATTAACAAATCTTTTTGCACGTTTTTGGAGGAATGTTTTTGTGAGTATCGTGACTTTATAGATGAGCATGGCCGAAAACCAGCAGAAGAGGAAATACACAGTACCTATGTATTTCCTTTGTGCAAATTACTGCTTAAATATGGTCTTGATCCTAATTATGTTTTTGGCGAAATGTATTCCCAGTCTAATGTAATGTATGAAGTTTATTGGATTGACACACCTTATGTTGCTGCAGATACACTTAGATTATTGCTGGAGCACGGCGGAAATCCCAATCTGCTTATTGATGGTGAATCTATTTGGCATTTATCTGATTTCGATATATGGTTTGATGTTTTATGGGGATATGCTCAAGACCCCCAACATAGTACGCAATTTGATAGCCACTTTCATTTTTGGCTTGTACTTCGTAGTTTTTTATCAAGCGAAGAAAAAGCCTTCAAAAATCATTTTTTGTACACATATAATTTAGTTCAACTCGACCAGGACCATTGGGATATTCAAATAGTGAAGAAATAGCATACCATCTTATTGGGTTTGTACACGCAAAATGAGCGCACCCATATCGTTATAATAGGTGCATTGTATTAATAATTATGTCCAAATACAACAAAAAGGGGAGGCCGAGGCCTCCCCTTTTTGTTGGCTGCAGGTGAGACTCGAATAACTAAATAGAAGTGTCCGGTGGACACTTGTTTAATCCCGGCTTGACGGGATTAACTCCTTGTTTTAACGAGTCTCGCCACTCGGACCAGAAAAGTCAAAGGGGTCTTTGCCCCTTTGGCTTTTCTCTTTTATGTGGAGAGGCTCGAAAAATCAAATACAAGTGTCCGGTGGACACTTATTCGATCCCGGCCCGACGGAATCAGCTCCTTAATATACCGAATCTCCCCACTTGGGCTGGAACACCCAAAGGAGTTTTGCTCCTTTGGCTGTTGAATATTCCCCTTTCATACATTATAATGAATCAGAACCGGCTGTGAATTTCCGGTCATATCTTATTTCAGGAGATTGCTGTTTGAAGAAAAACAACACCTTGGAGATTGTGGACTAACCGGGAGGTTTGCGCCAATACAATCCCAGCCAAACCTCCCAGCATTGCAGTCAACAATCATCAGGAGGATAAATCAATGAATAAAAATGACTATATCATTCGTTTAGAAAGACAGGAAGAGTACCGTGAAGTGGAGCATCTCGTCAGGGAGGCCTTCTGGAATGTCTACCGCCCCGGCTGTCTGGAGCATTATGTCCTGAACCAACTGCGAAACGACCCTGCTTTTGTGCCTGAACTGGACTTTGTGATGGAACAGGACGGCCGGATCATCGGTCAGAATATGTTCATGCAGGCAGTCATTCACGCCGATGACGGAAGACAGATCCCCATTATGACCATGGGACCCATCTGCATTACCCCGGACCTGCAGCGGCAGGGCTACGGAAAGATTCTGTTGGATCATTCTCTGGAAAAAGCCGCGGAACTTGGGTGCGGCGCACTCTGCTTTGAGGGAAGCATCAATTTCTACGGAAAGAGCGGATTTTCCTTCGCAACTGTCTTTGGGCTGCGTTACCACGGATTGCCGGAAGATGCGGACGCATCCTTCTTCCTGTGCAAGGAGCTGATCCCCGGATACCTGGCAGGAATCACCGGTGAGTATGCGCCTCCCGCAGGATACTTTGTGGACGAAGAAGCTGCAGAAAAATTTGATGCTTCCTTCCCCCAAAAAGAAAAGCTGACTCTTCCCGGCCAGATCTTCTAAACCGAATACCCGGAGCCATGCACCAAAGGTGCATGGCTCCTTTTCTCATTTCTATATTCATATCATACGCATATTTATGCGTTATATTTTCTTTTCAGAAATGAATGTCTTCCTTCATTTTCTCTGTACATCAACTCTAGCCGCTGATGTACTGCAACCGGAATATATTGACTAAATTCTGTAAAAAATTGACTTTCCCTTGTTTTTCGAAGTTTTATCCCATTTTATATCCAATTCCCATTTTTGTTTTTGCAACCCGATAATATTAACATTGCATGAATTCAGCAATTTCGGAGGCATTGTTTACAATTTATGCATATTTTCATTAAATTTAATTCATAATCAGCCGTTAGTATACAGCCCATCGACCCGCCGCCGATGCATCACCTCACAGCGAGGTTTGATCCTGCGGCCCAGGTCACCACAAAAGATTATCCGGCCACGAGCCAAATCATCATATGTCCCGGCAGAGGGCTGTTTCTGCCAATGAATGAAAGGAGATTTTCCCATGTTTAAAAACATCTACTGCACTGACATCTACGTTGCAAAGACCGCTGAGCGCTACGCTGACTAAGCGTATGCCCTTCATATGCCCGGACGGAGGCCGGTCCGTCAAATCACCTAAAGGAGAACCCATCATGAACAACATTCTGAAAACAGCTGTATTTTCTTTTGCTGAGGCCTGTGCCTGGGGCACCGATTTCCACAGCGAACACGCCGCTAAGATCAGCAGCCGCTGATCCCGCCAAAACCCCGGAAAGGTTTGTGAACATTATGAATGACATGCTGAACACCTTCCGTGCAGCTTCCTCCGGAAACGGCCGGTATATGGTCTGCTCCGATCTGTACGAAGCGAAAATGCACACAGGGATCCACGACTGATCAATAAAACAGAATATAAGGCGGTACTGTTCACAAATTTGAATAGTACCGCTTTTCTGTTGAAATTATTATCAAAAGATGTTATAATTCAGGATATCATGTTACTCATCATCCGTTCATCGAAGGGATATGCGGTTTCATTACCATTCTGCCTCCGCAGTATACAAAGGAGACAACCTATGAACTACAAACTGCTGGTCGCAGAGGATGTATCCGAAGAACGGAATGCCCTGGTCAGTACACTAAAAAAACATCTGGGCAGGTTCGCCACCATTCTGGAAGCCGGAGACGGGCAGGAGGCTTTGAACCTCTGCAGGCAGGAAAAGCCCGATGTTCTGATTTTGAATATTGAAATGCCGTTCTTCTCCGGACTGGATGTCGCACGCGCTGCCCGGGAGGAAAGTATCCCCTGCGCCATCCTCTTTATCAGTGACTATGACAACTTTTCCTACGCCAAGCAGGCCATCGCTCTGCGGGCCCTGGATTACATCCTGAAGCCCTACCAAGAAGAAAAACTGATTCTTTCCGTTCAGGAAGCGATCGCGCATGTGTCCCAGCCGCATTCGGCGATCAGCAACCCGCTCCACAGTGTGATGGTCAGCAATTCCGCCGAGGAAGAAGCGGAAGCAAAACGAATCACCATAGTCCGCGAAGACATCAGCGCATACATCGACCGGCACTATATGGAAGAACTGTCCATGAAAACCGTAGCCCGGGCTATGAACTATTCCGACGCTTACTTCTGCAAGCTCTTCAAGCAGTGTTTTCAGGTAAACTTTTCTGCCTATCTCAACGAATACCGGATCCGGAAAGCCAGCTCCATGATGGCAAATCCCAGGCTCAACATCAAGGATATCGGTCTTGCCTGCGGCTATGCGGACTCCAATTATTTTTCCAGAGTCTTCAAGCGGTTTACCGGTCAGACCCCCACCGAATACAGGCTGTCCCTCATGGAAAAAGTCATGCGAAATTAATAATGATTATAAATCAGCATCATTTTATCAGATTGATATCATGATGCTGATTTTTATTTTTAAAAAAAGTTAAAATAATGCTATATATCTTAAAATTTTCTGGTTTAATAAAATATTTATATTTGTTATGATAATCGTGCACAATTCCAAACCAAAGGGAGGATTCATTTTTATGAAAAAAGCAAGATGGATAGCCCTGCTGTGCGTCATCGTCCTGGTCGCAACCCTGTTCGCAGGCTGCGGCGCCAACAATGACGGCCGCCGGATTATCCGAATCGGACACAACCAGTCCACCACGCACCCCACCCACATTGGTCTGACCGCTTTTGCTGACTACATCAACGAGCAGCTGGGCGACAAGTACAAGGTGGAAGTTTACCCCAGCGAACTTCTGGGCTCCCAGACCGAAATGGTCCAGCTGACCCAGACCGGCGCTATCGACATCGTTATCGCCTCCAACTCCATCATGGAGACCTTCAGCTCCAACTACTCCATCTTCAACCTGCCCTTCCTGTTCTCCTCCGCTGAGGCTTATCATGCCTGTATGGATGACCCCGCAGTTACCGATCCCATCTTCCTGGCCACTGAGGATGCAGGCTTTATCTGTGTTACCTGGCTGGATGCAGGTACCCGTAACTTCTACACCCTGAACACCCCCATCAACACCCCCGCTGACCTGAAGGGTCTGAAGATCCGCGTGCAGCAGTCCCCCACCAACGTCAAGATGATGGAACTGCTGGGCGGTACCGCTACCCCCATGGGCTTCGGTGACGTCTACACCGCTCTGCAGTCCGCCATTATCGACGGCGCTGAGAACAACGAGCTGGCTCTGACCAACAACGGTCACGGCGACGTCTGCAAGTACTATTCCTATGACATGCACCAGATGGTTCCCGACCTGGTCCTGTGCAACTGGGCATTCCTGGAAGGTCTGGACGCTTCCGAGCGCGCTATCTTTGACGAAGGCTTCAAGATCATCAACACCGTCCAGCGTGCCGCCTGGGAAGGCGCCGTTGAAGAGGCTAAGAACAAGGCTCTGAATGAGCAGGGTGTTGAGTTTATTTACCCCGACACTGCTCCCTTCCAGGAAGCTGTCATGCCCCTGCACAACGAAGTTCTGGCCGCCTCTCCCGCTCTGCAGCCCATCTATGACATGATCCAGGCATACAACGCACAGTATGCTGCCGCTGAATAAGGAGGACGAATCATGAAAGCTCTGAGAAATCTCCTTAACACCGCCCTGAACCTGCTGGCCGGCCTCAGCCTGACCGCCATGGTCGTGCTGACCACCTACCAGGTTATCACCCGTTACGTCTTCAATGCTCCCTCCACCTGGTCCGAAGAGCTGGTCGGCTACCTGTTCGCATGGAGCACCATGTTCGGCGCCGCCATCGTCTCCGGTGAGCGCGGCCACATGAACATCCCCATCCTGGTGGACAAGTTCAATCCCCCCATGCGCAAGGCTCTGCACATCTTCGCAGAAGTCATCGCCCTGCTGTTCTCCGCATCCATTCTGGTGCTGGGTGGCTTCCAGGTCTCCAGCCTGGCCATGGGTCAGATGACCTCTTCCCTGGGTGTTGCCATCGGTACCTTCTACTGGGTCATGCCCATCTGCGGCATCCTGATGGTCGCCTACTCCGCTCTGAACATTATTGGCATCGCCAATGGCGAGATCTGCCTGGATACCGCTGACGAGGCCAGCGAAGCCATCGCCAAGGTCGAGGCTGAAGCTGCAGCAGAAAAGGAGGCATAAGCTATGGCAATTTCCGCATTGTTAACCATTCTGGGCGTTATGCTGGTACTGCTCTTCCTGGGCGTGCCGATCTCTTACGCCATCGGTATTTCTTCCCTGTCCGCTATCCTGGCTGTCGTTCCTCTGGATGTCGCCGTTCTGACCGCTGCACAGCGTACCTTCGTCGGTATGTCCAAGTTCAGCCTTACCGCTATCCCCTTCTTCATCCTGGCAGGTAACATCATGAACCAGGGCGGTATCGCAAAGCGTCTGGTCAACTTCGTTATGGCCATCCTGGGCAAGATGCCCGGCGCTCTGCTGGTCACCAACGTCGGCACCAACGCTCTGTTCGGCGCCATCTCCGGTTCCGCTTCCGCTGCTGCAGCTGCTGTCGGCTCCATGATCCGTGACGGTGCTGAAGAGGCTGGCTACGATCCCGCCATCACCGCTGCCACCAACGCAGCTTCCGCTCCCTCCGGTCTGCTGATCCCCCCCTCCAACGCTCTGATCACCTACTCCCTGGCCTCCGGCGGCACCTCCGTTGCTGCCCTGTTCATGGCAGGTTACGTCCCCGGCATCATCTGGGCTCTGATGTGCGCCATCGTCGGCGTTCTGCTGGCCAAGAAGATGGGCTACAAGGGCACTCCCGGCAAGTTCAGCTGGAAGAACCTGGGCGTTGCTACCCTGCAGGCTATCCCCTCCCTGTCCCTGATCGTCGTGGTCATCGGCGGTATCGTCGGCGGTATCTTCTCCGCAACCGAAGGCTCCGCTATCGCTGTTGTCTACGCTCTGTTCCTGGCTGTCTGCTACAAGTCCGTCACCCTGAAGGGCCTGTGGAAGATCATCGTTGACTCCGCCAAGATGTCCGGCATGGTCGTCTTCCTGATCGGTGTCTCCAACATCCTGGGCTGGGTCATGGCATTCATGCAGATTCCCGACGCCGTCGCCGGCGCTCTGCTGGGTCTGACCAACAACAAGTACATCATCCTGCTGATCATGAACGTGATCCTGCTGATCTCCGGTACTTTCATGGACGTCACCCCCGCCATCCTGATCTTCACCCCCCTGTTCCTGCCCATCTGCAAGGGCTTTGGCATGAACGCTATTCAGTTCGGTCTGATCCTGGTTTACAACCTGTGCATCGGCAACATCACTCCCCCTGTCGGCAATACCCTGTTCGTCGGCATCAAGATCGGCCGCACCACTCTGGCCAAGGTCATGCCCTACATGCTGATGTACTATGTGGCTATCATCGCAGGTCTGCTGCTGGTCACCTACATCCCCTCTGTCACCATGATCCTGCCTCAGCTGACCGGTCTGGCATAAGTTCAACATTATTCTCAATGCATTACAGCGGCACCCATTTGGGTGCCGCTGTTTTTTACAGATATCTCTGCAGATCCTCTGCCAGGGTTTCCTCCAGCCGGATCAGCTTTTTTGTGATGGTCTTGGACTTCTCATCTGCCGCCTTGTACTGATTCAGATACTTTCCAAGAGATTTTACACCCATGTTGCAGCCGTCGGTCATCAGATCCGCAATCGTAGCGTCTGTTTCTTCCATCCCCAGCTTCACATTGGTTTTCATCCAGGACATTCCCTTGGCAATGGGATTTGGATTTTTTCCCTCATCCTGATAGTCCCCCAGCAATGTCTGAATCTCCTGCTGCAGTGTTTCGTGATCGTCCCGGCAGGTTTTCAGTTTGTCGTACAGTTCCTTGTTCCGCGCGTGTCCCAGCACATCATCGATGGAGGAAATCCCCATTTTGATACCGGCGTCACATTCCCGCAGAAGTCTGATGGTATCCTGTTCCACCATATTATCACTCCCTTCTTTTCCAGTATGCCCAAAAACGCCCCAAACCATTGCGGTTTGGGGCGTTTTTATTGAATGGAGTTACTTCAGTTCCGGCCAGAAGCCCTTGTTGGCTTCGATCATATCATCCAGAACTGCCTTGGCAACCGTCATGCTGGGTACGGTCTTGCTCAGGGTAAAGGCCTCCAGCGCCTTCTGATAGGAGCCTTCGATGGCTGCCTGCACAATCAGTTTTTCAGAGTTCAGCTGCTGCATGATCAGGCCCTGCTGGAACAGCGGGATGGGATCCTTGGTCAGCACCTCGGGGCCGTTCTTGCCGATGTAGGCAGGAACCTCCACCATGGCATCAGAAGGCAGGTTGGGGATGCAGCCCTTGTTTTCCGTGATCACCAGGAATCTTGCCTTGGTATCGTTCTTCAGCGCAACAGCCAGATCCGCGATCCAGTCGCCATGGCTGCCCGCATAGAAGACCGTTTCCTTGACCTCACCGGTCTTCAGATATTCATCGATGCCGTCAAACAGATTCTTCTCGCGGCTTTCCATAACCTCGTTGGCACGGGTATGCTCAGGATCGGAGTGCTCCACGAATTCTTTCTGCTGCAGATAGTAGTTCAGGTAGGTGTTGGGCAGGGTGTCGGGGAAATTGACCATGATCTCATAGACACCCTTCCAGACATAGTACCAGCTGCCCTTGGTATGGCGGTTTTTCTTCTGCCCCGCCAGGGCTGCCTTGTCCTTCAGGTAGGCTGCCGGCAGCAGGATCTCATGCTCCATGATATATTCCCGGAGCTTGGGCATCATATCCTGACCCTTGTATTCAATACCGGTGAACCAGCCGAAGTGGTTCAGGCCATAGTAATCATAGATAATGTTTTCCTTATCCTTGATCTCCAGTGCGGCCGCCACCACGTCGATGATGGCGATGGGCATATCGCAGATGTTGATGATCCGCGCCTTGGGCCGCAGAACACGGCAGGCTTCGGACACGATGGATGCGGGGTTGGAATAGTTCAGGATCCAATAGGTGGGCTTGGCGTACTTTTCTGCGTAATCGATGACTTCCATCATGGGGAAGATGGTACGCAGGCCATAAGCCAGGCCGCCGCAGCCGCAGGTCTCCTGGCCCACGCAGCCATGCTTCAGGGGGATCTTTTCATCCATTTCCCGGAGGGCATACTTGCCCACACGCATCTGGGCGAAGATGAAGTCGGCATCTTTATAAGCCTGCTCCACATCATAGGTCACCGTCAGCTTGATGCCGGATTTCAGTTCCTCCTCCAGGATCCATTTGACAACCACAGCCACCTTGTCCTGACGCTCCTGATCCAGGTCAAACAGGCGGATCTCATCCACTTCCAGTTCTTCCCGGCGCAGGGCGATGGATTTTACAATGCCGGGAGTAAAGGTGCTGCCGCCGCCGATAATCGTAATAATCATGTTGTGTTACCTCGGTATTTTATGTATTGCGTAATAGTATAACCTGTTTTTTACAGGGTATTCAGATAATCTTCCACACTCTTGCGGACGTCTGCCACCTGCAGACCGAATACGATCTGAATGTCATTGCCCTTTCTGATGATGCCCGCATTGGGGGCCTTGTTGATCAGGTCGTCATTCACCAGCGCCACATCCTTGACATTGACTCTCAGACGGGTGAAGCAGTTCTCCACGGTGTTGATGTTGTCCTTGCCGCCCAGGCCGTCCACCACATTCTTCGCGTCTGCGCTGCCGCCGAAGGCCTTGGCAGGAGTCTTATCCTTCTTGGTTTCGGTCAGATCATCCTCACGGCCGGGGGTCTTGTAACCAAACTTCTTGATCAGGAAGCTGAACAGGAAGAAGTACAGCAGGATCTGCACAATACCCAGAGCCAGCATGATGGGCCACTGGGTACGCTCCACGCCGGCAGACAGATTCATCAGAATGGAAGCCAGCATATTGCCGCCGCAGAACGCGGTGACACCGCAGATCTTCAGCAGGGCAATGAACAGACCGGCAATGCAGGCATGCAGCACATACAGCACAGGTGCCACAAAGATGAACATGAAGTCCAGGGGTTCGGTGATGGAAGCAAGGCATGCCGTCACGATCAGAGGAATGATGGTGGCTGCGGTACGCTTCTTGTTATGGGGATAAGCGGTATGGATGAAGGCGGCACCGATGCCGATGTAGCCGAACATCTTGGTAAAGCCGATGGCCATGTAGTAAATGGAATCAGAGAAAGGCACACCCATCTGCAGTTCCGTCATGACGATGGGATAGGCACCCGCAACCACAGTCTCACCCAGGTTCAGGACACCGCCCAGATCGGTAAACTGGAAGGGGGTATAGACCAGGTGATGCAGACCGGTGGGGATCAGGAACCGCTCCAGGAAACCGTAGACAAACAGACCGAACACATCGGTGCTCTTGATGAAGTTTGCCATGGCAGAAATGCCCTGCTGAACAACAGGCCACACAATATTGGACACGGCACCAAAGATGATGGATGCAGCCACGGTGCAGGCAAAGGAGAAGCGGACACCGGAATAGATCTGGAAGGCACCGCCGAACTTCTTCTCACAGGTCTTATTGAAGATCCAGCCCACCAGGCAGCCCAGCAGGATACCGCCGAAGACGCTCATGTCAACCACCTGGATACCCATGATGGTGGCCTGACCGGTGCCGAACAGGCCCAGCATTGCGGAGGGCTCTGCCAGCAGACCCATTTCGGTCAGCATGATGTTGGAAGTCTTCAGATAGATCAGATAAGCCATGAAGCCGATGAGGCCAGCCTGATGCTTATCGCGTTTTGCAAGAGACGCGGGGATACCGATGACAAACAGCAGACCCAGATTGTTGATCAGGATCATCATGGTTTCATACATCAGCTTGCCGATGACCGGGAAGGGACCCCAGGCCAGGAAGGGCAGCAGACCGGTGACAGTGCTGTTGGTCAGCAGAGAACCCACAGCCAGGATCATACCAGCCACAGACAGATACATCAGCGGCTGAACCATTGCTTTTGCGAACACTTCCAGGGTGTTCTTGATCTTCTTCATACGTTTCTCTCCTTTTTGTTTTGTGAATCTATCTGTGAGCCTGCCCTGACAGCGCTCCTGATTCTATGTTTATTCCCAGGGATACCGGATCCCGGCGGATGCCCTGGCCTCTTCCAGCACCTTCATGGTGGTTACGGTGGTCTGCGCCAGTTTAGCCAGCGCTTTGTGATCCTCCCGCAGAAAAATATCCGTCAGCTTGTTCACCTCATAGGAAAGCCGGTTGGGATCTTCCTGGGCATTGAGGATCTCTTCCCCTGTGCGGGTCACCACCCGGATCCGGGCAAGGCCGTTGCTGCCGGGGATCCGGATAAAGCCGTCTTCACCCTGAATGCTGAAGGAGCAGTCGTTCCAGCAATCCTTGGCACCGGTGGCCTGGCTGACAAAATCCCCATACTGCAGGATGAGGATGCCGGAGGTATCTGCACCGCCGCTGTGAAGATTGGGGAAATAGGTTACCTTCTCCGGTTTTCCAAAGAGCGCCACATTCAGGTAGACATTGTAAAAATTGATATCCACCAGACAGCCGCCGCCAAATTCCGGATTGAACACATTCGGAAGACCGGTTTCTTCCCGCAGCACATCGTACCGGCTGGAATACTGGCTGTAGTTGCCCTGCACCAGGCGAAGGCGTCCGATTTTGGGCAGCTGCTGCCGCAGAATCTCCAGATTGGGGTAAAATGCGGTGGGCACTGCCTCCGCCAGCATCAGTCCCCGATCCCGGGCAAGGGCATAGAGTTCCTCTGCCTGCCGGGCCGAGGTGCAGAAGGGTTTCTCGCACCAGACATGCTTGCCCGCCAGCAGTGCCTGCTTCGTCTGGGGATAGTGGAGGCTGTTGGGACTGGCAATATAGACACAGTTGAACGCATCGCTTTCGAAAAAGGCATCCAGATCGGAATATACAGCATATACACCGTATTTTTCGGCAAACCGCCGACCTTTTTCCTCTGAACGGGAATAGACCGCAGTCAGCCGGATTCCCTCTGTTTTTGCAACCAGATTCAGCAGTGTTTCCACGATGACACCGGAACCGATGGTTGCCAGTCTGATTTCTTTCACTGCACATTCCTCCTTTCTGACATTATACTCCACCCTTACAGCCTATGCAATTCTTTTTGCTGTTTATCGCAAAATTAAAAGCCCGCAAATACGACTGTAAATTGTTCCGATAGAGGAATCATTATCAGTGCGAATCTTATGATATTTCCCCAAAAAGAGGATAAACCGTCAATATCCTAACTTTTTTCATTTACTTTTACCGGGTGATGTGATAATGTATTTAAATATATAACTATACTGGAGCGTACCAATATGAAACTCAGCGACCATTTCGCAAAAAATCAGCCTTCCATGTCCTTTGAGGTATTTCCTCCCAAAACGGACTCTTCCATAGAAACAGTCACCCATGCCACCGAGGCCATGGCGCTGCTTCATCCCGCCTTTATGAGCGTTACCTACGGTGCCGGCGGCGGCACCAGCAAATACACCCTGGACATTGCCCGTCATATCGAACAGGACTACGGTGTTCCCACCATTGCACACCTGACCTGTGTTTCTTCCACCCACGAAACCGTCCGCCAGCGAATCCAGGAACTGAAGGATGCCGGTATTGAAAATGTCATGGCGCTTCGCGGCGACTTGACTCCGGAACAAATCGGTGCAGACCGCAGCGACTGGCACTACCGCCATGCAGTGGAACTTGTTCGGGAACTGAAGGCCAGCAGTGATTTCTGCATCGGCGGCGCCTGCTATCCCGAGTGCCATCCCGAAAGCAGGAATCAGGAAGAAGATATCCTCTTTCTGAAGGAGAAGGTGGATGCCGGCTGTTCCTTCCTGACCACACAGATGTTCTTCGACAACCAGCTGCTGTACAATTTCCTGTACAAGATCCGGGAAGCCGGAATCACCGTTCCTGTGGTTGCCGGCATCATGCCCATCACCAACGCCAAGCAGATCTACCGTGCCATCAAGCTGTCCGGTTCCTTCATTCCCCAGCGTCTGAAAACACTGGCAGACAAGTTCGGCAATGATCCTTTCGCAATGAAGCAGGCCGGTATCGCCTATGCCATTGAGCAGATCGTTGACCTGTATGCCAACGGCGTCAACAATATCCATGTCTATTCCATGAACAAGCCGGAAGTCGCACAGCAGATCCAGAGCAGCGTCTCTGAAATTCTGAAGAAATGATCTTCTGCCGGACATTTGATCTTCCTCCCGTAAACCGGAAGGAAGTGCTGCGCTACGCCGGTACCCGGGAAGAAACACCGGAAATCGCCCGGCTGCTGGATTCCGCGCTGGCTGAAGTAAAGCCCACGCTCTCCGGAACCGTCTGCTGGCGGGAATTCCCCCTGAGCAGACAGGACGGAATGCTGGATCTGGGCTTTGCCAGAGTCCGGTCCACTGCCCTGAACCGCAATCTTCAGGACTGTGACCGGATCGTTCTCTTTGCCGCCACGGTGGGTCTCGGGCTTGACCGGCTCATCGGCCGGTACAGCCGTGTATCCCCTTCCCGGGCACTGATGCTGCAGGCCATCGGCGCAGAACGGATTGAAGCCCTGTGCGACGCATTCTGTGAGGAAGTCCGGCAAACTGCGCAGGCAGCCGGGCTGCATACTGCTCCCCGGTTCAGTCCCGGTTACGGCGATTTTCCCCTTGCTGTGCAAACAGAGATTTTCCAGGTTCTGGACTGCTCTCGGAAGATCGGTCTGACCCTGAATCAAAGCCTACTGATGTCCCCTTCCAAATCCGTTACCGCAGTCATCGGCCTGGGTCCCTGTGCAGGCGGAGAACATTCCGCCGGCTGCCAATGCTGCGGTAAAACTGACTGCATCTACAGGAGAACACCATGAATATTCTGGAATTTGCAAAAGATCATATCCTGTTTCTGGACGGCGGCATGGGTACGCTGCTTCAGGAGCGGGGACTGAAACCCGGTGAACTGCCGGAGCGCTGGAATCTCAGCCATCCGGAGGTCATCACTGCCATCCACCGGGATTATTACAACGCCGGCAGTCATGTGGTAAACGCCAACACCTTTGGCGCCAGCACACTGAAATTTTCCCCGGAGGAGCTGGATTCGATCGTCGGTTCTGCCATCGCCAATGCCAGAGCTGCCGCAAAGTCCAGCTGCGCTGCCCAGCCCAAATGGGTCGCACTGGATATCGGTCCTTTGGGCCGTCTGCTGAAGCCCTACGGTGATCTGGATTTTGAAGATGCGGTATCTACCTTCGCTGAGACAGTTCGTCTGGGTGTCAAATACGGCGCCGATCTGATCTTCATCGAGACCATGAATGACAGCTATGAGACCAAAGCTGCCCTTCTGGCCGCAAAGGAAAACAGCCAGCTCCCCGTCTTTGTCTCCAATGCCTACGGTCAGGACGGCAAGCTGATGACCGGTGCCGATCCGGCTTCCATGGTCGCCATGCTGGAAGGCATGGGCGCCGATGCCATCGGCGTCAACTGTTCTCTCGGCCCCAGAGCTCTGGCCGGTGTGGTGGAACAGTATCTGGCATATGCCTCCGTCCCTGTTCTGCTGAAACCCAACGCAGGTCTCCCCCGGGCTTCCGAGGGAAAAACCTTTTTTGATGTGTGGCCGGAAGAATTTGCCGCTGATGTGGCCGATCTGATCCACAAGGGTGTCCGGATCGTCGGCGGCTGCTGTGGCACCACCCCCAGTCATATCCGCGCACT
>JAFZGL010000092.1 GCA_017555395.1 Oscillospiraceae bacterium | reverse complement strand
GCTTTCGAGGGCAAGGCTTACACCCTGCTGGAGACCCAGTACGGTGAAGGCGACGCTGCCAAGTCCCAGACCATCGCTGAGAACTACATCACCCAGGGTGTCGTTGGTATCTTCGGCTGCAACGAAGGCTCCACCAACGGTTCCGGTAATGCTGTCAAGGCAGCTGGCGCCGGTGTCATCGTTGTCGGCTTCGACAAGTCCGATGCTATCATGGGCCTGATCGCTGACGGCTACATCCTGGCCACCATGGCTCAGAACCCCGATGTCATGGGTTACGAAGGCGTTAAGGCTGCCTGCGCAGTTCTGAACGGCGAGAACCTGGGCGGCGCTGTCACCGATACCGGTGTTTCTGTTCTGACCAAGTAATTTCTTTTACCAATAGCAAAAACGCCGGACTCGTCCGGCGTTTTTGTTGAATCCGGTCATTGCCTGTGTTATGATGGGTGTGACTAATTTTACAGGAGGTCTATTCCATGAAAAGAAGCGAAATCAATGCCGCTCTGAAAGAGCTGGAAGCAATGGTCAACGAGTACAAGTTTGCTCTGCCTCCCTTCTGCCATTTCACTCCTGAGGAGTGGCAGGAAAAGGGCCACGAGTACGACGAAGTTCGTGACTGCATGCTGGGCTGGGACATCACCGATTACGGTATGGGTGATTTCAGCAAGTACGGCTTCTCTCTGATTACCATCCGCAACGGCAACCGTTCCATGGCTGACAAGTATCCCAAGGTCTATGCCGAAAAGATTCTGTACCTGAAGGAAGGTCAGTATGCACTGAACCACTTCCACTGGTACAAGACCGAGGATATCATCAACCGCGGCGGCGGCAACTGCCTGATTCGTGTCTATAACAGCCTGCCCAACGAAGAGATCGACTACGAGTCCGATGTTACCGTTCATACCGACGGCCGCACCTATACCGTTCCCGCCGGTACCCAGGTCCGTCTGACCCCCGGTGAGAGCATCCACATTCAGCAGTATATGTACCATGACTTTGAAGTGGAGCCCGGTACCGGTGCTGTTCTGCTGGGCGAAGTCAGCCAGTGCAATGATGACAACACCGATAACCGCTTCAATCCCCCCGCAGGCCGGTTCCCCGCCATTGAGGAAGATGAGGCTCCCTACCGCCTGCTGTGCAACGAGTATCCCGCTGCCAAGGACTAAGAGGATATCCGCCTATGTATGATGTAGTTGCATTGGGCGAGCTGCTCATTGACTTTGCTTCTCTGAGCACCGATCCCTCCGGCTATCCCACTATGGCTGCTCATCCCGGCGGCGCGCCCGGCAATTTCCTGGCCGCACTGAATGCCTTCGGTGCCAGAACCGGTTTCCTGGGCAAGGTGGGCGATGATGCCTTCGGCCATCTGCTGCTGTGCACTCTGACCGAGGCCGGCATCGAGACCAAGGGTATCGTGGTGGATCCCACGGTATTCACCACTCTGGCATTTGTCACCTTTGATGACAAGGGCGACCGTTCCTTCAGCTTTGCCAGAAAGCCCGGTGCCGATACCCAGCTGCGCTGGGAAGAAGTGGACAAGTCCATGATCGAGCAGACCAAGGTCTTCCATTTCGGCACCCTGAGCCTGACCGATGAACCCTGCCGCACCACCACCCAGAAGGCAGTTGCCTATGCCAGGGAGCAGGGCAAGCTGATCACCTATGATCCCAACCTCCGTAAGCCCCTGTGGCGCAGCGAGGAGGAGGCCAAGGAGCAGATCCTGTGGGGTCTGTACCAGGCCGATGTGGTGAAGATCAGTGACGAGGAAGTGGAGTTCCTGTGGAACTGCAGCCCCGAGGAAGGCGCTGACAAGCTGCTGAATGAATATGGCGTTTCTCTGGCCATGGTTACCCTGGGTCCCAAGGGCTGCCTGCTGAAGACCAAGAATGCTCTCTGCAGTGCTCCCGGCCCCAAGGTCACCCCCATCGATACCACCGGTGCCGGTGATATCTTTGGCGGCAGTGCCGTGTCCCGGCTGTTGGAGCTGAACAAGGCGATTGCAGATCTGACCGACGAGGATCTGGCCTACATCGGCCGCTTTGCCACCACCTCTGCCAGCCTGTCCACTGAGCATTCCGGCGGCATCCCCAGTATCCAGAAGAAAGATGTGATTCTGGAGCGGATGAAGAGCCTGTAAAACAATTTAAAACCCC
This sequence comes from Oscillospiraceae bacterium, assembly GCA_017555395.1. Taxonomy (GTDB): domain Bacteria; phylum Bacillota; class Clostridia; order Oscillospirales; family Oscillospiraceae; genus Faecousia. The sequence goes on along the minus strand of JAFZGL010000092.1, from coordinate 3,410 downwards.
GGAGATCTTCTGATCTCCGGGGTTTTTGTCTTTATCTGTGTTTTGCTGCGTAAATGGCAGCGCCGCAGGCCGCTTCCTCATCATTTTCAGACAGGATCAGGGGAATGCCGAAGGTCTTCTCGAAGACCCGGCACAGATGGGGATTCTTCCGCAGACCGTTTCCGGAGCCAACCATGGCTGCCGGAGGCTTGCCGCCCATGGCGAGATAGCCCTGATACATACCGTAGAGTTCCTCGGCCATGCCCTGCATCACACCGCGAATGAAATGCCGGGGGGTGAAATTGTCAGTGCCGATGTTCTCGATGGAACCCCGGAGGGAAGGATCCTTCCGGGTGCCCTGGAACAGGGTGGTGATTTTGGGGCTGCGGTCAAGATCTTCCGCAGTGCCCATGGCGTTGGACATGGCTTCGTAGGCACTGACTTCCTGGCCGGTGACCATTTTCACGGTTTCCCGGAAGAAGGTCTCCAGCAGAGCGTAGCTTCTGCCGCCGCAAAGGGAAGCACCCACCAGCAGCCAGCCGCCGTCGGGGAAGGGACGGGTCTCCAGGGTCTGGGTCCGGATGTGCTCAGGGGAGTATACGCTGACCTGACCGCCGGTGCCCATGTTTACCAGAAGTACATCCGTGCGGCCGCCGGTGGCGCCCAGGAAGCTGGCCTGGTTGTCACCCAGTGCGGCATATACCGGGATCCCCAGCATGCCGGTGCCGAGACAGGGATCGGTCACCACTTCCGGCAGGATTGCGGGGTCAATGCCTGCCTTCTGAAGCGCTTCGGGGTCAAACCGGTGATTGGGGCCGTCATACAGTCCCAGGCTGGCGGCATCGGTGGCTTCGGTGACAGGGGTGCTGCGGCCGGAGAATTTCATGGCCAGGTAGTCATGAATCGTACAGAGTTTGACGGCGTTTTTCGGCACCAGACCGTGGTTCAGGTTATAGCAGTGGGTCACCAGGCCGTAGCCGGTGGCGAGAGAATAGCCGGTCAGTTCCGATAGATGGGCGGCCCAGCTGTGGGTTTCGTCATAGGGCAGGTCGCCCCGACCATCCTGCCAGATGTACAGGGGACTGACGGGAGTGCCGGCAGCATCCAGATAGAGGATGCCGTGCATCTGTCCGCTGAGACCCATGGCGGTCACGTCGGGGTATTCCCGGAGCAGCTCCTGAACGACAGCAACGGATTTTTCCCAGATCACAGAAGGATCCTGGATCCGCTCCCAGCTTTCACCGGTCAGGAAGGAGTCATTTTTGATGGTGCGGGAGGTCAGAACTCCCGCGTCCGTGTCATAGACCACCGCGGAGATGGTGGTGGTTCCGATATCAAGTCCTAATGTTTTCATGGCAGTTCCTCAGCAGCAGGTAGACATGGGATCCAGCCGGCGGATAATGTCCTGCTGGATGGCGGGAGAGAGATCCAGGAAATTGACGAAGGTTCCGTGGATGCGCATGATGTACACGCCGTTGGGGGCGTACTTCTTGGGGTTCTCCAGAACTTTGCGCAGGGTCTCCGGGGTGGTGACGTTCACATAGAGGTAGAAGGGTGCACGGTTTTCGTTCAGGGGATTGAAGAACAGGGGACGGATGATCCGGTCCCGGAACTGCAGTCCCTTGCCCTCCATGGTATCGGCGGTGAAATACTTGGGATCCACGCCGAAGTGGGAGGCCACACCGCCGTTGAACAGCTGGAAGGGGAGCTTCATGGTGGACAGGGTGCGAAGTCCCAGACCGTTGGTGGCATCGCCGAATAGTGGGTCAATGCCATAGCCCAGCATCTCCCGGGACTTTCTGCCGTCGGGCGTGGCACCGACCCAGTAGCCGTAAAGCAGATGGGTGGAGGGGCTGGACCAGTCGGGCCGGAAGGGATTGCCCAGATAATTCTTCAGATTTTTCACAACGAAGGATACCTTTTCGGCCAGCTCCACAGCGGCAGCATCGGCTTCCGGATCGTTGTTGCCGAATTTGGGGCAGTTGTGCAGGTAGTCTTTCAGTTCTTCGTAGCCTTCAAAATTGCACTTCAGGGCATCGATCAGAACAGCAGCATCCTGGGGCCGCTCCTTCAGCAGATGCTCCACAGCCACAAAGGAGTCGGAGACCACACTGAGGCCATGGATCAAACAGCCGGAACCGTGGTATTTTGTGCCCTGCTCTTTGGGATCCCGGCAGTCAATGCCGGACTCCAGTCCGCCCATGAAGCAGGACAGGAAGGGAACCCGCAGATGGGACAGAGCTACGGAAGCGCCGTTGGCGGATTGAGCCATTTTCTCTGCAAAGAAGTCCAGATTTTCGTAGAATCGATCTTTCAGATTAGCCAAGATTTCGGCAGGAGAATCGTTGCACTGAGGACCGATGGCGGCGCCGGTGATCAGGGATTTGCCGCCGGTGAGGGTCAGCTCCAGGATCTTGGCCAGGTTCAGCCAGGAGTTAGTGGTGTTGCCGGAGTCTTTGCCCATGATCAGAGGCTCCTGGCAGCCGGCCACACTGTAATCCGGCAGGTCAGTTTCTTCAATGCTGTTTTCTCTCAGGGTCTCGAAGAGGGAATCGTCGTTAAAGATGGAGGGGGTCAGGCATCCGGGGGTGAAGAAGAATCGGCCCAGTTCCCGATACAGCTGCTCCGGGGTGTTTTTGTGAAGCTTTACGGAGAGGATGGGCTGGGGCAGGTTCATCTCATAGTAGGCATCCAGAATGGCGTAGGTCATGGGGTTGGTCAGATCGTTGCCGGCTGCATCCCGGCCGCTGATCAGCACATTCTGGGAGATGGCCCAGCTGCGCTCACCCACGTTGAAGAACACCAGAAAATGCCGGAACAGGGCGGAGGCTTCCTCACGGCTCAGGTTATCGGCAGCGCGGTAGGGTTCAAAGATCCGGTCGGCGTTGCCCACGGAGAAGGCGAAGGGGTTGGGTGCCTGCTCAATGCACATGACCTGCCAGAGGATGATATAGCTCTGCATGGCTTCGTAGGTGTTCCGGGCACCGAATTCCGGTACCTGGCGCAGGGTCTTGGCCATCAGTTCATAGACAGGACTTTCTGTTGCCTTGGATTCCGCAATGGCGGCGTATCGGTGAGCCAGCTTCACGGCACAGCGCAGGCTCCGGGCAAAACAGCGGAGATTTTCTGCGTGGGATTCCTCTGCGGCAGCGATTTTGCCGTCGATTTCTGCCAGAAGGGTGCTGATGCCATCCTTCAGACAGCGACGGAAATCGGGGATCAGGTGGCCGGTAACCTGTTCAATGAACCAGGCCACTTCGTCAGTGTATTCGGCACAGGATTTGTAGACACGGTTCAGAGAGCGGACGTAGTCGCTGTCGGCAGCACGCTCCCGCATGGCGGCAATTCGCTGGGCGGAAACATCCTCGGTGGGGGTGGCATAGTCATAGACCTCCAGGGGGTCGCAGTAGCCCCGGAAGGTCTCTACCTGG
>JAFZGL010000091.1 GCA_017555395.1 Oscillospiraceae bacterium | reverse complement strand
TTGTAGAAAAAGCCTGCTTCAAGGTAAAGGCTTGATCCACTCAATTACAATATTAATGGAAAGAGGTTGATTCCCATGAAGAATATCAAAAAGTACGAAGGCATCATCCCTGCTCTGTACGCCTGCTATGACGATAACGGCGCCGTCTCCATCGAGCGCAGCAAGGCCCTGACCCAGTGGTTCATCGACCAGGGTGTCAACGGTCTGTATGTCGGTGGTTCCTCCGGCGAGTGCATCTACCAGACCAAGGAAGAGCGCAAGGCTGTTCTGGAAGCTGTTATGGAAGTTGCAAAGGGCAAGATCACCATCATCGCCCACATCGCCTGCAACAACACCGCTGAGTCCTGCGAGCTGGCTGCTCACGCCGAGTCTCTGGGCGTCGATGCCATCGCTTCCATTCCTCCCATCTACTTCAAGCTGCCTCCCCATGCCATTGCCAAGTACTGGAATGACATGAGCGCTGCCGCTCCCAACACCGAGTTCATCATCTACAACATCCCCGTCCTGGCCGGTGTGGCACTGACCATTCCTCTGCTGAACGAGATGCTGAAGAACCCCAACGTTGTGGGTGTCAAGAACTCCTCCGCTCCCACTCAGGATATCCAGATGTGGCGCGACGAGGGCATCAAGCAGAACCGTGAGTTTGTTGTTTTCAACGGACCCGACGAGCAGCTGATCTCCGGCCTGGTGATGGGCGCAGTTGGCGGCATCGGCGGCACCTACGGTGCAATGCCCAAGCTGTACCTGAAGCTGTATGAACTGGTGAAGTCCGGCGATCTGGCCACCGCTCTGGACCTGCAGAACGAGTGCTGCCGTATCATCTACAAGCTGTGCTCCGGCCACGGCAACATGTACGGCATGATCAAGGAGACCCTGCGCCGTATGGGCTGCCCCGACTGCGGCAGCGTCCGCGCACCTCTGGCTGAACTGATCGAGAGCGACTACCCCATCGTTGATGAGTGCGTCGCCATGATCACCGCCGCCCTGGCAAAGTACTGCTAAACACGAACTGCCGCCAGGGATATTCCCTGGCGGCTTTTTGGAGATTTTATGGAATTTTTAGAACCGTTACAGATTCTCTGGGATTATCTGGGGATGCACCAGACACCTTCGAAGGCTGACTGTATTGTGGGTTTCGGCAATTTCAATACGAATATTGCCCGGCGGGCAGCGGAGCTCTATCATCAGGGCTATGCGCCCAAGATCCTGTTCACCGGCGGCCTGGGACGTAACACCACCCACCTGTTTACAGAGCCGGAAGCCGTCCGCTTTGCGAAGGTTGCTATGGAGTGCGGCGTTCCTCAGGAGGATATCATCCTGGAGGACAAGTCCACAAACACCAAGGAAAACATCGATTTCATGCGGGAGATTTTTGAAAAACAGGGAATCCCCCATGATCATGTGCTGGGTGTTCACCAGCCCTTCATGGAGCGGCGGATCGTGGCTGCCCTGGGTATCTACTGGCCGGAACTGAATTTTACGGTCACCTCTCCCCAGGTCACGATTCCGGAATACCTGGCATCTGCCAGGGAACAGGGCATGACGGAAAATGCGTCTGTTTCCGTTATTGTCGGCGATTTTCAGAGAATTGAACTGTATGCCAAACTGGGCTACCAGACCCCTCAGGTAATTCCGGAGGAGTGTTGGGAAGCCTATCACAAGCTGGTTGCCATGGGTTATGACAAGCAGCTGGCAAAATAGCAGGTTGGTGAAAATCTGCAAAAGCAGAATCGATAAATATATTGAATGTTGTTGATTCTGTGGTATAATAAACCCATCAATAAAATTTCGAGGAGGAATTTCCCATGCAGTACTTAGGCATTGAATATCAGATGAATCATGCTCCCAAGCTGGATCCCACCTTTATTCCTTTCGGCGTCTGGCGCGCCGCTTACCTGAAGGACGCCAAGAAGCCCATTGCCATCGCTGTTGAGCGTGACAACGGCCAGGTTTCCGTCCACAAGACCTTCATCCACGGCACTCCCGAAATGGCTGCTGCTGACTACCGTTATGTCGAGCGCTATGTGAAGTTCCTGCTGTGGTCCATCGGCGGCTTCAAGGTCTTCATCTGCGGCTGCTCCGATCTGGCACAGAAGCTGCAGGCTGCCTACAAGATCGGCGGCGAGCGTGAGTTCGACTTCACCTTCGTTGATCAGCTGTTCGAGAAGGTTCTGGAGATCGTTGATCTGCCCCTGGAAGAGTGCCCCGCTGCCAATGAGACCGCCGTTCCCATGGGCGGCCACATGGACGGCTGCCGCATCGGCTTCGACGCCGGCGGATCCGACCGTAAGGTCTCTGCTGTTATCGACGGCGAGTGCGTCTACTCCGAAGAAGTGATCTGGTTCCCCAAGCTGAACGAGGATCCCGATTACCACTATGAGCACATCCTGGAAGCCTTCAAGACCGCCGCCTCCAAGATGCCCCGGGTGGACGCCATCGGCGTCAGCTCTGCCGGCGTTTTCGTTGGCAACGCGCCCATGATCTCCAGCATCTTCTACAAGGTGCCCCGTGACCGCTGGGAAGAGGTAAAGACCTGCTTCGACCGGGCCGCTGCCGAGATCGGTGATGTGCCCAT
>JAFZGL010000090.1 GCA_017555395.1 Oscillospiraceae bacterium | reverse complement strand
GAGTACCATTCAGATTCGGCTGCCCGGCAGACAGCTGCTGATTTCCGGCCCGACGAAAATCACACAATGATGTATCGGGCCTCATCACCCGCGCCCAAAGAGGGGAGAGGATTTTACAGAAATCCTCATCACCGGATCGATCCCAAAGTGGGGGAAGCAGATCTTTCAGAAACAGAAAACGTTTCCTTTCGCTAAAAAAATACGAAATAATTTTTGAAATATGCTTGACAAATGAAAAAATCCTGATATAATACAAACCATCCAAAGCAACCCATGCGGGTGTAGCTCATCCGGTAGAGCGCCACCTTGCCAAGGTGGAGGTAGCGAGTTCGAGCCTCGTCACCCGCTCCAAAAAGAAAGACCAGCCTTATGGCTGGTCTTTTTCTTTTTGGAAAGGCGAGGCTCGAATGATTAAATCCAACAGCCCGGTGGGCTGTTGGGCGATGGGGAGGGTCCCATCGCTACAATAGTGTCACGAGCCTCGTCACCCGCTCCGTCTGCCGGTTCACAGGATTCTTCCCAAATATAACAATTGCACTTTTACATATTCTGTATTACAATCAGGTTAAAGTAACCCAAAGGGGAGATCTGTGTGCATTCCGGCTATTATGAATTCAACCGCCGCCGTTTTTATGAACATATGGAAGAGGGTTCTGTATTGATCCTCTTTTCCGGCATTGAGATCCGAAGAAGCAGTGATGAGTTCTATCCCTTTTCTCCGGACCGAAATTATGTTTATATGACAGGCCTTTCCTGCAAGGAATCTGTTTTCCTGGCGCTGAAGGACGGAGGCTCTGTTCTGGAGCGGTTGTATCTTCTGCCGCCGGACCCGATGGCAGAACGGTGGACCGGACGCCGGATCACACCAGCGGAAGCGGAGTCTGCCTCCGGTGTAAAGGATATCCGGTTTGCGGAGACCTTTGAATCTGATGTGCAGAAGATTCTTTCTTCCGGAAATTACGGAACAGTGTATCTGGACTGCCGGAAGCATGCGCCCCAGGATATTTCCCGCCTGTCTCACAGCTTTGCGGACAGATTGGCGGAACAACACCCCAATATGAAGACCGCTGATGCCAGCACGGTTCTGAGCCGCCTGCGGCTGATCAAAAGCCCTGAGGAGATCAATGCGCTGCGTCAGGCGGAGAAAAAGACCAACGCCGGCATTCAGGCTATGATGCGTGCATCCCGGCCCGGCATGTGGGAATATCAGTATAAAGCGGAATTCGACAGGGCATTGGGGCAGTTTGGCCCGGAAGGTCCCGGTTTTCCCTCTATCATTTCAGCAGGAAAGAATAATTTCTGCATTCATTATTACAGTTATACGGGCCAGGCCCAGGACGGTGACATGGTGCTCAATGATGTGGGTGCCCAGCATGAGTGGATGATCACGGATGTTTCCAGAGGATGGCCCTGCAACGGCCGGTTTACTGAGAAGCAGAGGCTGCTGTATGAATGCGCCCTGGCCACCTCAGACTATATGTTCTCGGTGATCAGACCCGGAATGCCCATGGCGGATGTAGATGCCACCATCAGACGTTATAATTTTGAACGGCTGAAGGATGCCGGTGTGCTCCGTTCCTTCGATGAGATTGGAAAGCTCATGTGGCACGGCGGAAGCCATCATATTGGCTATGATGTGCATGATGCCGTGGAGCGGCCGGAAATCCTGGCGCCCGGTATGGCCTTCTGTGTGGATGTGGGTATCTATCATGAGGAATGGGGCATTGGCTTCCGGCTGGAGGATAACTGCCTGGTCACGGAGAACGGCTGTGAAAACCTGTCCCGGGATATTCCCAGGACGGTATACGATATTGAAGCAATTATGAGAAAATAAGGAGAATGACCATGCTGTTTCTGGAATATCCCCTCTGCACTACCTGCAAAAAAGCAAAAAAATGGCTGGATGATAACGGTATTTCCTATGAGGACCGTCACATCAAAGAGAACAATCCTTCCTACGAAGAACTGAAAGCCTGGTATGAGAAGAGCGGACTTCCCCTGAAAAAGTTCTTCAACACCAGCGGCCTCCAGTACCGCGCCCTGGAACTGAAGGATAAGCTGCCCGGCATGTCCGAGGAAGAACAGCTGCGGCTTCTGGCCACTGACGGTATGCTGGTGAAGCGTCCTCTGGTGGTGACTGAGACTGCTGTTCTGACCGGATTCAAGGCAGAAGACTGGGAGAAGAAACTGAAATGAAGAAAAATCTGACCCTTCGCTATACCTGCCAGCAGTGTGCCTACTGGGCTGCTGCCGCCGGTGTTGTCAGCTTTGCAACCGCGTTTTTGCTGGAGAAGGGGTTTGCCGCGTCCTATATCGGCATTCTTCTGGCCAGCGGCAACCTGCTGTCCTGTGCGGCCCAGCCCATGCTGGCATCCGTTGCGGACCGGATCGGCGGCAATATCGTCAAGTGGTTTATTGCCGGACTGACCGCCGTCAGCATGACCTGCTTTGCCTCTATTCAGCTTCTGCCTCTCTCCGGGGCGCTGTACGGTCTGGTGTATCTTCTGGGTGTCTTTACCTTTGATGCCATGAATCCGCTGCTGAACGCTGTCTCCGTGTCTTACAACCGCATTGGCTATAAGATCAACTACGGCGTGGGACGCGGCATCGGCTCTTTTGCCTATGCGGTGTCCGCTCTGGTCATCGGCAAGGTGATGGCGGCCTTCGGTGCCGGCTGGATGATCTGGATCGCCCTTGCGCTTCTGGGCGCCAATGTGGCCGCAACCCTGGGATATCCCGGCCTGACAGAGGATGTTGCCGGGAAGCAGATCCGGACAGAGTGCTGCAGCGTTCCCGTGTTCTTCCGGCGGTACAAATGGTACTGCGTGTCGCTGCTTGGCGTCATGCTGCTGGCCATGTTCCATGCCATGACGGAGAATTACCTGATCGAAGTGGTCTCCCCTCTGGGAGGCGACAGCGGCACCGTAGGTGTTGCTCTGTTTGTGGCGACTGCCATTGAGATGGTGGTCATTGTGAATTTTGACTGGCTGCGGACCAAAATTTCCGACAGCTGGCTGCTGAAGCTGGCAGGCATCAGCTTTATTGTGAAGTCCGTGCTGTTTATCCTGGCAAAAAATGTCATCGCCATCTACGGTATCCAGCTGCTGCAGGCAACTTCCTATTCCTTCCTGTCTCCGACCCAGTTGTATTATGCCGATTCCAAGGTCTCTCCCGCGGACATGGTCAAGGGTCAGGCCTTCATCACTGCATCCTATACCTTGGGCTGTGCCATCGGTAATTTCACCGGCGGCCAGCTGCTGGATGCCTTCAATGTCCGGGTGCTGCTGTACGCAGGTGTTGCCATGGCTGTTGCCGGCACGGCGGTATTCTTCCTGACAGTGGATAAAAAAGATGCCAGTATGGCGAACGCATAACGAAACACCCCTCCGTCCGGAGGGGTGTTTTTACCTTTGTATTCTTGGAAAACGGCAGAGCCATAGCAGACACCCAACGGGCAGCAGCAGATAGGCAAAATTGATTGAAAAGATGTCGGGATGGGCACCCAGCAGAAAGTACAGGAGGTACATGAGCCACATGGGTTTGTCCATGGGGAGAATCAGCAGGAGGGTCATCAGAATGTAGAAGGCGATGAACATGAGGCATCCCCGCAGCAGCCATTTGGTTTTGGAAACAGGAGCAAGCTTTGTAAAAAGGGAGAGGATTTGCATGGCTTCCCATCCGGTACACAGAAGGATAAAAGGAATATAGTACATGACCAGAAGATATCTGGGCCAGAGAATAAACCGGAACCCTCCGATTCTGTCCGTGACGCTGTTCAGCCAGGGAAGGGGCAGTATCAGCAGGAGGATCACAGCGGCACCGATGGCGGTTACCGCGTATGTTTTCTGTCTTCCGGTATCTTCCGGCAGACCGTAAATGACAGTATTGGCGTCCGTATCCAGTGCTTCTGCGATTTTTGCCAGCATTTCCACATCCGGGCGGCTGCGGCTGGTTTCGTAGTTGGACACAGTCTGCCGGGTGACAAAAAGCTGTTCTGCCAGTTCATCCTGTGTCAGGTTTTTCCGTGTACGAAGTTCTTTTATGTTCTTTCCGATATCCCGCATGGCACTCACCTCGGCATTATTGTACAATAATGCCCTCAAAATGTCACGCAAAGATCCTTTGCGCATAAAAAGAATCCCCGGATGCAATGCATCCGGGGATATTTGTTACTGATAGTCCACAACATTGACCCAGCTGAGCAGGAACTTGTGTTCCGGTTCGGTGCTCTTGCTGAGCTGAGAGGCGGCCACAATGGGCATCCACTTCTGAACGTACTGCTTGGCGGTATCGCTCTTCAGGCAGAACAGCTCCAGATACTTTCTTGCCAGATCAAAGTCTCCGTTCATGCAGAACAGCAGATACGTCCGGGCGGTATCGGCAGAGGCGTTGCCCTGGGTGGCATGGGCCCAGTCCAGAATGTAGGGAGTGCCGTCGCCTGTGATGATAATATTGGAGGGGTTCAGATCGCCGTGGCAGACCTTGGTATGCTTGGGCATGGCTTCCAGACGGGTGTGCAGATCATACCGGGTGGTGGCATCCAGACGGGATGCACTGATCTTGCGGTTCATCTTATCCTTCAGCTTGTGCAGTCTGGGGGCGGTCTTGCTGTGGATGGTCAGCTGGATATCAACGAACAGATTCAGGTATTCATCCTGCTTCTCAGGATGCTCCTCCATCAGCTGCGCCAGCGTCTTGCCCTCAATGTATTCCGTGATGATGGCCCACTTTCCGTCCACCATGGTAACACCCAGAATTTTGGGAATGTTCAGACCGGTTTCTTCGATCCGTGCCTGGTTCAGCGCCTCATTCAGAATGTCGGCCTTGGAGAAGTCCTCATTGAAAATCTTGATGCACTTATCGCCGTCCCGGCAGATGATCTTGTTGGGGCGTGTTGCGATGATATGATCCATGTTCATAGTCTATCCTCCGTTACTTGCCGTAGTAGGCGTTCAGATACATCTGCTTGATTTCCTGCATCAGGGGATACCGGGGGTTTGCACCGGTGCACTGGTCGTCGAAGGCCTGCTCCACCATGTCATCCAGCCGGGCCAGGAAGTCGGCTTCGTCGGGAACATACTCCCGGATGGTGTCCTTGATGCCGATCTTCTTCTTCAGATCGTTGATCAGAGCGATCAGACCTTCCAGCTTGTCGGTATCGGTCTCGCCGTTGACGCCCAGATAGTCGGCGACTTCTGCGTATCTTGCCAGGGTATGGGGGTGGTCATACTGGGAGAAGGTGCCCATCTTTACAGGGGTCTCGGAGGCGTTGAACCGCAGAACTTCCTCAATCATCAGGGCGTTGGCAACGCCGTGGGGCAGATGGTGGAAGGCGCCCAGCTTGTGGGCCATGGAGTGGCAGACACCCAGGAAGGCGTTGGCAAAGGCCATACCGGCCATGGTGGCGGCGTTTGCCATCTTTTCACGGGCCAGAGGGTTCTGAGGACCGTTGTCATAGGCCTGGGGCAGATATTCAAAGACCATCTTCAGGCTGCGCAGTGCCAGAGAATCGGTGTAGTCGGTGGCCAGCATGGAGGCGTAGGCCTCCAGAGCGTGGGTGACGGCGTCGATGCCGGAGGCGGCGGTAAGGCCTCTGGGGGCATTCGTCATCATATCGGCGTCCACAATGGCCATGTTGGGCATCAGCTCATAGTCAGCCAGGGGATACTTGACACCGGACTCCTCATCGGTAATGACGGCGAAGGGAGTGACTTCGGAACCGGTACCGGCGGTGGTGGGAACAGCCACGAAGTAAGCCTTTTCACCCATCTTGGGGAAGGTATAGACTCTCTTGCGGATGTCAACGAACCGCATGGCCATATCCATAAAATCGGCTTCCGGATGCTCATACAGAACCCACATGATCTTGGCGGCATCCATGGCAGAGCCGCCGCCCACAGCGATGATCACGTCAGGCTGGAAGGCGGTCATCTGGGCAGCGCCGGCTCTGGCACAGGCCAGGGAGGGATCAGGGGCCACATCGTAGAAGCAGGTGTGCTGAATGCCCATCTGGTCCAGCTTGGATTCCACAGCCTTGGTGTAGCCGTTGTTGTACAGGAAGGAATCGGTGACGATGAAGGCTTTCTTCTTGCCCATGACGGTCTTCAGTTCATCCAGAGCCACGGGGAGACAACCCTTCTTGATGTATACTTTTTCGGGAGCGCGGAACCAGAGCATATTTTCCCTTCTTTCAGCCACAGTCTTGATGTTCAGCAGATGCTTGACACCCACGTTTTCGGAGACGGAGTTGCCGCCCCAGCTGCCGCAGCCCAGAGTCAGGGAGGGTGCCAGCTTGAAGTTGTACAGATCGCCGATACCGCCGTGGGCGGAGGGGGTGTTGACCAGGATGCGGCAGGTCTTCATCCGGGCTTCGAAAGCGGCCAGGTGCTCTTTCGCGGTGATGGGATTCAGGTAAATGGAAGCGGTGTGGCCGTATCCGCCGTCAGCCACCAGCCGGTCGGCCTTATTCAGGGCATCGGCAAAATCGGCTGCCCGGTACATGGCCAGAACAGGGGACAGCTTTTCGTGGGCAAAGGCCTCACTGAGTTCCACACTGGTGACTTCGCCGATGAGGATCTTGGCATCTGCGGGAACCTCCACACCGGCCAGAGCTGCAATGGTGTGAGCGCTCTGTCCGACGATTTTGGCATTCAGACCGCCGTTGATGAGAATGGTGCTTCTCAGCTTTTCGGTTTCTTCCGCGTTCAGAATATAGCAGCCGCGGCTGATGAATTCAGCCTTGGCGGCTTCGTAGACAGAATCCAGAATGATAACGGACTGCTCGGAAGCGCAGATCATGCCGTTGTCAAAGGTTTTGGAATGGATGATGGAGGAGACAGCCAGCATCAAATCGGCGCTCTCATCAATGATGGCGGGGGTGTTGCCGGCGCCCACGCCCAGGGCGGGCTTGCCGGAGGAGTAGGCGGCCTTGACCATGGCGGGACCGCCGGTGGCGAGAATAATGTCGCTTTCCTGCATGACCATGTTGGTCAGCGCCAGAGAGGGAACATCGATCCAGCCGATGATGCCTTCAGGAGCACCGGCGGCCACAGCGGCCTCCAGAACGATCCGGGCGGCCTCAATGGTGGACTTCTTTGCCCGGGGATGGGGGCTGATGATGATGCCGTTGCGGGTCTTCAGTGCCAGCAGGGTCTTGAAAATGGCGGTGGAGGTGGGATTGGTGGTGGGGATGACCGCAGCGATGACACCGATGGGCTCGGCGATTTTCCGGATGCCGTAGGCGGTGTCTTCTTCGATCACGCCGCAGGTCTTGGTATCCTTGTAGGCGTTGTAGATGTATTCGGCGGCGTAGTGGTTCTTGATGACCTTATCTTCCACGATGCCCATGCCGGTTTCCTCCACGGCAGCTTTTGCCAGGGAGATTCTGGCCTTGTTGGCGGCAGTGGCGGCGGCAAGGAAAATCTTGTCGACCTGTTCCTGGGAATAGGCGGCAAAGGTTGCCTGGGCATTCCGGACACGGGCCAGAGCGGAGGTCAGTTCTTCGGGGGTGGTGACAGGGGAATAAACTGTAGACATATAAAAACCCTTTCTGTGATGGGAATAAAAATCGGTATTTTTGTACCGATATAATAGCACCGATGGGAGAAAAGTCAAGCCAAAAGATGGAGATGCATTCGATATAACTTTATTTATATTGTACAAAACGTTGTTTTTTCTTATAGTAAACTGTGCAAAACGCCTGAGCTCTGCGGGAAATTCAAACCCGCGGAACGTATGTTTTTTATTATCTCTTTACATTTTTCCGGAACGTGGTAAGATAAAAGGACGAATTTGGGAGGGAAGATTATGAATTTGACTCCGGAAATGTTTTTGATTGTATGTCCGCTGCTGTTTCTGGCAGGCCTGGTGGATGCCATCGGCGGTGGCGGCGGGTTGATTTCGCTGCCGGCCTATGTGCTGGCAGGTGTCCCCATCCACAATGCCATTGCCACCAACAAGCTTTCTTCTGCCTGCGGCACCACCCTGGCCACAGTGCGTTTTATTCGCAAAGGTCTGGTGAACTGGAAACTGTCATTGCCCACCATTGCCTTTGCGGTTCTGGGCAGTTCCCTGGGTGCCCATGCCTCCATGGCCATGGAAGAAGGGGTCATGGAGAAGATCCTGTTTGTGATTTTGCCGGTGGTGGCCTTCCTGGTGCTGAACCCTCGGGTGTTTCATGACAATGCGGATGCGCCTCTGGTGCTGAACCGGAGACTCTGGATTACGGCGATTCTCAGCAGCTTCGTGGTGGGAATGTACGACGGATTCTACGGTCCGGGCACCGGAACCTTCCTGATCGTTGCCTTCACAGTGTTTGCCAGACTGAATATCCGCACGGCCAATGCACAGGCCAAGGTCATCAACCTGACCACAAATATCACAAGTCTTACCATTTTTATTTTGAACGGACAAGTGATATTCCTGCTGGGTCTGGCTGCCGCGCTGTGCAATATGGCGGGCAATTATGTGGGCGCAGGTCTTGCTATGACAAAGGGCAGCCGCGTCACCCGTCCGGTGATCATTCTGGTGCTTTGCCTTCTGTTTCTGAAAGTACTGGGTATTCTGTAAAAAAGAACCGCTCTTCCGAAGAAGAGCGGTTTTTCTTATTCCAGTTCGGCGATGTCGATGCATTCGTCCGTCTCACAGATCTGCTTCAGGATGCCGTCCCGGAGAAGATAGGCTTCGCCGAAGAGCAGTAGCTGTTCCTCATTCTGATAGAAATAGCTGTTGTCCGGCAGAGCAAAGAAGGTATTTCCCATGGAATCTGCATAGGTGATGTCCTCAAACAGCCGCAGACCGTCCAGATAATTGTCTTTTACCTTCTGATAGTGAGGCAGGATATTGACACCGGTGAGCCCCAGACCCGGAGAAAACCGGGTAAACTCCGGCACGGATTCGCCGGGCTCCTCAGGCTGAACATAGACAACATCCGCGCAGTTCATGCTGCCGGCACTGATACCGACCACCGTGCCTTCAAAGTGGCGAAGCAGGTGACGCAGACGGATCTTCCGGAAGAAGGTGTTCTGGGTGGGTACATGACCGCCGCAGAGGATGATCAGGTCTGATGTACAGATCAGGTGATAGGCCTGCTTCACATTGAAACGGTCCAGTACATGATAGCTGGAAAACGCCATGCCCTCCATGGCAAAAGCGGCGCAGGTTTCCGCGGCAAAGCGGCAGGTGCCCCTGTGATCATCCGGATCGGAGCAGATGAACAGGGCTCTGGGATTTTCCGGGAGAACTTCCCGGATTCTGTCCACAAAACCGTTGACATTACTTAAAAACGCACCGGGTGCACCCTCAATATAGGGGCTGCTGGTGACGAAAAGGGTCATAAAATCACTCCTGAAAACATATTGCAGGGACGAATCGGATTCGTCCCTACAATTGTCATATCAAATTTTGGTGCCGGGGAAGTATTCCTCCACGAAGTCCACTTTTTCCACCCGGAAGGATCTTCCGTTGAGATAATCCAAAGAACCGGCTTCAGTGGTAAAGGTGAAGGTCAGCTGATAGGAATACAGGGCCTGATAATTGCGGTCATATTTTTTGTCCAGTTTGCCGTATTTGCCGTCACCCAGAAGGGGATGGCCGGCATGGGCGAACTGTGCGCGGATCTGATGGGTACGGCCGGTGATCAGCTCGCATTCCACCAGGGAAAGACCGTTTTTGCTGACCAGGGTTTTGTAGTTGGTCTGGCAGGTCTTTGCACCGGGCTGGGGCTTGTCGGAAACAAAGACCCGGTTCTTTTTGGCATCCTTGAACAGATAGCCCTTTAAAGAACCGTCTTTCGGCTTCGGGGTGCCTTCCACAATGGCGAGATACCGTTTGTCCAGCTCCCGGTCCTTGATCTTCTGGTTCATGACCCGAAGCGCTTCCGCGGTCTTGGCGGCGATGACGATGCCACCGGTGTTCCGGTCGATGCGGTTGCACAGGGCCGGGGTGAAGGCATTTTCCTCCCGGGGACGCCATTCCTTCTTCTGGTACAGATAGGACTGGATGTGATCAATGAGGGTACGTCCGTATTCCGCACCGTCATGGGGATGGACGGCAAGTCCGGGACGCTTGTCCACCAGCAGAATGTGGTCATCTTCATAGACGATATTCAGCTTTGGGGTTGCCACCGTCAGATAGGCGTTATCCTCCCGGGGTTTGTCAAAAAATTCATCGTTGATGTACAGCTGGAGCACATCGCCTGCATTCAGCCGGGTGTCCCGTTCGATGCGCTTTCCGTTGCATTTGATCCGCTTCAGCCGGATATATTTCTGCGCCAGGGAGGCAGGCAGCAGAGGGACAGCCTTCGCAAGAAAACGGTCCAGCCGCTGACCGGCGTCGTTGGTGCCGATGGTAAATTCTTTCATGGATTATTTTCCTATATTCTGATCGAAATGTTTGTTGATCTGCTCAGTGAATTCCAGGGCGGAATTATAGCCCAGTTTCTTCTGGCGGTTGTTCATAGCGGCAACCTCCAGAATCATGGCCAGGTTTCGGCCGGGGGTGATGGGGATGGTGTTCATGGGAACTTTGATGCCAAGGATCTCGGTATACTGATCCTCAAGACCCAGTCTGTCATAGACTGCCTGGGTGTTCCAGGGTACGATGTTCACCACCAGGTTGATTTCGTTTTCCGTACGGACAGCGCCCATACCGAAGAGCTTTGCCACATTGATAATGCCGATGCCGCGCAGTTCAATGTAGTTGCGGATCAGTTCCGGGGCGGTGCCGATCAGGGTGGTGTTTCCGATTTTCCGGATCTCCACGGCATCATCTGCAATCAGACGGTGGCCGCGCTTCAGCAGCTCAACGGCGGCCTCACTCTTACCGATGCCGCTGTCGCCCATCAGCAGGATACCTTCGCCGTAGACTTCCACCAGAACACCGTGCCGGGTGATCCGGGGTGCCAGAGCGCTGCTGAGGAAGGAGATGATGTTGGTGATCAGAGTTCCGGTGGCATCCTTGGTGCTGAGGACGGTCACATTGTGCTTTTTGGCCATCATCAGGCACAGCTCATCGGGCTGAATGCCGCGGGAGATCAGAAGGGCGGGAAATTTGTAGGAGAACAGCCGGTCATAGGTCACCGCCCGGTCCTGGGGAGACAGTTTGCTTAAGTAGCTCATTTCCACGTTTCCCATGATCTGCAGACGCATGGGTTCGAAATGATCGAAATAGCCTGCCAGCTGAAGACCGGGACGGGCCACATCCTCAACCGTCAGGCGGACGGAATTGTAGTCTGTGGACTGAAAAGCGATGGTCAGATTCAGTTTTTCCACCAAAGTACGCAGTGCAATGGAGTATGTATCGATCATGTCCGCACCTCATTTGCGCAGTATTTTGTTTATTATATCCATCGGCGAAGGGAATATCAATATCTTTTCAAAAAAACAAAAAATTTTGAAAAAAGTGCTTGCTTTTTTGAAAAAAGTCTGTTATCATATCTAAGCGCCTGTGAAGGGCGTAGTATGACTACTGAAAAGAATGGAGGTGCAAAGAATGGCTAAGTGTGATTTTTGTGGTAAGGGCGTGACCTTCGGCATTAAGGTCTCTCACTCCCACAGACGTTCCAACCGTGCATGGAAGCCCAACGTCAAGCGCGTCAAGGCTGTCGTGAATGGAACTCCCTGCCATGTTTACGCATGTACCAGATGCCTCCGCTCCAACAAGGTTGAGCGCGCCATCTAATTCCATTGCTATAAAATACGCTGCTGATTTTCAGCAGCGTTTTTTATTTTGTTCCGCGGTAGGATAAAGAAAAAGCACTGCCCCATGGGACAGTGCTTTTTTGTTTTTTACAGCCAGCCAGTGTCTTCTGTTTCTGCTTTGCGATTGCGGATCATCAGTTCCTTGAAGGATTCCACCACATCGGCGCCTTCGTACAGAACATGATAGGCGGCTTCGGTAATGGGCATATCAATGCCCTGTCGCTTGCCCAGTTCGTAGGCGGCCTTGGCGGCATAGTAGCCTTCCACCACGGCGCCCACTTCGTCCATGGCGGCTCCGGGAGCCTTGCCCTGACCGATGAGGATACCGGCCCGGCGGTTGCGGGAGTGCATGGAAGTGCAGGTAACGATCAGATCACCGATACCGGACAGTCCGGTGAAGGTCTCTTTTTTGGCTCCCATGGATACACCCAGGCGAGCAGTTTCGGTCAGACCGCGGGTCATCAGCATGGCTTTGGTATTATCGCCGCAGCCCATACCGTCAGCAATGCCGGCACACAGGGCAATGACGTTTTTCAGAGCGCCGCCCAGCTCCGCGCCAACGGGATCGGGACTGGTGTAAATACGGAAGCAGAGGGACATGAAAGCATCCTGAACGAATTCAGCCAGCTCCTTGTTTTCACAGGCGGCAAGACAGCCGGTGGGGATACCCAGTGCCACTTCTTCAGCGTGGCTGGGTCCGGTGAGGACAACGACCTCACGGCCGGTCTCTTCAGCAACCACTTCGCTCATGCGCTTGAAGGTCTTGTCTTCCAAACCCTTGGTGACGGAAACCACAACGGCATCCTCGTCGATGTAAGGCGCGGCGGATTTGGCCACGATCCGGGCGGGGAAGGAGGGAGAGGCCATGACCACCAGCTTGCATCCACGGATGCAGGCGTAATCACCACTGACAGTGAGATTTTCGGGGAGCTTCACACCGGGAAGGCGGATGTTGAGACGCTCGGTCTCCATCTGGGGAATCAGTTCCTTTTCGAAGGTCCACATGGTCACATCGTGACCGTTCTTACAAAGCTGAATGGCGAGGGCGGTACCCCAGGCGCCGCTGCCGACAACAACTGCTTTCATGGCTTACTTTCCTTTCGATAAGAGATTTGTTTTCCGCTCTTCGCCCCGGATCAGACGGCCGATGTTGGCCCGATGCATCCATACCAGAAGGGCGCTGAGGAAAAAGCCCACAAAAATGGGGAAGGGGCGCTCCGGATGGCACCAGGCATAGAAAAAGCCGAAGGAGCCGGAGGACAGCACGCTGCCCAGAGAAACATAGTGGGTCAGCAGGTAGGCGATGAGGAAAATGCTGAAGACCAGCAGTCCCAGCTTCCAGTCCATCATCAGGGCTACGGTGACACCGCTGAGGATGCCCTTGCCGCCCTTGAAGCCCAGCAGGGCAGGGAAGTCATGGCCCAGAATGACACCGAGACCGCCCAGGGCCACACCGTCCTGGTAAAGGCCGTACCGGCCCAGCAGGAGACCGCCCAGAAGACAGGCGGCGATGGCCTTGCCCATGTCAATGAGGATCACAAAGATGGAGGTCTTGGAACCGTAGTTCCGGGTGAAGTTGGTCAGACCGGCATTGCCGCTGCCCTTGGTGCGGACATCCTCGCCGGCAACCAGACGGGCAATCACAATGGCGCCGTTCAGGTTACCCAGCAGATAGGCAATGACAAAGGTCGCAATACAGGAAAGAACCATTAGTCGTCCTCCTTGTCACCCCGCTGCCGGATGGTGATCCGGATGGGAGTGCCCTGCAGACCGAACACGTCACGGATCTGATTTTCCAGATATCTCTGATAGGAGAAGTGGAACAGTCTTGCGTCATTGCAGAAAATGACGAAATGAGGGGGCTTGGAACTGGCCTGGGTCATATAGTAGATCTTCAGGCGGCGGCCCTTGTCCGTGGGAGGCTGGACTCTGGCAGTGGCATCTGCCAGAACACTGTTCAGAGCGCCGGTGGTGATGCGGCTGGTGTTCTGGGCATGGACATCATTGATGACCTGATAGATCTTGTCCACGCGCTGGCCGGTCAGGGCGGACAGGAACACCACGGGGGCGTAGGTCATGTAGCTCAGACCGTCCCGGACAGCCAGTTCCTTGTCGCGCATGGTATTGGTTTCCTTGTCCTCAACGGCATCCCATTTGTTGACTACGATGATGGCGGCCTTGCCAGCTTCATGAACCAGACCGGCGATCTTGGTATCCTGTTCGGTGACACCGTCGTTGGCATCAATGAGGATCAGACAGACGTCGCTGCGCTCGATGGCATTGATGGTGCGCATGTTGGAGTACTTTTCGATGGCATCATCCACCTTGCTCTTGCGGCGCATACCGGCAGTATCGATGAAGCAGTACTTGCCGGTCTCATTTTCAAAATAGGAGTCGATGGCATCACGGGTGGTACCCGCGATGTTGGAGACGATGACACGTTCCTCGCCCAGGATCCGGTTCAGGAGGCTGGACTTGCCCACATTGGGCTTGCCTACGATGGCGACCTTGATGATATCGTCATCTTCGCCCTCGGAGTCATCCTCGGGGATGTTGGCCAGAACCCAGTCCAGCAGATCGCCGGTACCGTGGCCATGGACAGCGGAGGTCTCGAAGAGGTCACCAATACCCAGCGCGTAGAATTCGAAGACATCAGGATTTACCAGGCCGATGGAGTCGCACTTGTTGACGGCCAGAGCCACAGGCTTGCCGGACTTGCGCAGCATGGTGGCAACATCCTGGTCGGCAGCAGTGACACCGCTGCGGACATCAACCACCATCACGATGGCGTCTGCCAGCTCGATGCCGATCTCAGCCTGACGGCGCATGAACTTCAGCATGTCGTTTTCAGTACCGGGTTCAATACCGCCGGTATCCACCAGGGAGAAGGTGCGGCCGCACCATTCGCAGTCACCGTAGATCCGGTCACGGGTGACGCCGGGGGTGTCCTCCACGATGGATGTGCGGTGTCCGGTGAGTTTATTAAACAGCATGGATTTGCCTACATTGGGGCGGCCCACAATGGCCACCAGAGGTTTTGCCATGATAACACTTCCTTTCCATAAAAATGGCTATTCAATTTATTATTACACAGTTTCCGAGGAATTGCAATGGGAAAGTGTGATTGCTTAAAAATTGTTCATGTTTTCCGGTGAAACAAGGCAGTAAAATAAACGGTTTGTTGTGAAAATCAACGGATCATATCAAGAGAGAAACGGTTTACTGCCCCGGAAAAGGAAAAAGAGGAAAGCCCGAAAGCTTTCCTCTGCATTTCCGCATCTGCCTTATGCCTTACTCAGCCTCAACAGCCAGGACCTGACGGCCATTGTAGGAACCGCAAGCCTTGCAAGCTCTGTGGGGCATAACGGGCTCACCGCACTTGGGGCAAACCGCAACGCTGGGAGCGGTCAGCTTCCAGTTGGAGCCACGGCGCTTATCGCGGCGGGCCTTGGACACTTTACACTTAGGGACAGCCATGGTGACACCTCCTTGGTCAAACTGCTTTTAACAGCATAATTGGATTTACTTCTCAAGAAGCTACTTCAAAGCAGCAAATCGGGGATCGAGCTCCTTCTGGCAATTGCAGG
>JAFZGL010000089.1 GCA_017555395.1 Oscillospiraceae bacterium | reverse complement strand
CCCTGCCGGTGCCTCTGACGAAGCGATCCGGCAGCAGCTGATCCGATCCATGCAGCGTTTTGGCAGACTGCATCCGGGTATCGGCTACGGTGCCAAGTTTTTCAGTTGGCTCATGACGGTCGATCCCCAGCCCTACGGCAGCTGGGGCAACGGCAGTGCCATGCGGGTATCCTCTGCCGGCTGGTTGTTTGCCGATCTGGAAACCGTTTTGAAGATGGCAAGTCTGTCCGCAGAAGTCAGCCATGACCATCCGGAAGCCATCAAGGGCGCCCAGGCAACCGCCGCCGCTGTCTTTTTGGCCAGAACCGGCAGTTCCAAGGATGAAATCAAAGCATACATCGAATCTGTTTTCGACTATGATCTCAGCCGCACCTGCGATGAGATCCGTCCCGGTTACCGCCATGATGTGAGCTGCCGGGGTACTGTTCCGGAAGCCATCACCGCTTTTCTGGAGGGAAACAGTTTTGAGGACGTGATCCGCACTGCCGTCTCTCTTGGCGGCGACTGCGATACTCTGACCTGCATTGCAGGCAGTATGGCAGAGGCTTTTTACGGTGTCCCTGACGAACTGAAACAGGCTTGCCGGCAGTATCTGTCAGCGGATCTGGCAGAGGTTCTACAGACCTTCGAAGCACGCAAATAACAAAAAACACCCCGGAACGAAGGTTCCGGGGTGCTCTTATTTGTGAAAGGGTTCCGTTTAGGCAGCCTTTGCCTTCTTGCCGCCCTTCTTGCTGGCGTGCATGGCCAGAGAAACTGCGATGACACCGTAGGAGAAGAACATACGGATGTACTCGGAGATGGCGGAGTCGCCCACCAGCTCGGTAGCTGCCAGAGGAGCAACCACGAACAGGGTGTGGAACAGGATGACACCGATGACAGCCTGCTTGTTGGTGGCCTTCTGAACGTTGGCGCCGCCGACCAGGATGGCTGCGACGGAGTACAGACCAACGTTATCCTGCTGCTGAACAGTGTTGAAGGTACCCAGGTTCTGCAGGAAGATCAGCTGACCCCAGGCGGCCAGAACGGTGGAGATGCAGGTTGCGATGATACGGGTCTTGTCCACGTCGATACCGGCGGAGGTAGCAACGCTTCTGTTCTGACCGACGGTACGCATGTTCTGACCCAGACGGGTATTGACCAGCCAGTCATTGAAGGCTGCGAAGAACGCGATGACAGCAAAGGTCATGGCGGGCAGACGGACGCTGCGGTAGACCTTGTTGACACCGGGGATCATGTTGGTAACAAACAGGATCACAGCCAGAACAGCGAACTTCAGAACCTTGTTGAAAGCGGGAGTGCCCTTGGCGGGACGGTTCTTGATGAACAGCACCACAGCGTAAACCAGCAGACCAACAGCCAGCAGCATCACAGCATCGGCCAGGATGACACGGTTCTTGCCCAGCTTGGTGGCAACGAAGGGGATCATCTTGCCAACGATGCCGAACACCACAACAACAGCACCGGCGATCAGCTGCATAACAAACTTCTTAGTGTCAACGCCTTCACCGAACTTCTTGCCGTGCAGGTAAACCACCAGGGTGTACAGCAGATACACAACACCCAGCACGGAAGCAGTGGTCAGGAAGGTGATGTCATCCACAGAATACTTCAGGTTGCCGGTCAGGTCGAATGCGTTACGCAGACCGAAACCGCGGTCCAGCAGGTTGGGATCGTCATAGGGAATGACGCCGCCCATGATGTACAGGGTGAACAGACGGTACAGACCGGCTGCGAAGAAGCCCAGAACCAGACCTGCAACCATTTCGGAGCCCTTGGTCTTGTTGAACAGCATACCGGTCAGCCAGCCGAACAGCAGAGCCAGAGGGGTGGACATGGCAACACAGAGCAGGAAGCCGGGAACACCCACGAAGCCCCAGTGGACGATCCAGAAAATGGAGATCTGGGCAGCGATAGCACCGACAACGATACCGAAGTTCATGCCCAGGCCTGCCATACAGGGGATGATCAGAGCCAGAACCAGGCAGGTATTACGGCCGAAACGGGAGAACACTTCGCCGGCAACGTAGGAAACGTTTGCGCCGGAGATGAGGATACAGACAATACTCAGCACCACGAACATCAGAATAACCTTGTTGTCGGAAACAAAGTTCTTCACCAGTTCTGCGGGAGTCTTTTTATTCAGCGTGTTATTCATTAGTCTCCTCCTTTGGTCTGTGCCAGAGCGTAAAGAATAACGCCGTTCTGGATGATCTGGCGCATGGTATCAGAGATATCGGTACCGGCCAGCAGGTGGTTGGAAACGGGGGGAGTGAAGATGATCAGGCCCTGATACAGGAAGGTACCGATCAGAACGTTCATGATGGTAGCCTTGGTGGTGGTGGCACCGCCGATCAGAATGGAAGCGACACAGATAAAGCCCATGGCCAGAGGTGCGGTGTAAGCCTGCAGGTAACCGAAGCCCTGGTTGTAGATGATGATGCCGATGGCACCCAGGACGGTAGACAGGGCAATACCCTTGACACGCATCTTGTCCACATCAATGCCGCTGGCGCGGGCAAAGGTGGGATTGGAGCCGGCAGCGGTAATGGCAATACCGGTCTTGGAACGGAAGTACAGGAAGACAAAGCCGGAAACCAGCAGAACTGCCAGAATGATGCCGGTGGGGATGAAGACGGGACCGATGTTGAAGCCCAGGAAGTCATTCAGCAGCCAGCCGAAGGAAGTTTCCAGAGCGACGGAGTTACGGACACCGACGCCGCCCAGGGGCCAGATGATCTCGCCGGAATTGAAGGGAGCGCGGAACCAGACGATGCACATCAGGTAGATGGCAGAGTAGCCGACGTAAGTGGTAACGGTCATTTCAGAGCCCTTAACCATGTTCAGCAGCTTGCCGTAGGCAATACCAACCAGCCAGGACAGAACCGCAGACAGAATAATGGCAAAGAACATGGAAGCCCAGGGACCGAAGCCGGGCAGGATGC
The DNA here is from genome assembly GCA_017555395.1 of Oscillospiraceae bacterium. Lineage (GTDB taxonomy): Bacteria > Bacillota > Clostridia > Oscillospirales > Oscillospiraceae > Faecousia. Next base: position 15,449 of record JAFZGL010000089.1, on the reverse strand, counting down.
CCTCCACAGCGGGAGCAATGTTGAACTGGATCGCCAGCAGAGTGCCCAGCAGGCCGCAGACGATACCCAGAGAAACACCGAAGTTAGGGCCGATGCCGCACTTGATGGAGGGCAGCATTGCCAGAACCAGAATGCCCCACATGCCGAAGTACTTCAGGGTGGAGGAGAAATAGGAAGCCACATCAATGTCGTTGACAGCGGCGGTGATGACGATGGCCATGAAGAAGCAGAAAACGATCAGTCGGGGCAGACCGATTGCATCAATGGCCTTCTTGATTTTATCTTTGGTCATTATGCATTACCTCCTTCGGTAACACCGGACATAGCCAGGCCGTACTCGGCGTCGGATGCGTCAGGTGCGAAAATACCGGTGAGCTTGCCGTCGGAGACGATGGCAATCCGGTCACACAGAGAGCGCAGCTCGTTCAGCTCAGAGGAGACCATGATGATGGTCATGCCCTGCTCCCGGTTCATCTTGGCCAGCAGCTCCAGAACCAGCTTCTTGGCGCCGATGTCGATGCCGCGGGTGGGCTCGGAGACAATCAGCAGCTTGGGATCCATGGTGATGGCGCGGGCCAGACAGACCTTCTGCTGGTTGCCGCCGGAGAGTCTTCCGGAGTACTGCTCGGGACCGGTGCAGCGGATATCCAGAGCCTTGATCATATCCTGAGCATGTTTCTTGGTGGCCTTGTAATCCACCTGGGTGAAGGGACCGAAATGCTTCAGGAACTTACCCTGAATCTGGGTAGCGGTAAAGGTGATATTCTGCTCGATGGATTCCTTCAGCAGCAGGCCAACACCGCGGCGGTCTTCAGAAACGAAGGCAATGCCCTTGTGCAGAGCGTCACCCAGCTTGGTGGGATCAATGGATTCACCATCAAAGTGAATCTCACCGGAAGCAGGATACAGACCCAGAATGCCGTTGGGAATACCAACTTTACCCTGACCGGCCAGACCGCCGATGCCCAGGATTTCGCCCCGGCGCAGCTTCAGATCAATGCCCTTGACCTTTTCGCCGGGCATGTCCACATAAAAGTTCTTCAGCTCCAGCATGATGTCCTCATCGGAGATCTTGCGGTTGTCCTCTTCCATGTCGTCAACCAGCTTTTCCACCTGGCGGCCGATCATCAGCTCTGCGATACGGGCAGCAGTGGTATCCTTGGTTTCCAGACGGTCCACGAAGGTGCCGTCACGCAGAACGGTCATGGAGTCGGTAACTTCGATGACTTCGTTGATACGGTGCGTGATGAAGATGATGGCGATACCCTTGGAAGCGATGACTCGCATGGTATCCAGCAGGCGGTCAGCCTCAGACTCGGTCAGAACGGCAGTGGGCTCGTCAAAGATCATCAGCTTGATGCCGGTCTTGTCGATCTCACGGGCGATCTCAACGAACTGCATGTAACCGACGGGCATGCCGGCAACCATGGCGTAGTCTTCAACGCCCAGACCGATGGTGTTCAGAGCCACGCGGGTATCTTCTGCCATGGCGGGCTTGTCCAGTCTTTCCAGGGACTTGCCGAAGACGGAGCTGGCGATGGTAGCCTTGGAGATTTCGCGGCCCAGCTTGACGTTTTCAGCAACGGTGAAACCGGGAATCAGCATAAATTCCTGGTGCACCATGCCGATGCCCAGCTGCATGGCCTTGTGGGGATTTTCGATGTTGACGGGTTCACCGTTGAATTCAATGGTGCCGCCGAAGCCGCCGGTGGAGTGAATCACGGGCATGCCGAAGAGGATGTTCATCAGCGTGGACTTGCCGGCGCCGTTCTCACCCATGAGGGCATGGATCTCACCGGGCCTGACCTTCAGGTCGACGCCCTTCAGGACCTTGTTGCCAAAGTATTCCTTGGTGATGCCCTCCATTTTCAGTACGTATTTGTTTTCCATTTAATAACCCCTTTTGTAGAGTTTTATATAGTATATAAGTGCTCAACGGCCGGCGCAGGGTATTGTGCCGGTCGGTCAGCCCTTATCAGCGCCAAAGACCTCTCTTTCGAGAGGCTCGGCGGATCGGAAAAATAAAGAGGAAATGCGCCCATCGATCAAGACCGATGGGCGCATTGATCTTTAAATAATTTCTTGTTTGAAGCTGTGCGTTTCTAGATTAGAAATCGAAGAAGGGGCACAGGATCATGAAGAAGTTTGCGATCTCGCCGGAAGCTTCGTCGGAGTAGTTGGACAGTGCAGCAGCCTCGCCGGCAATAGCCTGAACCTCAGCCAGGAATGCAGCCTTGTCGCAGCGCTCGGTGATCTCGCCCTTGATCCACTTCTCAGCGTAGTTGAAGCCAGCCTCGATCATAACCATGTTGACGGGGACTTCCCAGGTGGACATACGGCCGGAGTTGCCGTACTCAGCGACCTTAGCGGTGATCTGCTCCAGCATGTAGGGAACATCGCCTTCGTGGCCTTCAGTGGAGATGTTGAAGGCAGAGGGATAGCCGTGGTAGGGGGAGGGGCAGCACTGCTGGGGATAGATAGCACCCAGCTCAGCACACTGCTGGATCAGAGGAACCTGCAGGGAGCAGTTGGTGGAGAAGAAAGCGGTGTCCTTGCCGTACTTGTCGACATAGACCTTGATGTTCTCAGTAACCCAAGCCTGTGCGCCGGTAACGCCAGCATCGCCGGTGGGGTCGGGAGCGGTAGCATCGACAAACTCGATACCCAGCTCAGCGCAGCGGGCAATGAAGCCATCGCGGCGGGCAGAGATGGTAGCGTAGCCCAGGTGACGCTCGAAGGAGACGTGCACGAAGGTCTTGGCGCCCTGCTTTGCAGCCTGGTCGATAATGGTGGTGCCCATTGCGATTTCGTCAACCAGCAGGCAGACGTCAGCAGCGGCAGCGATAACAGCGGGGTCCTCAGCGCAGACACCGGCGATGAACAGGATGTCGTCGCGGGTTTCCTTAACCTTGTTGATAGCAGCAGCGGCACCGGGAACAGCCTGGACGAAGACGATAGCCTTGACGTCGGGGTCTGCAGCCATGTTGGTGACGGTTGCGATGGTCTGCTCGGTCTCAGTGGAGAAGTTGTCGGGATAGGTAGCGGTCACGACCATATCGCCGTACTTAGCCTTCAGGTTCTGTGCAGCCTGATATTCTTCTTCGCCCTGAGAAACGGTACCGGTGATGATACCGATCTTGTAGTCGCTGGAGCCGGACTCAGCGGCGCCACCGCAGGCAGCCAGGGAGAAAACCATGGCCAGAGCCAGAAGCAGAGTTACGATTCTTTTCATTGTTCTTACCTCCAATTTGGATTTCCTATTTCATCGCAGATTTTCGCGGAAATAGTATTGTTCCTGTCTGATCCTTTACTTTATTGAGGTAAAGGGTTAAACAGTGTTGACATTATATCGAATACTGCCGCGTTTTGCAAGTTGATTTGAACAATCTGTTAAAAGTTTGTATACTTTTTCTTTTGGACCCCTGTTTTTCTGTATTTTTTAGGCACCTTGTAGTCAAAATGACCACAGTACGCAGTCGTATGTCCTCGTGGGGTGGATTCTTCGCAGTAATCATGCACAATTTCACGGACAGATTTTGTACACCATATCCAATTCCTTTTTCCGATGTGTCAGATGCTTCCAGTATTTTTCACAGATATGACGATCGCAAAAAAACATCATTCGACCGAATCCGCGCCTCCGGGATTTGCAGGAAACATTTTTCTTCCGTCAGAAGTTTTTTCTCCATTTTCCGATGACGATTTCCCATGTAAATTCTTCTTTTATATTTATCGTTTTTATAAATAAAATGTCACTATTCATCGAGTTTCCTGATTTGCCAACCCTGTCGCAATATGCTATTCTTTTAGTTGGATAACTATAATTTCATGCTACGAAAGGAGCATTTCCAATGGAAGAAAAAATTGTATTCTGTAAGGGCGGTGGCTGCACCGCAAAGCTGGGTCCCGGAGTCCTGTCCCGTGTTCTGAGCATGCTGCCCAAGGGCAATCCTGATCCCAAGCTGCTCATTGGCTTCGACAGTGCCGATGATGCCGCTGTTTACCAGGTCGCTGATGATGTTGCCGTCATCCAGACCCTGGACTTCTTCCCTCCCATGGTTGATGATCCTTATACCTTTGGTCAGATCGCTGCCACCAACTCCCTGAGCGATATCTACGCAATGGGCGGCGAAGTCAAGACTGCCATGAACATCGTCTGCTTCCCCCAGAGCTGGGACCTCAATATTCTGGGTGCCATCATGCAGGGTGGAGCTGAGAAGGTCATTGAGGCCGGTGGTGTTCTGGTTGGCGGTCATTCTATCAATGACGTAGACGTCAAGTACGGCCTGTCCGTCATGGGTCTGGCTCATCCCAGCAAGATTTATGCCAACAACGGCGGCCATGTGGGCGACAAACTGGTTCTGACCAAAAAGTTGGGTATCGGTATTGTCTGCACCGCCCACCGCGTGGGTGAAGCTTCCAAGGAAGCTATGGATGAGGCCATCAAGTCCATGACCACCCTGAACAAGTATGCTGCAGAAGCATGCGCCAAGTACGATGTCCATGCCTGCACCGACGTTACCGGTTTCAGCTTCCTGGGTCATCTGCACGAAATGGTGGACGGCAAGCTCAGCTGCAAGGTCTATGCCGATCAGATCCCCATCATCCCCGAAGCCGTTGACTATGCCGATGAGTTCCTGCTGACCGCTGCCGGCCAGCGTAACCGCAACAACACCATCCAGCATGTCAAGTTCGACGAAGATATCTCCTTCGCCATGCAGGAGATTCTGTTCGATCCTCAGACCTCCGGTGGTCTGCTGGTTGCTCTGCCCGCTGATCAGGCCGAGCAGCTGGTTGCTGATATCAAGGCTCTGGGTCTGCCCGGTGCTATCGTCGGTGAGATGATTGAGCCCGCCGATAAGGAAATCTACGTCACCAACCTGAATAAGTAATTCTTACTACAATATAAGATACGGAGGAATTTCATATGATCAAAGTTAACGCAATGGGCGATGCATGTCCCCTGCCCGTAGTCAAGGCAAAGAACGCTATCAAGGAACTGGGCGGCGCCGGTGTCGTCGAAGTCAAGGTTGACAACGAAATCGCTGTTCAGAACCTGGCCAAGATGGCAAAGCAGAAGGGCTACGGCATGAAGTCTCACAAGATTTCCGCCACCGAGTATGATGTCACCCTGGAAATCGGCGAAGGCGCCGCTGCTACCGGTGTTGCTGATATCCCCGAAGAGTGCGCCATCATTCCCACCGCTCAGAAGAAGATTGTTGTGGCCATCAACTCCAACCGTATGGGCCACGGTCATGATGAGCTGGGTGCCGTTCTGATGAAGGGCTTCATCTTTGCCCTGACCCAGCAGGATGTTCTGCCCACCACCGTTCTGTTCTACAACGGCGGTGCCAACCTGACCATCGAAGGCTCCGCTTCTCTGGAAGACCTGAAGAACCTGGAAGCTCAGGGTGTCGAAATCATGACCTGCGGCACCTGCCTGAACTACTATAACGTCTCCGATAAGCTGGCTGTTGGTGAAGTCACCAACATGTACGCCATTGTTGAAAAGCTGACCCAGGCTGACCTGGTGGTGATGCCCTGATGCGTCAGAAGAAGCCCTATCTGGTGGTCACCTTTGCTGCCACCGCTGACGCTATGGCCATGGAGCGCTACTGCCTGGAGCGCAATCTCCCCGGCCGCCTGATCCCCATCCCCCGGGAAATCCACGCCGGCTGCGGCCTGGCCTGGAAAACCCAGCCTGAGGAGCAGGAAGCTTTTACCAAGTCTCTGGAAGAGGCCGGCATCCGCTGGGAGGCCATGGCTGTTCTGGAGCTGTGGGGTTAATCAATCCGTCACGCATCCGCAGTGTTGCCCGTATGGGCAACACTGCTCTCATATGAAGGAGCAATATCATGATCTATCTTGACAATGCCGCCACCACGATGCAGAAGCCTCAGTGTGTCATTGACGCCATGGTGGAAGCCCTGAACTCCATGGGCAACGGCGGCCGCGGCGCCCACGGCACCGCCCTGAAGGCCAGCCGCGCCGTTTATGATACCCGCCGGAAGCTGGCTGAACTCTTCAGCTGCAAGCGTCCCGATCACGTGATCTTCACTTCCAACTCCACGGAATCTCTGAACATTGCCATCCGGGGCCTTCTGAACTCCGGCGACCATGTGATCTCCACGGATCTGGAACACAACTCCGTCCTGCGTCCCCTGTACTTTATGGAGGAGCACTGCGGTGTATCCCTGGACTTTGTTCCCGCCAATAAGCAGGGTCTGGTGGATTATGCGGATTTCGAAAAGCTGATTCGCCCTGAAACCAAGGCCATCGTCTGTACCCATGCCTCCAATCTCACCGGTGAGATCCTGGATCTGCACAAGATTGGTGCCATCGCCAAGGCTCATGATCTGCTGCTGATCGTGGATGCCTCCCAGACCGGTGGCTGCGTGGACATCGATATGGAAGAGATGAACATTGCCGTTCTCTGCTTCACCGGACACAAGGGTCTGTACGGACCTCAGGGTACCGGCGGTCTGTGCATCCGGGAAGGTGTGGATATCCGCCCCTTCAAGGTTGGCGGCACCGGCATCCATTCCTACAGCAAGGTGCAGCCCGAGGAATATCCCACCCGTCTGGAAGCCGGCACCCAGAACAACCACGGCATCATGGGTCTGTCTGCCGCCCTGGATTTCCTGAAGGAAACCGGTGTCCAGACCATTGCGGAGTTTGAGCACAAGCTGATGATGCGCTTCTACAACGGCGTTGTGAATCTGCCCGGCGTCACTGTCTACGGCTGTTTTGACGAGGGTCATCCCCGGACCGCAGTGGTCACTCTGAACATCCATGACTATGACTCCAGCGCTGTTTCCGATGAGCTGGCAGAATGCTTTGACATCGCCACCCGTCCCGGCGCCCACTGCGCCCCCAGAATGCACTACGCTCTGGGTACCCAGGAGCAGGGCGCTGTCCGCTTCAGTTTCTCCTGGTTCTCCACGGAAGAAGAAGTGGATGCCGCCATCGCCGCGGTGAAGGAAATCGCCGAAGGCTAATCAAATATCAAAAGGCTTCCGTTTTTCGGAAGCCTTTTATTTTTGAAATCCGGTTGCTATTTTCTGCCGGATTTTTTATAATAGAGAAAATAATTGTATCAAAGGAGCTTGTCCCATGAAATATGATTTTACCACCCTGCCGGAGCGCAAAGGAATGGATGCCATCGCTGTGGACTTCCCTCCCGCTCAGCCCAAAGAAGGCTTCGATCTGATCCCCATGTGGGTGGCCGACATGAATTTCCTGGCCTGCCCCACTATCCCTGAGGCCATCATCGAGCGCACCAAACATACCACCTACGGCTATTTCCGCCCCCGGGACGAATACTATGACAGCATCATCCGCTGGCAGAAGAAGCGCAACGGCGTTGAGGGTCTTCTGCCTGAACACATCGGCTACTCCAACGGTGTTCTGGGCGGCGTCACCAGCGCCATGAATGTACTCTGCTCCAGAGGCGATAACGTTCTGGTTCACTCCCCCACCTACGTGGGCTTCACCGGTACCCTGACCAACAACGGCTACCATATTGTTCACAGCCCCCTGAAGCCGGATGAAAACGGCATCTGGCGGATGGATTTGGAGGATATGGAACGCAAGATCGTGGAAAACAAGATCCACACCGCCATTTTCTGCTCCCCTCACAATCCCTGCGGCAGAGTCTGGGAACGCTGGGAGATCCAGCAGGCCATGGCGCTGTACGAAAAGCACGGCGTTTTCGTCATCTCCGATGAGATCTGGTCTGATATTATCCGCCCCGGCTGTCAGCACATTCCCACCCAGTCCGTCAGCGACTACGCCAGAATGAATACAGTGGCCATGTACGCCCCCAGCAAGACCTTCAACCTGGCGGGCCTCGTGGGCAGCTATTCCATCATCTATAACAAGTGGCTCCGGGAACGGGTGGAAAAGGAAGCCTCCCTCTGCCACTACAACTCCATGAATCTGCTGAGCATGTACGCCCTCATCGGTGCCTACAAGGATGAAGGCCACGAATGGACCGATGAACTGTGCCAGGTCATCGCCGGAAATGTGGACTTCGCCTGCGACTACATCGAAAAGCATTTTGAGGGCGTCACCGTCAGCCGTCCCCAGGGTACCTATATGCTGTTCCTGGACTGCACCGCCTGGTGCGAAGCCCACGGCAAAACCATTGAGGATGTAGAACACGCCGCCTGGGATGTGGGTGTTGCCCTCCAGGACGGCCGGATGTTCCATGGCCCCTGCCATCTGAGAGTGAATCTGGCTCTGCCTCTGAGCCGGGTGGAAGAGGCCTTCCGCCGTCTGGACAAGTATGTATTCAACGCCTGATGTCTATGCCCCTGTCTCCGAAAAGGACAGGGGCATTTTTGACTCCGGTTTTTCGAAACCCCGGTACGGATTCAGAAGAATTTTTTCTCCGTAGGCCATAACCCGACACGGGGTTTTGTTGACTTTTTCACCAATATCCGCTATAATCGAGTCGGTGATGAAAATGAAAGATACAACCAAACAGCTTCTTGCTGACTCTGTCAAAGATTTCCGTCTGCCCCGGTATCACGAGATCCCCAATGTAGGTCTCTATCTGGAGCAGACCTCCAAATACATTGCCGAATGTCTGGAACCGGTGCTGGAGACCGCACTTACCAGCTCCATGATCAGCAACTACGTCAAAAAGGGACTGATCTCCAGCCCCGTGAAAAAGCAGTACGACCGGGAGCAGATCGCCCACCTGATGTTCATTGCTCTGGCCAAGAGTGTTGTCAGTCTGGACAATCTCTGTCTTTTCATCCGGCTGCAGGAAAAAACCTATCCTGCCGAACGGGCCTACAATTATCTGTGTGAGGAATTCGAGAATCTGCTGGCCTACGTCTTCGGCATCAAGGATTCCATTGCTCAGGTTGGTGTGGATTCCACGGACGAGAAGATGATGCTGCGCAACACCATCATCACCGCAGTACATAAAATTTATCTGGACAAGTGCTTTGAAGCCCTTGCCGCCGAAAATGAATAAAAACAACGGGAGAGCTGGGCTCTCCCGTTTCTTTATTCTTCTTTCTTCAGCAGTTTGGAATAGCCGCTGCCATACTGGACACACCGGGACACCCGGCTTAAGGTGGCAGAGGAAATATCTGCCTGCGCCATGACCTGATTATAGGTCTTGCCCTCCATCAGAAGCTTTGCAGCAAAGACACGCTCTGCCATATTTTCCACTTCCTTTCGGGTACACAGATCCTCGAACAGAATCCGTACATCCTCCGGATCCCGGATTTCCGCAATGAGCTGATAGAGTTCATTCAGTCTTGCCTGCTTGTCTGTGTTTTCCATAGGAGCCTCCTGAGGGTTCTTTTCCGCTATTATACTTTCATCCGCTAAAGTTGTAAAGTACTTTTTCAAATTATCACCCCGCCGTTATGGCGGGGTGATTCCATTACGAAAGATTCTCAATAATCGTCCGGATGGTCTGTACCTGTTCTTCCGTCAGAGCTGCCTGCCCCCGCTCACAGCGGGCAAAAGCCTCTGTCAGGTTCACCTGAATATCCGTCAGGGTTTCCGTATCCACCGTAAATTCCGCCATGCAGCGGCAGACCGCTTCCTGGTTGTAGGACAGATTTTTCAGAATGTGCGTCAATGTCACAGAATCAGATCCGCCCAAGCTATATGTCTCGCCGTCAAGATAGACTTTGGTAACCGTATTTCCACAGTATGCACCGGTAGACCCGGCATTTTCTGTCTCCTCAGCAAAGCTGTGGCTATGATCCACGAACAATTCCTCTTCCCTGCTGGTTGCACTGCCGGCAGCTTCACCGTATGGAACTTCCGGTGCGCTCACATCGGAAGGCGGTTCCGGAAAATGCCCTTCCTCTGCCGGCGCTTCCATCATGGGTTCATCCATGGCAGGTGCCTGAGGCGCTGCCGCATCCGGAGCGATTTCCATACGTTCCGGCACAGGTGCCACAGCCGCCGGGGCTTCCGGTGCCGCCTGCTTCATCATAATATGGTCCGGCATTTCATGGTGGACCAGGAATCCGATACCCATCAGCAGCACAAAGCAGGCTGCCGCGGGAATCAATCGTTTCCAGGGAATGATCTTTGCCCGGGGCGCTGTCCGCAGCTGATCCGTGGCTGCCAGCAGATCAGAGGGCAGCAAGTTCAGGGCATCATGTAATTTTTCCGCCGTCATACTTCAAATCCCTCCTCCCGCAGATACTCCTTCAGTGCCACTCGGGTGCGGAACAGCAGCGTCTTGCACTTGCTCTCTGTCATACCGCAGTAGGCAGCCACTTCCTTTAAGCTGTCCAGATAATAGTAGCGGCCGATGAAGGCATTCCGGGCCTCCTCACTCTGGAGGCGAAGGAAAATGCCGATGGCATCTGCCAGAAGCTTTACATTGATGATCTCCTCTGTGGTATTGCCCCCGGACACACAGTCTCCAAGCTCACTGAGAGAAACCTCATATTCCGAGCCGCCCCGCTTCTGCCGGGTACGGCGCCGGAAGCAGTCAATGGAGATCCGCCGGGTCAGCTTGCCCAGATAGGTGCTCAACACCCCGGGACGATGGGGCGGCATAGAATTCCAGGCAGCAAGATAGGTGTCATTGACACTTTCCCGACTGTCCTCCGCGTCCGCCAGAATGTTGTAGGCGATTTTTGTCAGGTAACGGTCATATTTGATCTCCGTCTCCCGGATGGCAGATTCACTGCGCTGCCAGTACAGGTCCACGATCTTTTCATCTTCCACGACAGTCCCTCCTCTCTGTCTCTACCGGTATACTCGTCAAAAAAGGCATCGGGTTTCAGAAACAAAAAATCTCCGCCGGATTTTTCCGGCGGAGATTCAAAAATCTTACTCTTCGATCAGAGCGATGTGGACAGTGTCCAGCTGGCTCTTGTCGACAGCGGTGGGAGCGCCCATCATCAGGTCCTGAGCATTCTTGTTCATGGGGAAGGTGATGACCTCACGGATGGACTCCTCGCCGGTCAGCAGCATGATCAGACGGTCAACGCCGGGAGCTGCGCCTGCATGGGGAGGTGCACCGTAGGTGAAGGCATTGTACATGGCGGGGAACTTGGCCTTGACATCCTCTTCGCCCAGACCAACCATCTGGAAGGCCTTGACCATGATCTCAGGGTTGTGGTTACGGACAGCGCCGGAAGCGGACTCGTAGCCGTTGACAACCAGGTCATACTGGTCAGCATTGATGGCCAGCAGCTTTTCAACATCGCCCTCGGCATCCAGCAGAGCCTGCATGCCGCCCTGGGGCATGGAGAAGGGGTTGTGGCAGAATTCCAGCTGACCGGACTCCTCGCCCATCTCATACATGGGGAAGTCAACGATCCAGCAGATGGCGTACTGCTCTTCGTCGAAGTGGCCGGGAACACGCTTGCCCAGCATGGTGCGGATGACACCGGCGGTCTTCTGAGCGGCCAGCTTCTTGCCGGCGGCCATGCAGACGAAGCTGCCGGGCTTCAGGCCCAGCTTCTCAGTCAGAGCGGGAGCGCACTCCTGCAGGAACTTGCTTACGCCGCCGGTCAGGGCGCCGTTCTCGTCAACCTTGACCCAGCAGGCCTTGTTGCCGGTCTGGACTTCCACGTCAGAGAGCAGCTTGTCGATCCACTTACGGGCCTGGGTGAAATCATGGACAACAACAGCCTTGACGGTGTTGCCTTCGAAGGGGCCGAAGCCGCAGCCCTGGACCTCAGCGGTGATGTCCTGGACTTCCAGGTCGATACGCAGGTCGGGCTTGTCGGAGCCGTAGCGCTCCATGGCCTCGTTGAAGGGAATATGGCGGAAGGGAGCCTTGGAAATTCTCTTGTACTTGCCGAACTTCTCGAAGACGGGAACCAGAACATCTTCCAGAGTGGTCAGGACGTCATTCTGGGTGGCGAAAGCCATTTCCATATCCAGCTGATAGAACTCACCGGGAGTACGGTCAGCGCGGGCGTCCTCATCACGGAAGCAGGGAGCGATCTGGAAATACTTGTCGAAGCCGGAGGTCATCAGCAGCTGCTTGAACTGCTGGGGAGCCTGGGGCAGAGCGTAGAACTTGCCGGGGTGGTTACGGGCAGGAACCAGGTAGTCACGGGCGCCCTCGGGGGAGGAAGCGGTCAGGATGGGGGTGGTGATCTCCAGGAAGCCCTTCTCGGTCATCAGACGGCGCAGCTCAGCAACGACCTGGCAGCGCAGGATGATGTTGGACTTGACTGCGGGGTTACGCAGATCCAGGAAACGGTACTTGAGGCGCATATCCTCGTTTGCTTCCTTGGACTTATTGATCTCGAAGGGCAGCTGGTTGTGAATGCACTTGCCCAGCACTTCGATGGTTTCGGGAACCACTTCGATCTCACCGGTGGGGATCTTGGTGTTCTTGCTCTCACGCTCACGGACAGTGCCGGAGACGGAGATGGTGGACTCCTTGTTCAGGGGCTTGATGACGGACATCATGGCCTCGTTCTCAATGACCACCTGGGTGGTGCCGTAGTAGTCGCGCAGAACGCAGAAAGCAAAGTTGGAGCCGACCTCACGGACATTCTCCAGCCAGCCGACGATGGTGACCTTTTCACCTGCGTTGGCCAGTCTCAGCTCGCCGCAGTTATGTGTTCTGGATTGCATCATAGATAAAATCCTCTCTTAAATTCATTTATTTAACCGATTTATTTTCTCACAAATATATAAAAAAGTCAATGCCCCGGAGAAATCTCCGGGGCATCTGAATTCAATTCTTTTAAGAAATTACACGCCCTGGTAGCCGCACAGCACCTTGATGGAGTTCAGAACACCGTCGATGTGGCTGCGCTCGTAGCCATGGGATGCGTAAACGCCGGGGCCGATCAGGCCGTGACGGACATCGTAGCCTGCACGGACAGCAGCGTCAACGTCGGAGGTGTACAGGGGGTAAACGTCCAGAGCATAGTCAGCACCGGTAGCCTTGGCGGCATTGACCAGCTTGGTGATGACGTCATAGTGGTAAGGACCGGAGGAGTCCTTGACAGCAATGGAGACCTGCTTCTCGGTGCAGTTCAGGCCGTCGCCGACACAGCCCATATCCACGCAGATGAACTCGGTAACGCCTGCGGGCACGCAGCAGCTGGCACCGTGGCCGACTTCTTCGAAGACAGTGACATGGACATAGGTTCTGCGGGGCAGCTCGATCTTGTTGTCAGCCAGATACTTGGCAAAGCCCAGCAGGATGCCCACGGACAACTTGTCATCCAGGAAACGGCTCTTCAGGTAGCCGCTGGCAGTTCTGCGGGTACGGGGGTCAAAGCAGACGATATCGCCGACTTCGATGCCCAGTGCGCGAACCTCTTCCACGGAGTTGACATCCTCATCCAGAACCACTTCGCAGGTGTCCCAGTTGCGGTTGATGTCGTTGTAGGCAGCGTTGCAGTGCTTGGAAGGATTGCACAGCTGGAAGGTGCCCTCGATGACCTTGCCGTCACGGGTATAGACGCGGACGTTCTCAGCCTCGGCGTTGGCGGGCAGCATGCCGCCCAGATTGGTCAGCTTCAGACGGCCGGTGGACTTGATCTGGAAGACCATAGCGCCCAGGGTGTCGCCGTGTGCGGCCAGCATCAGGCCGTCGTTGTCGTCCTTGCCGCCCAGGTCAGCAATGACGCTGCCCTTGTTGGTCAGTGTTGCGCTGAAGCCCAGCTCCTCGAATGCGTTCTTAACCCACTTTGCAGCCTCGGCAGTATAGCCGGAGGGAGAGTCGATAGCCAGCAGTTCAGCGGCCTTCTCCCATGCAAACTCTGCATAATTCTGATTAACCATAATTTCCTCCTAAGATTATATAATGCCAAACACCGGCAACTTCCCGCATAAAATGGTTGACAGCCTGGGACAGCCGGGATGTTTTCGCTGGAATGCCCACGAATTCCACATCGCAGGCTTTGGCAAAGAGACTTGCCCGAAACAGGTGATACTCGCTGGAGAGAACACCCAGTTTTACCGGCCGGGTGCCGGTTTTTTCTTCAATGAGATCCAGGGTGAATTTCATATTCTCCCAGGTGGAGGTTGCCTCGTCTTCGATCCAGATCCGTTTCGGATCGATGCCCAGGTTCACCAGTTCCCGGTACATGCACTCAGCCTCGGTGATGGGTTCATCCGTGCCCTGTCCGCCGGAAACCACAGCGATCACGTCGGGATGCTCCTCCATATATTCATAGGCACCGCAGATCCGGTCCCACAATGACACAGAGGGGCCGTCCGGATTGACCTTGGCGCCCAGCACCACCATGTAATCCACCTGCTCTTTGGGATCTCCGAAGCTGGCATGGATGATGACCGCTTCTGTGGATCCCACCACCAGAAGTCCGATGATCAGGCACACCGTAAAGATCCTTGTGACGATCTTCGCAAAGACCGGGAAGTGAAGCCCCACCATGGGCATCAGGGTATAAAACAGGATCAGACCGATGAGGCAGATGCACACCAATGCAGAAAAGCTGTAACCCGGCACACAGTATTTCAGGAAAAAGGCCAGGACAGCCAAAACACCGCAGCTCAACCACGGCAGGATCGCAATCAGTTTGCTCACGGGAATCTCCTTTTATGGTAACGGACTTGTACCGTATCGGCAAATCCGCATAACACTACATTTTACGTTATTTATGATAACATACAACAAAACAGAATACAAGCCACTTGTACCAAACAGCATTCCGTCATAATTTACCAATTATTTACAGTCCGTTTTGTATAAGTATACGAATTTTTCTTCTGTCCATCCCATGTGCACACTCGATGTTTCAGCGCCTACAATTCGAGGGTTTTATCTCGCAAAATCCCGCAAAAATTGTTGACAAATTATGAATAAAGACGTAAAATATTTCCCGTTGGCTAAGACCCGACTAAGGGAATTGGCCAGATCGTCCACATGGTGCGGTCTCATACATCATCTGTATGCAGGCTATTCACCATAAATATACAATCATTATATAGAAGGAGAGTCATTCATGTTAAGTTCCCTGTTCCCCAACATCTTCCCCGTTGTGGATACCGCTCCCCTGCTGGCCCTGATCCTGATCACCATCAGCGTCGGCTTCATGCTGCAGAAGTATAAGTTCTTCAAGAACGCCGGTATCGTCTTTACCGTTGTCCTGCTGGGCATCGTGATGACCAACATCGGCATCACGCCCACCTCCGCTGACGTTTACAGCCCCATCTTCACCTACTGCACCCCCATCTGCATCTGCCTGATGCTGCTGAACGTTGACCTGCGTCAGGTTCTGAAGCTGTCCAAGGCTCCCCTGCTGGCTATCGCTTCCGCCTGCATCAGCGTTACCCTGGTTTCCTTCCTTCTGGGCCTGATCTTCTGCCCCATGATCGACGAGGGCTGGAAGCTGTCCGGCATGTTCGTCGGCACCTACACCGGCGGCAGCCCCAACCTGACCGCTATCGGCGTTGCTCTGGAAGCTTCCCCCGAGGCTCTGGCTGCTGCCAACGCTGCTGACTATGTCGGCTGCATGCCCGCT
>JAFZGL010000088.1 GCA_017555395.1 Oscillospiraceae bacterium | reverse complement strand
CTCGCTCGCGGCTCACCGCCGAAGCTTGCTTATCTTACCACACTCTTTTTCATTTGTCAAGAACTTTTTCAAGTTTTTTCAAATTTTTTCGAGCCGGTTTGATTCAGTTGTTCGTGTCACCTCGCGGCGACTTGAGTATCTTATCACATCGCGTTTCATTTGTCAAGAACTTTTTTCAAGTTTTTTCAAATTTCTTTTCGCTTCTGTGTTTTTCGCCGCCCTCGCGGACAGCTTGCACATATTAGCACGCCATTCCGCTTTTGTCTATACCTTTTTCGCCTTTCAATTTACATGTTTCACTCATCAAAAAGGAGCCTCTTTCGAGGCTCCTTTATTATATATAGATAGAATTACTCCACGTCATCAATCAGGCCGTAGCCGCCTTCGTTTCTCTTGTAGACCACGGCAAAGGATCCGCCGTTGTCCTCATCACGGAAGGCGAAGAAACTGTGGCCCAGCAGATTCATCTGCATCACTGCTTCTTCTCTGGTCATGGGCTTGAAGTAGAACTTCTTGGCCTTGACGATGCTCAGTTCCTCTTCTGTCTCAGGAGCGAAGGAAACCTCCTCGCTCGCAGTCCGCTGGAATGCGCCGTCCTTCAGGCGACGGGCCAGGCGGGTCTTGTTCTTGCGGATCTGGCCTTCGATGGTGCTGACGCAGACATCAATGGAGGCAAACATATCCGAGGTGGATTCACTGGCCCGGAACCAGGTGCCTGCACCGTGAACGGTGAGTTCCGCTTTGTTCCGGTTCTTCTCGACAGAAAAGACAATCAAGGCTTCCGCATCCTCATCAAAATACCGTGCCAGCTTCATTACTTTCTTTTCAGCATAGGCGTGGACTTTCTCAGGGAGTTTAACTTTCTTCTCACTAAACTGAAACTTCATATGCGGCAGCTCCTTTCGTTGTCACCGGTCTTCCGGTGTGACTGTAGTATACCACAACTTGAACAATTTTGCAATAGCATTCCGTTTGTTTTTAGATATTTTACATAAACGATACAAATAAATACAGCGCTGCAGTACTTGCAGCGCTGTTTAAATCAGTCATCGGCCTCTTCTTCCTCATCAAGAAGTTCGGTCATTGTCAAATTATAGATGATTTCCGCCTTCTTTTCGAACAGGCGGCTCAGGCGGACAGCCTGACGCTGGTTGGGCGCCATCAGCTCCAGGGTCATCAGATTTCCCATCTCATCATCCAGGGACATGAGCACAGAGAAGTCACCGTTTTCCCGGGGCAGGATCTGAGTCTTGACATAGCTGGAACGGCGAATCTGACGGTTGAACCGGGCAACCGCATTTTCTGCCCGCTGGCGGACAGAGAAGGCGATGGAATCCTGGGTCAATGCACCGGCTTCCTTGCCCTTTTCAGTGATCTCATAGCAATCGTTTTCCAGTTCCCGTAAATGCAGGGAGTTCACCATCTCCGGCACGGCAGTGCAGACATCAAAATAACTCAGGCACTCGTCCTGATAACACAGCTCATAAATCTGCTGCACCGTCACCGGGTAGTTCACCCGGGTCATCACGTAAAGGATCAGAACCTTTACATCCATCATATCATGAATAAAGCCCAGTCTCTGCATAATCTTCACCTCTTGCCTCCATTATATCCGATTGTGTAAAAAAATCAAGCACAAGAGTATTTCCTCCGGCATAATCTGGCCCAGAGGAGGGATCGATTTGTCTGTATTTCTTGCCGGAACTACTCCGGCGATTCAATACACCGCCAAGATACTGCAGCAACAAGGTATTCTTGTAACCCGGAATCCGGAATGGGATGTTACCGATGTTCTGCTGGATGTTCCAGCCTTCCGCCCCGGCGGCATGATCCGTGAACAACTGGATACGCTCCTGGCTTCACTGCCCGGGAATGTACATCTCTGGGGCGGCAATCTTTCAGTGGACGGATATACATGCACAGATCTTTTAAAATATGAACCTTATCTTTGGGATAATGCCGCCATCACCGCCCGCTGTGCAATGAACCTCACCCAACAGAACTGGGATGGCTGTCCTGTCCTGATTCTTGGATGGGGACGGATCGGAACACATCTTGCCAAATTGCTGACTGATCAGGGTGCTGCCGTAACACTGGCTGTCCGGAAGGATATTCAGAGACTGCGTCTATGCGCTTTGGGATATGAGGCTGTGAATTATTCTCAGCTGCCTCCGCTGCTCTTCAGGTTCCGGGCTGTTTTTAATACGGTCCCCTGCCCTGTTCTACATGGTTCAGATCTTCCGGAGAACTGTGCTAAGATAGATCTTGCTTCCCAAAGAGGTATTTCAGGCGACGGTATAATCTGGGCCAGGGGACTTCCCGGCACTCATGCTCCGGAAGAATCCGGAAAGCTGATTGCAGATACATTTCTCCGGTTAAGAAAGGAGCTGAATCCATGACCATCGGCTTTGCCCTCTGCGGATCCTTCTGTACATACAGCCGGGTATTTCCGGTGATGGAACGCCTTACAGCATTATACAATGTGATTCCCATTTTCTCTGATACATCCCGGACTGTGGACTCCCGGTTCGGGGCCGCCGCGGAGCATCTGCGCCTGGCAGAAAAGATCTGCGGTCAGACAGCCATTGTATCTGTGGCAGGTGCGGAACCGATTGGACCCAAAAAGCTGCTGGACGCCCTGGTTATTGCACCCTGTACCGGAAACACCCTGGCAAAACTGGCTCACGGCATCGCCGATACCCCGGTGACCATGGCTACCAAAAGTCATTTGCGCAACGGTCGGCCGGTTCTGATCGCAGTCTCCACCAACGATGGTCTGGCAGGAGCAGCTGAAAACATCGGGCGTCTGCTGGTGCGCAAGCATTATTATTTTGTACCCTTCGGCCAGGATGATCCGGCCGGAAAACCAGCTTCCCTGGTGGCTGACTTTGACTCGATTCCGGAAGCTCTGCAGGAGGCACTGAACAGGCGGCAGATCCAGCCGATCCTGATCTAAAAAAAGGCTCCCCGTTTTGGGGAGCCCTCTGTTTTTATAGCGTTTCAATTTCCTGGAGCCAGATGCGGCCGGAGGCATCGCTGGGCATCCGCCAGTCGCCCCGTGGGCAGAGACTGATATTGCCCACCTTCACGCCGTCGGGCATGCAGTTGCGCTTGAACTGCTGGGTAAAGAAACGGCGATAGAAGGACTTGAGCCACTTCTTGATGGTCTCAGCATCGAAATCATCCTCAAAGGCACGGCAGGCCAGCGTAAAAATCTTGGCCGGTGTAAAGCTGTAGCGCACCATATAATACAGGAAGAAATCATGGAGCGCATAGGGTCCCACCAGATCCTCGGTGTACTGGGCGATCTTACCCTGGGCGTCCGGAGGAAGCAGTTCAGGGCTGATGGGGGTATCCAGAATATCCTCCAGCACAGCCCGGCTGGCTTCGAACTCAGGCATCCGTGCAATGGAATCAATCAGCCAGCGGATCAGGGTCTTGGGGATGGAGGCATTGACACCGTACATGCTCATGTGGTCGCCGTTGTAGGTGCACCAGCCCAGTGCCAATTCGCTCAGATCACCGGTGCCCACCACAATGCCGTTTACGGTGCTGGAGTAGTCCATCAGGATCTGGGTACGTTCTCTGGCCTGGGAATTCTCATAGGTACCGTTGTGGACAGAGGGATCGTGTCCGATATCCTCAAAGTGCATGGAAACAGCGTTTTTGATGGAGATCTCCTTTGCGGTGATGCCCAGGGTGCGCATCAGTTCCCAGGAGTTATTGTACGTGCGGTCAGAGGTACCGTAGCAGGGCATGGTAATGCCATAAACATCGGACACAGGTCTGCCCAGCTGACGCATAGCCTCCACAGCAACCAGCAGAGCCAGAGTGGAATCCAGACCGCCGGAGATACCGATCACAGCATTGGCATTGCCAATGACAGACAGGCGCTGTTTCAGACCGGCCACCTGCATCTGGAAAATATCCATGCAGCGCGCCTGCCGGGTTTCCCGGGTGGACGGCACGAAAGGAAGTTTATCCAGAGGATACAGCGTGCCGTCGGAGCGGAAACCCACACCAGGAACACTGATTACCCGCACAGGGTTTACGCCGCCGTAGAGGGAAACGGTGTCCTTAATGGACTTGTTCTTCCGGCGCTGGGCACGGACACGGCCCAGGTCCGCATCCTGTACCAGCAAATAGTCGGTATCAATGATATTTTTATTTTCAGCCAGGATCTCGCCGTTTTCAGCAATGATACTCTGACCGGAGAACACCAGATCAGAGGTGGACTCAGTGCAACCGGCGGAAGCATAGGCATAGATGCAGCTGCACATGGCACTCTGATGCTTCACCAGCTGACGGCGGTAGGAGCGCTTGCCTACGGTCTCATTGGAAGCAGAGAGATTCACAACCACTTCTGCACCGTTGAGGGTCATTAAGGTAGAAGGCGGCAGCGGGGTCCAGAGGTCTTCGCAGATCTCCACACCCAGCAGACTGCCGTCGCCGATGCGGAACAGCAGATCCCGGCCCACAGGAATGTCTCCGCCGGACAGTCCAAGCAGGGCCGCGGGAACTTCCTTCACCTGCAGATCCGCAGAGGAAGAGAACCACCGGCGCTCATAAAATTCATTGTAATTGGGCAGATAGGTCTTGGGAACAAGGCCATGCAGGCGGCCGGCAGAGATCACCGCGCCGCAGTTGTACATCTGGCCTTCCAGCAGCACAGGAGTGCCCACCACCACTGTCAGACCGGGATAGTCGGCAGAGCAGTCCATAACTTTCTGCAGACCTTCCATGGCCGCATTCAGCAGCGTATCCTGGAAGAACAGATCGGCACAGGTATAGCCCGTCAGCGCCAGTTCCGGAAACACCACCAGATCGGCGCCCACAGTATCCGCTTCCTTGATCTGTCCGCAGATATCTTCCACATTCTTAATCACATCGCCAACCCGGACTTCCGGGACAGCGCACGCAATTCGCATAAAGTCCAGCATAGAGAATCCTCCCAATACGGTTTTCTATATGATAGCATATTTTTTTCAGTTTGCAAAGAAAATATAAAAGGACGGCGGAAATCCGCCGTCCTCAGGAATTTCAGTTAGATACCGGCCATGGTGCGCAGAGTCTCGGCCAGGTCGGTCTGCTCCCAGGGGCGGTCGGCAACACCGAAGTGGCCGAAGGCAGCGGTGGGGGCATAGATGGGACGGCGCAGATCCAGCTTGCGGATGATGCCGCCAGGGGTCATATCGCAGACAGCGCGCAGCAGTTCGGTCATCTTCTCATCGGAGATCTTGCCGGTGCCGAAGGACTGTACACGCAGGGAGACAGGCTGTGCCACACCGATGGCATAAGCCAGCTGAACCTGAACCTCCTCGGCAAGACCCGCAGCCACCAGATTCTTGGCCATGTAACGGGCCATGTAGGCAGCAGAACGGTCCACCTTGGTGGGATCCTTGCCGGAGAAAGCGCCGCCGCCGTGGGAGAAGTATCCGCCGTAGGTATCGACAATGATCTTACGGCCGGTCAGACCGGTGTCGCCGTTGGGGCCGCCGATGACGAAATTGCCGGTGGGGTTGATGTGGATGTTCTTCACATCCGCAATATCAAAGCCGTACTTCTTCAGAACGGGGGCGATAACACCTTCCCGGATATACTTGCGCAGCTCTTCCATTTCGAAATCAGCGCTGTGCATGATGGAAACAACCACGGTATCGATGGCAACAGGCTTGCCGTTTTCATCGTATTCCACGGAAACCTGTGTCTTGCCGTCGGGCTTCAGCAGATCAGTGGAATGGACACACTCAGTCAGACGGTTGGCCAGAGCTCTGGACAGTGCCACAGGCAGGGGCATCAGTTCGGGGGTCTGGGTGCAGGCACCGCCGAACATCATGCCCTGGTCGCCGGCACCGCCAACCTCGTCGTTGGTGCCCAGTGCGATATCGGCGGACTGGGTATGGATGCGGCACTGGATCTCAACGCTGTCAGCATCAAATCCATCGCCGGGATAGATATAGCCGATGGCACGGATGGCTTCACGGGCAACAGCCTTGTAGTCCACAACAGCCTTGGTTGTGATCTCACCGCAGATCATGCAGAAGTCGGTGGTGACCATGGTCTCGCAGGCAACACGGGAACCAGGATCCTGTGCCAGGCAGGCATCCAGGATGGCATCGGATACGGAGTCAGCCACCTTGTCGGGATGGCCGTTGGTAACACATTCGGAGGTAAACAGTCTTTTTTCCATAATGAAGATTCCTTTCTTTCTACAACACACAAAAACACACAACAACGGACAAAATAACAACAAAAAATCGCACACCGACGGACTCGATGTGCGTGTATCGAATCCTCATCTCTCGTTTGCCGCCGGATTTGGCACCTTAGTTTTTATACCAGGTTGCCGGGTTTCATCGGGCCGTTCCCTCCACCGCTCTTGATAAGGCTGTATGCAATTCCGGTATATTTTACTATAATCCTGCAAAAAGTCAATACTTTTTTCAATTTTTTTAAATCCAATCGTTTACAAATCCGATATAGACTTTTTGCTGCTTTCCTGTTAAAATAGACAAAACCCATTTTAGGAGTGAACTTACCTTGAAAAACCTTCGAAGCCGCTTTGAACGGTTCTGTTTTGAAAACCGCTACCGCGGCATTCCCAACCTGATGCTCTATATCGCAGCGGGTACCGCTGTGGTCTACCTCATCGGTCAGATGACCGGAAACTATGTGCTCTATTCCCTGCTCTGCTTCCACCGGGAAGCCATCCTGCAGGGTCAGATCTGGCGTCTTTTCACCTATCCCCTGGTTTACGGCACCGGCAACAGCAATGTTCTGCTGATTGCCATTTCCCTCTTCTGCTACTGGTCTCTTGGACGGGCCATGGAGAACAGCTGGGGCACCCTGAAATTCAACCTCTTCTACTTCACCGGCATGGTGCTGATGGATGTTTACTGCCTGATTTTCGGCGGGCAGGCCAATGTGACTTACCTGAATCTGAGCATGTTCCTGGGCTACGCCACCATGTATCCCGATGCCCACTTCCTGTTCTTCTTCATCATCCCCGTGAAGGCCTGGATTTTCGCTCTGATCAACCTGGTGATGGTGGCTATTGATTTCTTCTCTGCCCCCTTCCCCTATAATTTCTTCAGCCTGATCTCCCTGGCCAACTATTTCCTGTTCTTCGGCGCCGATGTGGCCAATGTACTTCCGGTCTCCTGGCGGATCAATGCAAGGCGGGCAGGAAAACGGGCCAGGAATGCCGCCTCCCACACTCAGCACAAGACCATCCCCTTTGATGCCGGTTCCTACCAGGCATCCACCGCTGCACCCAAAGCTCCCTACACCCACCGGTGCACTGTCTGCGGCGCCACGGATGTCTCCCATCCGGATCTGGAGTTCCGCTACTGCTCCAGGTGCAATGGCTACTACTGCTATTGCGAAAACCACATCTCCAATCACACCCATATCCAGTAACCACAGGCAGCCGCTTCTGCGGCTGCTTTTTCTTGCCTTTTTCTGCCATACATGGTATGATTTCCCTAAGAAAAAACAGGAAGGGAGCTTTCTTTATGCCGAAATACATCATGGCACTGGATGCCGGTACCACCTCCAACCGCTGCATCCTGTTCAACGCCGCAGGCGAAGTCTGCAGCGTTGCCCAGAAGGAATTCACGCAGATCTTCCCCCAGCCCGGCTGGGTAGAGCATGACGCCGATGAGATCTTCTCCACCCAGCTGGAGGTGGCGAAGCAGGCGCTTTCCAACATCGGCGCCTCCGCCTCCGACATCGCTGCCATCGGCATCACCAACCAGCGGGAAACCACCATCGTCTGGAACAAAAACACCGGCCGCCCAGTGTACAATGCCATCGTCTGGCAGTGCCGCCGTACCGCATCCATTTGTGATACGCTCACCGCCGAAGGGCTGGTGGATGAGATCCGCGGCAAGACAGGTCTGGTCATCGACCCTTACTTTTCCGGCACCAAGATCCACTGGATCCTGGAAAATGTTCCCGGTGCCCGTACTCAGGCAGAGAACGGCGAGCTTCTCTTCGGTACTGTGGAAACCTGGCTCATCTGGAAGCTCACCGGCGGAAAGGTGCATGTGACGGATTATTCCAATGCATCCCGCACCATGCTCTTTAACATCAACACCCTGACCTGGGACGAGGATATCCTGCGTAAGCTGAATATTCCCGCCTCCATGCTGCCCAAGGCTGTGCCCTCCAGCGCCCTCTACGGACATACCTCCGCCCACTTCTTCGGCGCACCCATCCCCATTGCCGGTGCAGCCGGTGACCAGCAGGCAGCCCTCTTCGGCCAGACCTGTTTTCAGCCCGGCGATGCCAAGTGCACCTACGGCACCGGCGCATTCCTGCTGATGAACACGGGAAACCGCCCCATTTTCTCCAGAAACGGTCTTGTCACCACCATCGCCTGGGGTCTTGACGGCAAGGTGGACTATGCACTGGAAGGCTCCATCTTTGTGGCCGGTGCCGCTATCCAGTGGCTGCGGGATGAACTTCGGTTCATCGAATCCGCCGCAGATTCCGAATACATGGCCCAGAAGGTCAAGGATACCAACGGATGCTATGTGATTCCCGCCTTCACCGGATTGGGTGCGCCCCACTGGGATGCCTATGCCCGGGGTGCTGTCATGGGTCTGACCCGCGGTGTCAACAAATATCACATCATCCGTGCCACTCTGGATTCCATCACTTACCAGGTAAGTGATGTGCTCAGTGCCATGGAAGCCGATGCAGGCATCCGTCTTTCCGCTCTGAAGGTAGACGGCGGCGCTTCCGCCAACAACTATCTGATGCAGACCCAGTCCGATATTTCCGCCGCTCCCGTGCTTCGGCCTTCCTGTGTGGAGACCACCGCCATGGGCGCTGCCTATCTGGCCGGCCTCGCCGTTGGCTATTGGAAGAACGTTGACGAGATCCGGAAAAACTGGTCTGTGGACAGACAGTTCACCCCCCAGATTTCCGAGCCTGACCGCACGGATCGGATCAATGGCTGGAAAAAGGCGATTTCCCGTACCCGGGACTGGGCAAAGTAAAGTCAAATGCATACCGCAGTGACCGGACGAATAGGTTGTTCCATACATCACAGTTTGAGGTGGTACCATGGAACATACTGCAAATCAGGTCACACTCCGGGGGAGCCTTGCAGGCCTGCCGGAATATTCCCACGAAAATCACGGAAGACGTTTTTTCCGGTTCCTTCTGGAAGTTCCCCGGCTTTCCGGCACCGTGGATATTCTGCCGGTGATCGCGGAAGACCGGATCCTGGATAGCCTGGATCCCAGCGGCGGGGAAATGCTCACGGTCACCGGGAGCTTACGTTCCCACAATCTCACAGAGGAAACCAAACGCCGGCTGCTGATCTTCGTCTTTGCCGATTCCGTTACCGCAGAAGACGGAGAACCCATCAACGAGGTTACACTGGAAGGGACTGTCTGCCGGGAGCCCAGCTACCGCCGGACACCCCTTGGCCGTGAGATCTGCGACATTATGCTGGCTGTGCCCAGAGCCTTCCGCCGGGCGGATTACCTGCCCTGCATTCTCTGGGGACGCACAGCCCGGGAAACCTCCATGCTTCACACCCGCGATCGGATCCGTATTCTGGGCAGATTCCAGAGCCGTCTGTATACCAAGGTCACTGACACAGGGTCCGAAGAGCGGACTGCCTATGAAATATCCGCCCTGTCTGCGGAAATTATGAACGACATATCCTGAAGAAAAGCGGCAGACACTGCCGCTTTTCTTGTTGCGGCAACGGTCGGTTCATGGTATATTGATAGAAACATGCAGAAAGGAGCCGCCCTCCATGACCGAAAAAGTAAATGCCATTATTGATATTTTAAAGCAGCGCTACGGCGATGCTCCGTGCGCCCTGCACTACAAAAAGGACTATGAACTGATGATTGCCGTGCGGCTGTCTGCCCAGTGCACCGATGCCCGGGTGAATCTGGTGACCCCTGCCCTCTTTGAAGCCTATCCCACTCTGGAAGCCATGGCGGCGGCAGATATTGCCCATGTGGAAGAACTGGTGCATTCCTGCGGATTTTACAAGCACAAGGCAAGAGACATCGTTCTGGGCTGTCAGATGCTGATCTCGGATTACGACGGAAAGGTACCCGGTACCATGGAAGAACTGCTGCGGATCCCCGGTGTGGGCCGCAAGACCGCCAATCTTCTTCTGGGTGACTTGTACAATACCCCCGGTAGTGTGGTCTGCGACACCCACTGCATCCGTATCTGTGAGCGGCTGGGACTGTCCAAAGGCAAAGAACCTGAAAAAGTGGAAAAGCAGCTCAGAGCCATTCTTCCCCCGGAAGAAAGCAACGATTTCTGCCACCGCATCGTCCTCTTCGGCCGGGACTGCTGCACCGCCCGAAATCCCAAATGCGGTGAATGCCCCCTGACCATGTATTGCCGGGAATTCAACCCCTGAGTTCTATCCTTCCCCCCATGTCCATATTCTTGTGGACAAGGGGGGATCTTTTTGCGTTTGCCCATTTTTTACAGCGCTATGCTGCTTACGTTTGTGAATCTGCTGCTGCGGTTCGCCGGGACAGGCTTTCAGGTATATTTATCCGGACGCATCGGTGCCGCCGGCATCGGGCTGCTGCAGCTGGTTATGAGCGTCAACGGTCTTGCGGTGGTGGCAGGCATTGGTGGAATCCGGACAGCCTCCATGTATCTGACCGCCGAAGAGCTTGGAAGAAAAAAATACGGCAATGTCCGCTGGGTGCTCTCCGGTTGTTTTGGCTACAGCATCCTGTTCAGCGGTCTTGTCTCAACATTATTATTCAGCTTCGCTCCCATGATCGCCGACTGCTGGATCGGTCATCCGGAAACATCGGATGCTCTGCGGCTTTTCGCCCTGTTTCTGCCGGTGATTTGTCTGGCCAATGTGATGACCGGATATTTCACTGCAGCCAACCGAATCGGCACTCTCGCCGCCGTAGAGGTGGCAGAGCAGCTTCTTTCCATGATCATCACACTGGGAACGCTGACTGTTTTCGCAGACAACGATCCTTTAAAAGCCAGCCTCTGTGTCATCTTCGGCAGCTGTGTGTCCGCCTGTCTGACCCTTGGATGTCTGGTGATCCTGCGGATTCTGGAAAAACCGCCCCGCTGTCCCCGGATTCCCATAACAGCCCGGCTGAAAAATACCGCGCTCCCGCTGGGGCTGGCGGATATCCTGAAATCCGGCATCAATACCGTTGAAACCCTGATGGTTCCACGTCGGCTCGCTCTGAATGTTTACGTTTCCGATCCCCTGGCAGCCTTCGGCCTTGTGGGTGGTATGGTGTTTCCGGTGCTGATGTTCCCGGCCTGTATTCTCTTCGGTCTGGCGGAACTTCTGATCCCGGAGCTTGCCCGGTGTGCCGCCTCAGGAAGTAAAAGAAGGATCGCCTACCTGGTGCAGAAAAGCCTTCGTCTCGCTTTGCTCTACGGAATTTTCTTCGGTGGGCTGGAATTTCTGCTGGCAGAGCATCTCTGCTGCTCCCTCTATCACAATCCCGATGCCGGGCAGTATCTGAAACTTTATGCACTGCTGATCCCCATGCTCTACTGCGATGCCATTGTGGATGCCATGACCAAGGGACTGGGACAGCAGAAAAAATGTGTCCGCTACAATATTCTCACATCTTCGATGGATGTGGCTCTGCTGTATCTGCTGCTGCCGGGATATGGCATGACCGGTTATTTTATCAGCTTCGCCCTGACCCATCTGGTGAACTTTCTGCTGAGTCTTCGTCTGCTGCTGAAGATCACAGGCGAAAATTTTCCATTCCACCTGCCCGTATTGGCAGTATCGGCAGCGCTGCTATCGGTGTGGGGCGGTATGCAGTTTACAATCCCCGGCGCAAGAACCATTTCCTATCTTCTTCTGCTGGGCAGTCTTTTTTGTCTGTTTCAGGTCACCGGACGGGAAGATTTGCAGTGGCTGAAGGGATTGCTGCGCAAAAAATGACCCTGTGGTTATCCACAGGGTCATTATCTTTTCAATTAGAACGCTTTCATGACTTCCAGCAGGAATTCCCAGGTGCGTCTGACAGAAGCGATATTCAGCTTCTCGCGGCTGGTGTGGATATCCTGCATGTCAGGACCGATGGAGATGCAGTCCAGGTTTTCGATCTTCTCGCTGAGCAGACCGCATTCCAGGCCCGCATGGATGGCCAGAACCTGAGGATCCTTGCCATACATCTCCTTGTAGACCTTCACCATGGTGTCCCGGACGTAGGATTCCTTCTTGTACTCCCAGGCGGGGTACTGGCCGTGGAGACTGTAGCTGCCGCCGAACATATCGGCCAGCGCCTTCAGCTTCTCCAGCAGCTCCACCTTTTCCGCATTCACGCTGCTGCGGACAGAGAAGGTGGCGTTAAAGGTCTCGCCCAGCTTCACAACACCCAGATTCAGGCTGGTCTGCACCAGACCGGGCATATCCTCGCTCCAGGCCTGGACGCCGTAGGGCGCGGCGCACAGCAGACCAATGACCTTTGCGGTGTCCTCGGTAGACATGGAGTTGCCGCCCAGGGCATCCACATCAAAGGCCTGAACAGTGGCTTCTGGCTCTTCGTACTTCTCGCGGATCTCTGCCTGCAGTTCCTCAGCGATGGTATTGATCCGCTCCAGATCGGTGCCCATGGCCACCAGGGTAGCCTGGCAGGTTCGGGTGATAACATTATCCTTGGAACCGCCTGCGATGGAGGTCAGACACAGGGGCATCAGCTTCTGGATCCGGGACAGGAACTCACCCATGACCTTGTTGGCATTGGTGCGGTTCTTATGGATCTCGGCACCGGAATGGCCGCCCTGGAGATTGTCAACCACCAGACGGATGCAGGGGCCGTAGACTGCACGGCGGGGTGCATTCAGGGAAATGGTAGCGCTGCCGCCGCCTGCGCAGGAGACAGTGAAGATTCCCTCTTCTTCGGAATCCAGATTGATAAGGGTCTTGCCCTTCAGGCTGCTCAGATCGATGCCGTGGGCGCCGTCCAGACCGGTTTCCTCGTCCACGGTGATGATCACTTCAATGGGAGGATGGGGAATGGTCTTGTCAGCCAGCAGTGCCATGGCATAGGCAACAGCGATGCCGTTGTCACCGCCCAGAGTGGTGCCCTTGGCAAAGACCCATTCGCCGTCGTGGGTCACGTCCAGGCCGTCCACTGCCATATCAATGGGGCAGTCCTCGTCCTTTTCACAGACCATATCCATATGACCCTGGAGGATCACAGGCCAGTGGTCTTCCATGCCGCAGGTACCTTCCGCAAAGAAGATCACGTTGTTCAGTTCATCCTGAATATAGCGGATGTCGTGCTTCTTTGCGAATTCCACCAGATGATCAGAAATCATCTTGGTATTGCCGGAACCGTGGGGAATGCCGCAGAGTTCCTCAAAATAACCAAATACAGAGGCAGGCTCAAGACCTGCCAGTTTTTTAGCTTCCATGACAGTCGCTCCTTCTTAAAGGTTTTCGTAATTATACCACAGAAATGTGAAAAAATCTACCAAAGAAGAAAACTATTTCTTTTCACGATGATTCTCCAGATATTGATAGTAATAAACGCCGCCAAACAGACTGACGCAAAGACCCGTCACCGCCAGGAAATCATGGAGTTGCCTGTTGTGATCCAGCTTCGCCGTTGCAAACAGCAGCAGCGCAAGACCGCCGATAAATGCCGCCAGCGCAGCCCATGCTTTCCAGGTCATGGGCATGGATACACACTTCTGCTTCTGCGCAGGAAACGCAGTTCCTGTGACAATCGCCTTCCAGATGGGGATACCGTAGATCCAGATGGTTGAGTAAATAAGGATCATGGGAATATACAAAAGCGGAGAATGGTTCAGATATCTTTGGGTGACATAGCCCAAAAAGAGATACGCAGCAAAAATAACAGCATTTCCCAGCCACAGAAGAGCTTTGGTTTTCCAGCTTTGGTTTTGCTGGGTTTGAAATGTGTCCATGGCTTCGGACATCATGGCATCAGCTTCCGTCACCGGAATATCCCCTGTCATACGGCGGGACTGCATCAGTTCGATCAGGGTAATGTCCAGCCCGTCCGCCAGTGGCTGCAGCAGCTGGATATCCGGGAATCCCACACCCCGTTCCCAGCGGGAGACCGCCTTGGATGTGACATGCAGTTTTTCGGCAAGGTCTGACTGGGTCATTCCCAGTTCCTTTCTTCTTGTCTGCACAAAAGCGCCAAATTCCTGCGGATCCATAAAATCACCCCTCTCCTATACTGGTTTTATCTTAGCACAACCGTGTATGATTGGCAACCGACGAATCGTTTCCCCTGCTTTTGGGCAAAAAAAGACCACGGAAACAATTCCGTGGTCTTTATTTTCAATTAGATCAGGCTCAGGATCAGAGTCAGGATGACCCAGCCTGCTGCGATCCACTTGGTGGAAGAAGCCAGCTTGGCATCCAGGCTGCCGCCCTTGTTCTTTGCCAGATAGGAATCAGACTTGCCAGCCAGAGCACCGGACAGACCGGACTCCTTGCCGGACTGGAACAGAACAACACCGATCAGCGCAATGCTGAACAGAACCTCAACGATAATCAGCGCGGTTTTCATTTCGTTACCTCCCTCCGCCCGTATTCGCGGAACGCGTATCATAATGGCCTAACATACAGAAACAGCCATAATTAGCCCATATAATATAGCACACCGATTTGTAAATATCAAGTGGCTAAATCGATATTTTTTACTTCTGGACCCAGTTTCCGGTGGCCAGGCAGTTTAAGTAGGACTCCACAAAGGGATCCAGTGCGCCGTCCATGACTGCATTGATGTTGGCAGTCTCACAGCCGGTGCGGGTATCCTTGACCAGGGTGTAGGGCATGAAGACGTAGTTGCGGATCTGGCTGCCCCACTCGATCTTCTGCTGAACGCCCTTGATGTCGGAGATGGTGGCAAGATGCTCACGCTCTTTGATCTCGATCAGCTTGGAGCGCAGCATGCGCAGACAGTTTTCCTTGTTCTGGAACTGGGAACGCTCAGTCTGGCAGGAAACCACGATGCCGGTGGCCTTGTGAATCAGACGAACGGCAGAGGAGGTCTTGTTGATGTGCTGACCGCCTGCACCGGAGGAACGGAAGACCTGCATTTCGTAGTCTTCTGCCTTGATCTCCACATCGTTGCTGTCATCCTCGATGTCGGGGATAACTTCAATGGCGGAGAAAGAGGTCTGGCGGCGGCCGTTGGCATCAAAGGGAGACACGCGGATCATACGGTGAACACCGTTCTCACCCTTCAGGAAACCGTAGGCATTTTCGCCTTCCACCAGGATATCGGCAGACTTCAGACCGCCTTCATCGGGCTCCTGATAGTCCATGATCTTATAGGTGAAACCCTTCTGTTCGATCCAGCGGGTGTACATACGGTACATCATGGAGCACCAGTCCTGGGCCTCCAGTCCGCCTGCGCCGGCGTGGAAGCTCATAAGGGCGTTGTTTTTGTCATAGCGGCCGGTGAGCAGGGTCTCCAGACGGCAGGTTTCCATGTTCTTCTCCAGCTGCTCAAAGCCTTCCTTCAGCTCATCCAGCATGGAATCGTCATCTTCTTCGGCGGCCATCTCGCAGATGGTCATCAGGTCATCCCAGGAGGAGAGCATCTTTTCGTAACGCTCCACCTTGTATTCGGCAACCTTCACCTGCTTGACAATCTTCTGGCTCTTGTCGGGATCGTCCCAGAAGCCGGGAGCCTCCTGCATGGCATGCAGACGTTCCAGTTCATTGCGCAGACCTTCCAGGTTCAGAGATTCTGCCAGGCCATCCAGAGCGGGGCGGCAGTCATTCAGTTTCTGCTTGTAGGAATCAAATTCAATATTCATAGACAAACACTCATTTCGTCAAAATTGCTTGGCAATCCGCCATTCACAGGCGGATCATTCTGGCACCCCCGGCGAGACTCGAACTCACTACCTTGCGCTTAGGAGGCGCACGCTCTATCCAGGTGAGCTACGGAGGCATGTTGACCCATTTTTAGGCATATATATTCTACCCAAAAAAAGCTATTCTGTCAAGAAAATCCGGCACATTTTTTGGCGTACACAACATATACTGCTATGTAGCTTTTAAAAGGAGGATCAAACCATGTATGAAACCGACGATCCCCGGGCCGATCTGGAAGATCTGATCTGGTATCCGGGCACCGGAGCACCCAGCGAACGGTAAAAAACCCAGGCGTTATGCCTGGGTTTTCTGTTATTCCTGTTCCTGGGGATAGACAAGTCCCCACTGTCTGCGCAGGCCGTCCATAAAGTCCATGACAAACACGGTGTCATCCATGGGCATGGAAGGTGCCTCTGTCTTTCCGGCTGCCAAAGCCTCGGCGCATTCCGCAAACTGGAATTCGTATCCGCTGATCTGATCGGAAAAATCGTAGAATGCCAGTTCATTGTCGTCGGTGTCATACACCCGCAGAGACTGGGGATTGTTGATGTTCTCCACCACCATGTAGCCCTTGTCACCGTGGATGATGCCCTTGCGGTCAGACCGGGCATAGATGCTGTGGGTCAGCACTGCCATGCGTCCGTCCCGGTAGAAAACAGTGACGGATTCCATACCGTCCACACCGGTATCCGTCATCCTAACAGAGGATTCCACCCGCTCAATATCGGTGCCGAAGTGCATCAGGGCGAAGTTGATGCCGTAAACGCCGATGTCCAGCAGCGCACCGCCTGCCAGTTCCGGAGTGACGATCCGGGGAACACCGCTGATGACGTAGGACAGGTTGGCGGTCAGAGTATCAGGTCTGCCGATTACGCCGGAATTCATCACATCCGAAATGATCTTTCGGGAGGGCATATATCTGGGCCAGATGGCTTCCGCCACAAAAACGCCCTTTTCTGCGGCGGCAGTCTTGACTTTTCTCGCCTGATCCGCGTTCAGGGTAAACGCCTTTTCGCAGAGAATCGGCTTTCCGTAGTCGATGCACTGCATCATATGCTCATAATGATGGGAATGGGGCGTTGCCACATAAACCAGCTCCACAGCGGGATCCCGCAGCATTTCCTCATAGCTGCCGTATACCTTTTCAAAACCAAACGCATCCGCAAAGGCCTGAGCCTTACTGAGGTCGCGGGAGGAAACAGCATAGCATTCGATCTGGGGCATGGCCACCAGAGTAGGTGCCACCATTCGGGAAATATTGCCTGCGCCGAGAACACCGATTTTCATAGATGGATCATCCTTTCGTTTTCTTTTATCCTATCATATTCTCAGCTGAAAGGCAACGAAAAACCGGAGGACATGCCTCCGGTTTTCTCAGTTCAGAACAGTATGCTGCATGGTGGGGCTGTCACTCTTCAAGGGAAGGAACTTGTAGCCGTTGTTCAGTCCCCAGACAATGATATCCTCCACCGCTTCCACGCTGTAAGCATGGATATCGTGCTGCAGAACAACACTGACCCGGTGGGTATCCGCGCCGCCGATGACATTGGCCGCCACAGTCTTTGCTCTCAGGGCGCCGCCGGCATCGTTGCTGTCCACATTCCAGTCGAAATACTGGAATCCCGCATCCTGGACAGCCTGGGAAAGACGGGTCATGATGCCCTCGTTGTAACGACTCACCACATTGCTTCCGCCGCCGGGGAACCGCATCAGGGTGGTCTTCACTCCGGTATTGCGGTAGATGACATCCTGCATGCCGACCAGGTCATTGAAGAACGCCTCTTCACTGGCGTAAATGGTATCATAGTCATGGGTCATGGTGTGGATTCCGATGCTGTGGCCTTCCTTAACGATCCGGGTCATCATGGCATCGTAGCCGCTGTCGGTGACGAAGAAAGTGGCCTTGACGCCATACTTGCGCAGAATATCCAGCAGCCATCCGGTATAGGGTCCGGGGCCGTCATCAAAGGTCAGGTAGATCACCTTTCCCTTCGGCCAGTTTACTTCCGGACGGGACTGGGCTTCCACCGTCACGGTGCGCACTTTCTGGGACACATTGCCAAAGGCATCCGCCACAGTATAGACCAGTTCATAGGTGCCGGGCTGATACCAGAGAACCTGTCCATCAACTGCCACAGCTTCCGTCATGTCGCCGTCGGCATTGTCCGTGGCTGTGTATCCGGGATCTGTATAAACACTTCCGCATGGAACCGTGAGCGTCTGCTCCCCTTCCAGGATCAGATCCGGCGGAAGAGGATCAAAATAAGGAATCTTCCGCTCTGCCGTTGTGGGATTGCCGGAGGAATCCATAACGGTATAGGTGATGGTATCCAGTCCCACGGTGCGCTTGACCTGATCTGTCAGATTGCCGTCAAAGTTGTCCACGGCAATATATCCCTCCTCTTCATAGGGCCTTCCCGGCAGAATGGTCTTGCCGGAGCTGATGAGGGTCAGCACCGGGCTGGCCGTATCCACAACACGCAGAGATCTCTGCGCTGTTGCAGACAGACCAAATGCCTGTGCAGAATAGGAAACGGAATATTTTCCAAGAACCTTGCTGTTCATGTCGCTGCGCATTTCCACCGGGACTTCTGTCAGAATCAAACCATATGGAAACAGCCATCTGTCATAGAGCACCACATCGGCGCCGGGATCCTCATATTGCCGCCCGGACGGCACCAGCATTTCCATTTCCCCTCTCGGCTCCACCGCCAGCCGGAAGTCATCAGCATACAGAAATCCTGCCGCTGCTGCCGCCAGCAGTACAAGGGACAGCAGAATCCCCGGAAGTCTGTTTTTCTTTTTCCCCGGCTTTACAAGAACTTCTTCCTGCCGGTTCTCTCTTTGTTCCATCTCATTTACTCCTGTTTTGGGTTACATAAAATAGAGTATACCGATTTTTCAGGAAAATGGAAGCTTTCCTTTTAAATTTTTTTCAGAAAAAACTGGAAAAGCGGCAGGTTCTCCTGCCGCCTCTGTTATTCCTGAAGCCGCCGGATCAGTTCCGGCAGTGCCTGTTCAAATTTGACGCCGTACCAATGGACCGGCGCTTCTACAGTTTTCCGGATGGCACTGCAGACAAAGTCCGCCGCGATCTGCACCGCTTTCTCATTGCTCTTTCCCTGCATCAGAGCACCTGTGAAACAGGCAGCGAACAGATCGCCGGTACCGTGGCAGTTCTTACCGACCTTCGGATGGGTATAGAGAATCTGCCGTTCTCCTTCCCGGAGGGTTGCACCTGTGGTTCCCGGTTCAAATCCGGTGCCTGTAAGGATCACACAGGGGTGATTCAGTTCCGTCAGAAGCTTCTGCGTATATTCCTCTGTCAGCTGTTCCTGATAATGTAATCCGCAGAGCATTGCCGCTTCCGTGATATTGGGGATGATGATATCAGCCTTTTGGCACAGCCCTTTCATAGCCTGCACATAAGCACCATCAAATCCGGAATAGAGCTTTCCATGGTCACCGAACACCGGATCCACAATGACAACGCCATCATACGCACGCAGATGATCAATAATCTCCTCCGTCATCCGGATGGCACCGGTACTGCCGAGGTAACCCACCAGAATGGCATCGAAGGCGATCTCATTTTCCTGCCAATGGCGCCACATACCTTCCAGTGCCTCATCGAAGTACACCACATGAGGTTTTCCGAATCCGCCGGTATGGGTGGACAGCAGCGCCGTGGGCAGAATACAGGTCTCATGACCGCAGGCAGAGAGAACGGGCAGCGCCACCGTCATGGAGCACTGACCCACACAGGAGATGTCCTGAATGGTCAGAATGCGTTTATATTCCATTTAATCCTCCACATCCATATCAAGACCCAGTTCTCTGGGCAGGAACCGGGGACAGACACTTTCCGTGGTCACGATCACGGAAGCTGCCAGCATGGAGCCGATCTCACAGGCTTCCTGCAGGTTTTTTCCGTAGGTCAGGCCGATGGCCACACCGGCACAGAAGGAATCGCCGGCACCGGTGGTGTCCTTGACCTCCACCTTCCGGGCAGGACACCAGCCCTTATCTCCGTGCATATCCGCATAGACCGCGCCGTCACCGCCCATGGTAACAATCATGCTGGGGATCTGAGCTGCCATGACTTTCGCAGAAAGGATCTCTGCCATTTCCATGGGCGTTTTGTCGGAATAGTCATCAAAGAACAGCAGACCGGCCTCCTGGATATTGCACACAAAGCAGTCAATGGACTTCAGGAAATCCCGGCGCTCCAGAGCAATACTCATATTGCCGACCACGGAGAATACCTTCTTTCCGTGCTTTTGAGCAAGCCGGAAGACTCGCTTGACGATTTCCTTGTCAATGTCGATCTCACAGACGACGCTGTCAGCATTCGCAAAGATCTCATCACCGTGGGTGTCCAGAATGTCCACAATAGGCAGCAGATTGGGTCGTTTGGAGATGGAGGCCACCACATCGCCGTGGTTGTCAAACACTGCAAGCCAGGTACCCATGCCGTCCCGGGTCTTCCAGATGTAATCGGTATTGACCTTGTGGTTATTCAGTTTTTTGATCACATCGCCACCGTCGCCGCTCTCATCCACCAGACTGACAAAGGTGGGCCGCAGCTCACAGTTGGCAATATCCTCCGCCACATTCCGGCCAACGCCGCCATGGACATGCTCCACCCAGCCGGCATTTCTGCCCGCCGGAATAAAGTTTCCCTCGGGATATCCTTTCACATCCACAAAGACCGCTCCGATCACAACAATACCCATATCCATACTCCCTCTTTTTATGTTTTACTCATTATACCATACCTCCGCCAATTTGCAACAAAAAGGGTATCTTCCGGCTTTTTCTTCTCGTTACATCGACAAAATTTTTGTATTGGAAAAACTTGATATTGCAATGTGAAAAAAAGATGATTATAATAATTGCAGAAAACCAAACCCCATTCTATTCTTATTTGGAGGGTATATTTATGTCTAGCAATGTACGTCCTGAATCCATGGAGCGTATCACAAACTTCGAGCTGGCACAGAAGTTTATCGACGAGCAGATCACGGAAGTCCGTGCTCAGGTCGGCGACAAGAAGGTTCTGCTGGCTCTGTCCGGCGGTGTTGACTCCAGTGTCGTTGCCGCCCTGCTGATCAAGGCCATTGGCAAGCAGCTGGTCTGCGTCCACGTCAACCACGGTCTGATGCGCAAGAACGAGTCTGAAAGTGTCATCAAGATGTTCAAGGAAGGCATGGATGCCAACCTGATCTATGTGGATGCCACCGATCACTTCCTGGATCTGCTGGCCGGTGTCTCCGATCCTGAGCGTAAGCGCAAGATCATCGGCAAGGAGTTCATCACGGTCTTCGCTGACGAAGCCCGGAAGCTGGAGGGCATCTCCTTCCTGGCTCAGGGTACCATCTACCCCGACATTCTGGAGTCCATCAAGGCTGCCGAGGGCAAGAAGGCTGTCAAGTCCCACCACAATGTCGGCGGTCTGCCCGAGGATCTGCAGTTCGAGCTGGTTGAGCCCATCAAGCTGCTGTTCAAGGACGAAGTCCGTGTTGT
>JAFZGL010000087.1 GCA_017555395.1 Oscillospiraceae bacterium | reverse complement strand
GTCCTCGATCTTCTGGCCGTGTTCGTCTGTGCCGGTGAGGAACTTCACGTCATAGCCGGTGAGCCGCTTGTAGCGAGCCATGGCATCCGTAGCCACCATGCAGTAGGTATGCCCGATGTGCAGCTTGGCAGAGGGATAGTAGATGGGGGTGGTAATGTAGTAATTACCTTTGCACTTTTCGCACATAATTTTCTTACCTCCTGAAAATAGAAAGCCGCCCCCGGATTCCTCCAAGGGCGGCAATTTTACAAATTGACGCGGTACCACCTTGTTTCTCGTCAATGCACAAGCCACACCGCTCCATTTCCTGCAAGCAGGAAATTCCGCCAGTAGCTTGGCTTTTCCTCTTCCCCACAAAGGCCATCCGCCTTTGCGGGGGCCCCGTTTTCGGGATCAGAGAATCATGACGACTCAAAACGCGTTAACGGG
Source organism: Oscillospiraceae bacterium (assembly GCA_017555395.1). Taxonomy (GTDB): domain Bacteria; phylum Bacillota; class Clostridia; order Oscillospirales; family Oscillospiraceae; genus Faecousia. Next base: position 9,550 of record JAFZGL010000087.1, on the reverse strand, counting down.
CGCACCCGTGACCGCCTACCTATCGGCGGACCGGCTCCAAGACCATGTTCAGCTTTTTCCGCCGTGCCCCCTCTCACCTGCCGGGGCTCTCTGACCGGTTTTCAAAGCCTACTCTTCTCTTCACAGCTTTTCAGATAACTTTGATATTATAGCCTTTTTCTTCCGGTTTTGTCAACTGTAAAATGGGATTTGTTTACTCCCCTGCCACTGCCACCACAACCGCGTCAGAAGGCGCCTCCATGGAATACTTCCCTGCCGCATGGCTCATGACCACCAGCACCCGGTCTCCCGCTGCGGCACCGGCTCTGTCCAGTGCCGCAATCTCATTGCCTTCCAGTTCCACCAGAAGGACTGTTTCCCCTTTCAGGCTTTCCGCCTGCCGTTTCAGCAGGACCTTCCCTGTTACTTTTCCCAGCTTCATGATTGTTCCTCCTCAAATTCTTCCTGTGATTGCATCCAGGATCCGCCGGACTATAAAATCATCCACCGCCACCGGATTGTTCCGGCACTCGGGATCCTCCAGCGTCAGTTCTGTGATCCGCCTGCTGCTGTTCCAGACTTTCTGCAGATCCATCCCCGCCTTCAGCAGTGTCCCCGGAAGCCCCAGTTCCTGCCGCAGCCGGATCAGACCGGACCTCAGGTTGCGCAAGCCCAGTTCCTCCCGGCTGCCTCCAAGTCCTGCCGCCCGGGAGAGAGAGGCATACCGCCTCCCGGCCGCATGGGCATTGCAGTTTAAAATTGCCGGCAGCAGGATTCCCGCAGCCATGCCCCGGGACAATCCGAATACCGCTCCAAGGCTGTTTTCCATGGCTCTGCATAGCCCCAGGCCGGTCTGCTCCACTGCCATCCCGGTGAGTACCGATGCCTGCTGAAGCCGATACGCTGCCGCCATATTTCCGGCACAGGCCGCCGGAAGGGCTGCCCAGCAGGCAGCAAAACCTTCCCGCGCATGGATGTCCCGCAGCATTCCGCCCACAGGTTTGGCGTATGCTTCCAGCGCGGCAGACAGTATTTCAAAGCCCGCCTCTGCCCAGATCTCCCCCTTCACGTCCGCTGCCAGTTCCGGATCCAGGATCACCAGATCCGCCTTCATGGCATCACTGCACAGCAGATGTCTGCTGCCGTTGTGAAAAAGAGTCACCCTGCCGGTGATTTCGCTGCCGCAGCCGACCCCCATGGGGACAGCCGCAAGGGTACATGGATGGCCGGAAAAGCAGACCATGGCCTTGGCGCAGTCCAATACAGCCCGGTCGCCCAACGCCGCCACCAGATCCGGCTTCCACTGCCGGATCTTCTGACTTCCGTTCACAGCCTGCTTCACGGTGGGTTCCCGGTCTATGTCATCAAAGCAATCCGTTTCCGCTGCCCCTGCCGCCTGCCGGATCTTCCCGCCCCAGGCCGCATCTGCCGCATGCATCACCACCAAAAGACGGCTGCAGCGTTCCTCCGCCAGGGCACCGACCGCACCTGCCCCGGATATAATTCTGGCCCCGCAGGCAAACCGCTCCACTCATTCACCGCCTTTCGCCCCTAGTATTGCCAGAAATAAGAAAAACATTTATGACCCTATATTTCAAAATCTCACTAGGCAAATTTAAACAAATGTGCTATCATAACAGTTGAGGTGAATTTTTATGGACAATTTTGAAGAAACTCAGGAACAGCGTCAGGAAGGCTATGTACCCCGCCCCAAGTGGCAGGTCTGGGCTGCCCGGATCGGTCTTGTGATTTTCATCGGCATTGTGATCGCCCAGATCCTCCAGATTGCCGGAGCCGGTCTGTAATGCGGATCCTGGGAATTGACCCCGGCTACGGCATCACCGGTTTCGGTCTCATTGATGCCCAGCGCAGCCAGTATCGCCTCCTGAACTGCGGAGCCATCACCACGCCGCCCAACACGGAATTTTCCTGGCGGCTGGAAGTGATCTATAACGATATGACCGAGCTTCTGCGGGTCGCGCAGCCGGACGCGGTAGCTATTGAAGAACTGTTCTTCGGTCAGAACGTCACCACCGGCATCAATGTAGCCCAGAGCCGCGGTGTGATCCTCCTTGCCATCCGGCAGGCCGGCATCCCCTTCTTTGAATACAAGCCCATGCAGGTCAAGCAGGCCGTGGTGGGCTACGGCAATGCCACCAAGCATCAGGTCCAGGATATGACCAAGAGGCTGCTTCATCTGTCCGCCATGCCCAAGCCCGACGATGCTGCCGATGCCATCGCCATTGCCCTGTGCCACGCAAGAAGCGCCACTTCCCTGCTGGCCCAGGCACAAAACCAAATGCAAAATTCAAAATGATGAATGCTGAATGATTTTCTTTCATTTTGCATTCCGCATTCTGCATTCTGCATTAAAAAACTCCCTTGGAGGTTTTTTATGCTTTACTATGTTTCCGGTCCTGTGACCATTCTGGAGCCCGGCATGGCCGTCGTGGAATGCGGCGGTGTCGGCTACGGCTGCCGTGTCACCGCCTATACCGCCGGTCAGCTGAAGCTGAATCAGAATGCCCGGCTCTATGTCACCGAATCCATCCGGGAGGATGCCCACGATCTTTACGGCTTCATCAGCCGGGAGGAGCAGCGCTGCTATGAGCTGCTGACCTCCGTCAACGGCGTGGGCCCCAAGGCCGCCATGGCAATTCTCTCCTCCGGAGGCCCCCAGAACTTTACTCTGGCCGTCATGACCGGAGATGAAAAAATGCTCACTGCCGCTCAGGGTGTGGGCAAGAAGATCGCCCAGCGCATCATCCTGGAACTAAAGGACAAGCTGGGCGGCGGCGGAATGGAGCTGGACTTCTCCATGGGCGCCGCAGCCTCTGCCGCACCTGTGCAGAAGGGCAACAACGCCGCCATGGCCCATGCCGCCCTGCAGGAACTGGGTTACTCCGCTGCGGAAATCAACGCTGCCCTGAAGGGCGTCGATCCCAACGCCTCCACCGAAGAAATGATCCGCCATGCCCTCCGGGCCATGGTCATGAAAGGCTGATAACCATGAGCAAAACCAAGAAAAACAAACAGCAGACCGCCCCTCAGAAGACCGATCCTGCCGTTCACTGCGCCAATATCTACCGCTACTTTTTCCTGCCTGTTCTCGTGATCGTTGCCCTGTTCTGGAGAGGCCAGACCCTGCTGGTGATGGGCACCGGCTTCATCGCCTTTGCGCTTTATACCTTCATCGGCTATAAATGTCAGTGGAAGCACATCTACCTGGCCTTCCAGGAGATGCAGCGCAGCAAAATGACCCCCAACCACATCCAGTGGAACACCATCAAAACCGGCACTGTGCTAAAATTCCCCATTCTCTTCGGCATCACCGGCATCGTCATGGTGGTCTACCAGCTGTTTTACGCATAACAAACCCGGAGGTTTCTATGAGTCTTAATTTTTCTCAGGATCTGGAAGCGCCCATCATTTCCCCCACCTATGCCCCTCAGGATGCCGGTGAGATCGGCCTGCGCCCCAAGCTGCTCAGTGACTATACCGGCCAGGAAAAAGCCAAAGGAAACCTGGCTATCTATATCGAGGCAGCCCGCCGCAGAAATGAGCCTTTGGATCATACTCTTCTCTATGGTCCTCCCGGTCTGGGCAAAACCACCCTGGCCGGTGTCATTGCCAATGAGATGGGTGTCAATATCCGGGTCACATCCGGCCCCGCCATTGAAAAGCCCGGCGATCTGGCCGCTCTGCTGACCAATCTGAATCCCGGCGACATCCTCTTCATCGACGAAATCCACCGTTTAAACCGTGTGGTCGAGGAGATTCTCTATCCTGCCATGGAGGACTTTGCCATCGACATCATCGTAGGCAAAGGCCCCAGCGCCAACTCCATCCGGCTGGATCTGCCCAAGTTCACCCTGGTGGGCGCCACCACCAGAGCCGGTCAGTTGTCCGCGCCCCTTCGTGACCGTTTCGGCGTGAATCTGCGTCTGGAACTCTACACCCCCGAGGAACTGGCCAAGATCGTCACCCGCTCTGCCACTATTCTGGGTATGCCCATCGCTCCGGAAGGCGCCATGGAGATCGCCTCCCGCAGCCGGGGTACACCCCGTATCGCCAACCGTTTTCTGCGCCGTGTCCGGGACTTCGCCGAAGTCATGGGTGACGGCACCATCACCAAAGAGACTGCGGATCTGGCACTGCGCCGTCTGGAAGTGGACCACCTGGGTCTTGATACCATCGACCACCGGATGCTCACCGCCATCATTCAGAATTACGCCGGCGGCCCTGTGGGTCTGGAGACCCTTGCTGCCACCATCGGTGAAGAAGCCGTGACCCTGGAAGATGTGTATGAACCCTATCTGATGCAGCTGGGTTTCCTGACCCGGACACCCCGGGGCCGCTGCGTTACCGCCCTGGCCTATGACCATCTGCATATTCCCTACGAGGGACAGTCCCAGTTTTCCGTCTGATACATCCTGATCCGGAAGTTCACACTTCCGGATCTTTTCTATTTTCCGGACTGTGCAATGTATAAAACTCAATTTTTTCGGTAAACATTTCAATAATGATTGACAAAATCCCAGGGGTTGTGTATAATCCGATTTGTGGCAGATTCTGCCGCGTAATATTCCGACCCTGCGTTATCACCAATTTCCTTGGCTTTCACGGGGCAACAACTAACCGAAGAGAGGTAATTTCCAATGTACGAAGATAAGACTTTAGTTTGCAAAGATTGCGGCAACGAGTTCGTGTTCACCGCTGGTGAGCAGGCATTCTACGCAGAGCGCGGTTTCCAGAACGAGCCCAAGGCTTGCAAGGACTGCCGTAATGCCCGCAAGAACGCTACCCGCGGCCCCCGTGAATTCTTCACTGCTACCTGCGCTCGCTGCGGCGGCGATGCAAAGGTTCCCTTCCAGCCCAAGTCCGACCGTCCCGTTTTCTGCAGCGAGTGCTTCGCTCAGATGAAGGCCAACGGCTAATTGCTGAAAGATTCCACACCCGGAACAGCCCTGTTCCGGGTGTTTTCTTTGTACATAACCCCGAAAACAGGGTGAACCTGATGTTTCGCCACTGGACAACCCACCGGCGGTTCTGTATAATAAAAGCAACCCTATGTGAAACGGAGGCTCCTTTATGAAGCTCAATACAAACCGCACCATTCTGGTGGGTTTCGCGTTCCTGTCCATCTGCGCCTTCTGGCAGATGTATGACAATCTGGTTCCCAAAATTCTGACGGAAACCTTCGGCATCGGCGAAAGCATCTCCGGTGTCATCATGGCATCCGACAATATTCTTGCCCTGTTCCTGCTGCCCCTCTTCGGCGGTCTTTCCGACAAGTGCACCTCCGGACTGGGCCGCCGCAGACCCTTCATCCTCTTCGGTACACTGGCCTCTGTTGCACTGATGATGGCCCTTCCCCTGCTGACCGACAGCTATCACGCTGCTCCCGCCATGTGGAAGACTGTCTGCTTTATCATCACCCTGGGTCTGCTGCTGATCGCCATGGGCACCTACCGCTCCCCCGCTGTGGCGCTGATGCCCGATGTGACGCCCAAGCCTCTGCGCTCCAAGGCCAATGCCATCATCAATCTGATGGGTGCACTGGGTGGCATTATCTATCTGATTATCACCACCTTCCTGTACAAAACCAGCGCCGATGTCTATGTATCCTATCTGCCCCTGTTCCTGATCGTGGGCGGCATCATGCTGACTGCCCTGGCGGTCATCATGTTCCTGGTCAATGAGCCCAAACTGGTGGCTCAGCAGAAGGCCTACGAAGATGCCCATCCCGAGGACAATCTGACCCAGGCAACCGAGACCGGTGATGTACTGCCTGCTGACGTCAAAAAGAGTCTTGCTTTCCTGCTTGCCTCCATCGCCCTGTGGTTCATCGGCTATAACGGCATTACCACCTGGTTCTCCGTCTATGCCGCCCAGAGCTGGAATATGACCCTGGGTCAGGCCAACACCTGTCTCACCATCGCCACCGCCGGTGCCATCGTCAGCTATATCCCTGTGGGCAATGCAGCCAGCAAGATTGGCCGCCGGAAAACCATCCGCTTCGGCACCCTGCTGCTGTCCGGTTCCTTCGCCGCTGCTTTTGTCTATACCATGCTCTCCAACCGGTTCTCTCCTGTTCTGTACATCCTGTTCGTGCTGGTGGGCGTGGCCTGGGCATCCATCAATGTCAACTCCCTTCCCATGGTGGTTGAGATGTGCAAGGGCAGCGAAGTGGGTAAATTCACCGGCCTGTACTACACCTTCTCCATGACCGCCCAGATCATGACCCCCATCGTTGCCGGCTGGCTGCTGGAAAATGTGGGCTATAAGACCCTGTTCCCCTATGCGGCTATCTTCGTCTTCGGCTCCTTCCTGACCATGGGCTTTGTGCGCCACGGTGACAACAAGGTGGAAGCCCGGAAGGGTCTGGAAGCTTTTGATATTGAGGATTAACACATGATCGTCATTGCCATTATCGCCCTTCTTCTTTTCATGCTCTACATCGGCTGCGTGGGCGGCAGAGTCGGTCACCCCGGTCTGAAGGATCTGCGGGGCTGGAACTATGCCCACCGGGGCCTGCACAGCGAAGGTGTTCCCGAAAATTCCATGGCCGCTTTCCGGGCCGCTCTGGACCACGGCTACGGCATTGAATTCGACGTGCATCTGCTTCGCGACGGCAATCTGGCCATTATCCATGATGCTTCCCTGAAGCGCACTGCCGGTGCAGACATCATGATTGAAGACCTGACCACGGAGGATCTTAACGCCTATCACCTGGAAGGCACGGAGGAGACCATCCCCACCTTCCGTCAGCTGCTGGATCTGTACGCCGGCAAAGCCCCCCTCATTATCGAGCTGAAGCCGGAACGGGGCAACCACGCCGCCCTGACGGAAACCGTCTGCCGGATGCTGGAGGATTACGAAGGCGCCTACTGTCTGGAATCCTTCGATCCCCGGTGTATCACCTGGCTGAAAAAGAACCGGCCGGAACTGATCCGTGGACAGCTTTCCAAAAATTATTTCGGAGACACCAACGGTCTGAAACCCTCCACCTGTTTCCTGCTGACCCACAGCCTGACCCATTTCAGTACCATGCCGGATTTCACCGCCTATAAATTCGCGGACCGGAAAAACCTGAGCACCTGGATCTGCCGGAAGCTCTACGGCGTTCAGGGTGTCGCCTGGACCCTGCAGACCAAAGAGGAATACGACATTGCCCTGAAGGAAGGCTGGATTCCTATTTTCGAAAATTTCACTCCCTGATGAACAGAAAAACCCCGCTGCTTTCGGCAGCGGGGTTTTTGCGATAGGGTATTGGAAAGAAGAGAGGTAGAAAAGAGGATTCTATGGTTGGAATTGCGGCGGCTCACGGCTTCCGCCGCTTTTCTTGATGTTAGAATAATCAACATATTTGAACGGCGAATAAATGAAATATAAACAAAATAAGACGAATTTGTGAACAAACAAAAACCCAAAATAAAACAGGGCATTTCCTCCGAAATACCCTGTTTTTATTCATTTATACACCAGGAAAAATCAGCGTCACTTTAAAAAGATCACCGTCCACCAGAATCTGGAGCTGACCCTTCTGCAACTCCATCAGGCTCCGGGCAATGTTCAGACCCAGACCGCTTCCCTCCGTATTCCGGGAGGCATCGCCCCGGACGAACCGCTCCAGCAGTTCATCCGCGTTGACGTTCAGCTCCTCCCGGGAGATGTTCTTCATGGAGATGATGACCTTCCCATCCATCTCCATGAGATCCAGGTAGACTCTGGTGCCCGGCAGGGCATACTTCACCGCGTTGCCCAGCAGATTACTCATGACCCGCCACACAAGGCGTCCGTCTGCCATCATGCAGACCTGGTCATCGGGCTGCCGGAATACCGGCACCAGCTGCGCCCGCTCCAGCTTATCCGCAAATTCACCCAGGGCCTGGTTCACTGCCTCGCCGGCATCCACCACCTGCAGATCCACCGCCAGATTTCCGGTGCTGGCCTTGCTCATCTCCATCAGATCGTCCACCAGTTTCTTGAGCCGGTGGGACTGCCGGTCCAGAACCTCCAGATACTGCTCCTGCTGCGCCTCGGTATGGGGCTTTTTCAGCAGATCCACATAGTTGATGATGGAGGTCAGGGGTGTCTTAATGTCATGGGACACATTGGTGATCAGTTCTGTCTTCATCCGTTCGGATTTCAGCTGCTTCTGGGCGGCGATCACTGCCACATCCGCCAGATCGTTCAGCCGCTCGGCAAAGTCCCGGAATCCGCCGATGAGCATCCGGTCATCCACCTTGCTGTCCAGATCACCCTTGCTCATGCGCTTGGCATTTTCCAGCAGGATGGCAAAGGCGCTGGCGGCATAGAGGATCACAGCGAAGAAAATGCCGAAGCCCAGCAGGATATAGCCCACCTTGTAGGTACGCATCATGGCGTACAGCAGCACCACCAGGGTAAATCCGGTGGTCAGGAACTGCCAGGTGATGGGCAGCATACCGAAGAACCGGGCAAGCCGTTCCGTTGTCCAGCGGAAGCACTTTCCGAACATCATGCCCAGCCAGACACACAGCCGTCCGGACGTATCCCCGAACCAGAGGATCAGTTTCTTTCCGTTATCCCGGAGTGTACTCACACTGCGGCGCAGCCGGGGGAAGAATCCGCGTGCCGCAGGTCCGGCATGCTTTTTACAGAAGCCTGCCGCTTTTTTCCAGCACCAGGCCAGCAGCCCCAGAGCCCGGCCGCAGAGGGTATTGCGCCACCAGTAGCCGCCGGGCGTCTTGATCTGGGCCACAAAGGCAAAGAAGAAGGCTGTCAGCAACAGGCTGGCTCCATAGGCGCAGGCGCCGCAGCAGAGGATGGCCAATTGCCGGTCATTCCGGGCAAAATGCGCAGCGCCATATATAGCAGCCGCCACCAGACCCACCACACCGAAGCCTCCGCCTGCCAGATAAAGATCCAGCGGGATCCGGTTCAGACCGCCGGCACGGACTTCATTGTTCCGGCGGGTGCGTCCGGCGCTGCAGCACAGGTGCACCACACACAAAGCAAACACCGCAATGCAGAGGCCCAGGGCTTCCAGCAGCACATCCCGGAAGGCTTCCGCCAGCCGCAGCAGCGCCCAGCCCAGTTCATTGCGCATTGCACCGGGCGCCAGGGAAACCGTCACGGTATACCCCTCCGGGATGGTCTCCCAGACATATTCCGCAATCATCTCCTGATTGGTCTCGGTGTCGTAGTAGTAACCCTTCTGGATGCTCTCCGGAGGATAGAGCATCTCAGTAGGGACAGGAATTTCTTCCGCCGCTTTCGCAGGGATTGACTCCGTCATAACGGGAGCGGGCACCGGAAGGGTTTCCTCCGGTTCCGTCACTTCGGTGCTTTCTGTGGGTTCCGTGGTCACCGTTTCCTCCGGAACTGTCCGCGGAAGGATACCTTCATCCGGTAATGCCATAGCCTCCGCAGGCAGCTGCGCCATCTCTTCCGTCATCACCTTGTCCATCAGCACCCACCCGCCGGGAACCTGACCCCAGCGGACACCGTCAAAGGTTTTCTCTGTGGAAACCGTGATCTCCTGCCAGGCGTTCACACGCCCGACAATCCTTGCCTCCATACTGGG
>JAFZGL010000086.1 GCA_017555395.1 Oscillospiraceae bacterium | reverse complement strand
GGATCTGCTCGGACAGCTCTTCACGGTCGCGGATGACATCGGCGTACATGGCAGAGTCGGTACGGTTCTTCTGCTCTTCCTTGTCAGCAACCAGGAAGTCGATACCGTACAGGGCCACACGGCGGTAGTCGCCGATGATACGGCCGCGGCCGTAGGCGTCGGGCAGACCGGTGATGATGTGGCTGGAACGGCAGGCACGCATTTCGGGGGTATAGGCATCAAAGACACCGGCGTTGTGGGTCTTGCGGTGGACAGTAAAGAAGTCGACGATCTCGGGATCCATGGTGTAGCCGTTGTCGGCGCAGGCCTTCTCAGCCATACGGACGCCGCCGTAGGGCATCATGGCGCGCTTGAAGGGCTTGTCGGTCTGGAAGCCGACGATCTTTTCCTTGTCCTTATTCAGGTAACCGGGGCCATGGGAGGTGATGGTGGAAATAACTTTGGTGTCCATATCCAGAACGCCGCCTGCTTCCCGCTCCTGACGGGTCAGATCCATGACCTGATCCCACAGATCCAGGGTGTCCTGGGTGGGGCCTGCCAGGAAGGATTCGTCACCGTCGTACATGGTGAAGTTATGGCGGATGAAGCTTCTCAGGTCGATTTCGCGGACCCAGCTGCCTTCTCGGAAGCCGGCCCAGCCTTCATAGGGATACTGGTTTTCCATATTGTTCACTCCTTGAATAATGGTTAGCATGAGGTAACTTGTTGTAAAATAAGTTTATCGCTTTTCCGGAAAAAGTCAACAGGAGATTTTCCCCGGAAATCTGCCGGTAGACGCCGTACCCTCAGATAAAAGGGCGTATACAGATATGTATAATATAACACATGATTTCCGAAATGAAAAGAGTAAAGAGTAAAAAATATCCTAATTCCATAATGGAAAATCATAGCAATTTTTGCAGAATATCCAATGAGCAATAGGCCACGGGAATGATACTCCGCTGTTTACCTTTAAATAAGGAACACAGCCAGCAGATTGAAGCAGTATCCCACCAGAATAATGCCGACTGTACAAATGCAGAAAAACAGCATCAGCAGTCTGGACTTGATTGCCTTGCCCAGCATGACCATGGAGGGCAGGGACAGTGTGGTGACAGCCATCATGAAGCTGAGCACAACACCCAGACGGGCGCCTTTTGCCAGCAATGCTTCCGCAATGGGAATGGTACCGAAGATGTCGGCATACATGGGTACGCCAGCCGCTGTGGCGATGACAACACCCAGGGGATTTCCGGTACCCAGCAGACGGACGATGAATTCCTCTGGAATCCAGTTGTGGATCAGGGCACCGATGGCCACACCCAGAAGAATGTAGGGAAAGACCTTCCGGAAGGTGCGCAGCACCTGATCTTTGGCATATACCAGCCGGTCGGAAAGAGTTAGGGAAGGTGCTTCCAGATCGACAGGAGCAGCCTGGTAGATAAAAGGTTCCACATGCGCCTCCATGTTGAGCTTCTGGATCAGTGTACCGCCGGCAACGGCGATCACCAGACCCAGCAGAACATAGACAATAGCGATCTTCATGCCGAAAATGCTGGCCAGTAGAATCAGACTGCCGAGATCTACCATGGGGGAGGAAATCAGGAAGGAGAAGGTCACGCCCAGAGGAAGTCCTGCACCGGTAAAGCCCATGAAAAGAGGAATGGAAGAGCAGGAGCAGAAGGGCGTCACGGTACCCAGCAGGGCTGCGACGGTATTGGCACCCAGGCCGTGAAAGCGGCCCAGAATCTTTTTGCTTCGTTCCGGCGGGAAATAGCTCTGAATATAGGAAATCAGAAAAATCAGGGTACAGAGCAGAATGGAAATTTTGATGATGTCATACAGGAAAAAGTGGATACTGCTGCCGATACGGCCGGAGAGATCCAGTCCGGTTTTTGCAATCAGGCTGCCGGTCAGACGGTGAAGCCACTGCATCCCCAGAATCTGCTGCTGCAGAAAATTCCAGATATCCATGATTTATCTCCCGGTGTGCTTTTTCAGCAGCTTGACGATCTCCTTCTGGGAGGCTACTTTACCGGCCACCAGCAGCTTGCCGTCCACCATCAGACTGGGGGCGGACATAACACCCAGCTTTACAATTTCAATCAGATCGCCGATCTTGGTCACGGTTGCTTCAATACCCAGCTCCTTCAGGGCGGAGACAGTATTGTCGTGAAGGCGACCGCAGTCAGGACAGCCTTCGCCGATGATTTTAATATCCATGACAGTGCCTCCTTAGTTTTTCAGTTTCATGGGCAGTCCCACATGGGTCTGCCAGGCATCCATGATGGTCTTGATAACAGCGGGGCCAACCTTGGAGATGAATACCAGCTGGGACAGTTCGCAGGGCTCACAGGGTTTGAAGTCAATCTGGGAACCCACCACATCCACCTGCATCCAGCCTTCACCCGCAATGCGGAAGAAGCCCTTGGAGCGGTAGATACCGGGGATGACGGGCTGGAAGAAGGTAATTAATTTTTCTTTTTCCACTTCCCCTTCAAAATTCATAAACAGGGTTTTGGGCTTGTTTTCCTTCAGGTTCAGGGATTCTTCGCCTTCTGCCCACTGGTACAGAAGCAGATCATCCTGCAGGAAATTCAGGGGGAGATTGCCCATTCTGCTTTCTTCCAGACGGCAGACGGGATTGATGGAGCGGATTTTTTCAGTAATAGACTGCAGGACAGACTCATCCACCAGATCGCTTTTGGTGACAGCGGCCAGATGGCAGTGCTTCAGCTGGCGGTTGACGGTCTCTTCGTCTTCCACCTGCTTCAGGAAGTGAAGGGCATCCACCATGCACAGTACACCACCGAAGTCAAACTTCTTTCCGGCAGCAATTTCTGCCGCGTTCAGGATCTCTTCCACATTGGAAGGATCGCCCAGACCGGAACTTTCCACAAACAGGTATTCAAAATCCTGCTGGGCCATTTCACTGAGGGCAGACACGAAGCTCAGTTTCAGACAGGAGCAGAAAATGCTGCCCCGGGTGATCTCTACCATTTTAATATCGTCATCCCGGAGGATATCTCCGTCGATGCTGAGCTTGCCGAATTCATTCTGGATGATGCCCACCCGATGGCCTTTCAGATGCTCCAGGATTTTCAGCAGCAGAGTGGTTTTGCCGGATCCCAAAAATCCGGTGAGGACATAAAGTTTGGTGTTCATGGGAGAAGCCTCCTTATTATTGTTCTTTTCGGGGGAATTACAGACAGGGCAGGGGACATCGGTTTCCCGGACAGCGGTGATTTCCTGCAGCAGAGACATGGCCTTGCGGCAGCCTTCCGGGTCAATGCGGTAGTGCGTCCATTTGCCAACTTCCCGGCCCTGGACAATGCCTGATTCACAAAGGATTTTCATGTGGTAGGACAGGGTGGACTGGGGCATTCCGGTGCCTTCAATGAGTTTGCAGGCGCACTGTTCACCATGCTGTAAAAGTTCCAGTATTCTCTGACGGCGTTCGTCACAGAAGGCCTTGAAGACTTTGGCCCGCTGTTCATAGACAGATTCCATTGCATCACCTCAAAACAGGTTTTCTTGATTTGAGTATATATCTCATATCTAAAAAAGTCAATATGATAGAAAAAGAAAAGCAGATGCCCTAGGGCATCTGCTTGGAAAGAAATTCTTTTCTGATCACCCGGTAGGCAGGGTGATAGGCGTTGCGGTAGGTTGCGCTGTGGGATACCGCAGGGTATCCGGCCGCTGCATAGGATTCCAGATATGTTTCCAGATCTTTTGGAGAAAAGGGCATTTTGCCGTCTGCGGTCAGTTCCTTCAGCATAGAGAGCTTGTGCAGGAAGGAATCCGGGTTTCCATGATGGACTGCGGCAGAGAGAAGAAACGCGGTTCCCACCGAGGCAAGGGAATATCCGTGGTGATCCAGCGCAGCGAGATTGACACGGATGATTTCTTCTCCGATCTCTTCCAGAAGCGGAAGATCGGGGCGCTGTTTTACAGATTCATATTCCCGGCGGAGAAAATCCAGACAGGCTGCTTCGTCCGGGATCAGATGGCCGCCGCCGAATTCATTCTGGTAAATCAGTTTGACTGCATCCCGGGGTTCCATCAGAGGATACCACCGGGCATGGGCAAGGAGGATGGACCGCATATCAGGATTGCACTCCCTTCGCTTTTGTGATATGATTTTATCAGACAGGCAGACGTTGTGCAAGACGGAAATGAGGTTCGCAGTGAAGAAGATTGTTTCAGAGATTGTAAAAAGAGTGCGCAGGATGGAGGACAGGACACCGATCCTGGTGGCCATTGATGGCAGCTGCACCTCCGGCAAGAGCACACTGGGTGTGATGCTGGCACAGGAACTGGATGCCAATCTGTTCCGGGTGGATGATTATTTCCTCCGGCCGGAGCAGCGAACTGCGGAGCGGCTTGCGGAGATTGGCGGCAATGTGGATTATGAGCGGTTCCGGGAGGAAGTGCTGCTCCCACTGAAAAAGGGAAAGCCGTTTGCCTACCGCCCCTATGACTGCAGCACCGGAGCATTGAAACAGCCGGTGGAAGTGACACCAAAGCGCATAAATATTATTGAAGGAAGCTACAGCCACCACCCTTATTTTGAAGATCCCTATGATCTCAAGGTATTCCTGAAGATCGCTCCGGAGATCCGGCTGCAGCGGATCGGCATGAGGCCGGCGTTTTTGCGCAAGCGGTTCCTGGAGGCATGGATCCCAATGGAGCAGCGGTATTTTGAGTGCTTTTCCATTGAAGAAAAAGCAGACCTGGTTGCATGGCCGGAGGATAACCGATAAAATAACCCGGAAATGGAATTCCATTTCCGGGTTTTGCTGTTATGCCACCAGCCACTTGTGCTTTTCCACACTGTACAGAGGAAGGAAAGGCAGCAGAATGGGCACGGTTTTGATGTAGGTCTGATACTCAGGATCGGAACCGTAATTCTTGTTCTGACGGATCTCCAGACGGCGGGCACCGCTGAACATGACGTAGATGATACCGCAATATCCAATCAGAGCCATGATCCACTGACCGATACCGGAAACAGCGCCGATGCCGGAGATCAGTACGCCGGTCCAGAAGATCATTTCGCCCAGGTAATTGGGGCAGCGGACAATGCGGTACAGTCCGGTATCCACAAACCGCCGGGGGTTGACCTTTTTGGCTGCATTTTTCTGGATATCTGCCAGAGACTCAAAGAACAGGCCGAAGGCCATCACCGCGGCGCCGATCCAGGTGAACACATTGGCACCGCTTCCGTTGTTCAGCCGATAGAAAACCGGGATGACCTGGGTGACATACAGGCCGGCGCAGGTGACCCAGATGGCGAATTTTACACCAAAGGGAATGGTTTTGCCATCTTTGATCTCGCCCTGCATCTTCCTCACATAAGATGCGGACTTCCGTTCACGGATAAGAAGATATCCACCCAGGCGCAGACCGTAAGCCACCAGAAGCAGACAGCAGATCAGGGTGCCGGCAGTAAGGCTGCTGCCGTAAAGAAACAGCATGGCCAGACCTTCCGCGGCAATGGAAAATCCGTAGCCCAGAGAGATGAACCAGACATAGTTTTTGAAACCGATGGCGCTGACCGCCAGACAGACGATGAGCATCAGCCAGAAAAGGACGGGAAATACCATGATGTAGACTCCTTGTGCAATATATTGTTTCGGATATTATAGAACTTATTGAAACATCTGTCAATGTAACCTTATTTATTATAAATCTAAATAAATATAGGTATATATATTTATATATATAATAAAAGCTCCAAAATGGCGGGATTTTAGGCTGAAATCACCAAAAATATGGTGTGTTTTTGTGGCGGTTTTTCGGTTGAAGCATAAAAATGAACATGCTATAATGTTTTCGTCAACAGGTGTCAATCCTGCGAAGACACATTTCCAATCATTTAGGAGGAAAACAAATGAAGAAGATCATTGCTCTGCTGCTGGCTCTGGTTCTGACCCTGGGTCTGGTGGCCTGCGGCGCTTCCGAACCCGCTGCTACCGAGGCTCCCAAGGCTGAGGCTCCTGCTGCTACCGAGGCTCCCGCAGCTCCCGAGGCTCCTGCTGAAAAGAAGCCCGAAGACTACACCGGCAATCTGGTTATCTACTCCCCCCATGACCCCAGCCCCCTGGAAGCTGGTGTCTCCATGTTCATGGAAAAGTATCCCAACATCAATGTTGAATACCTGAGCATCCCCACCGGCGAGGCTATCCAGCGTATCGCCGCTGAGTCCGAGAATCCCCAGTGCGACGTCCTGTGGGGCGGCGGTGCAGACACCCTGGCAGGCCAGGTTGAACTGTTCCAGCCCTTCGTTTCCGAGCATGACGATGTGATCGGCGACGCATACAAGGATGCTGCTGATATGTGGATCGGCGAATCCCCCCTGCCCATGTGCTTCATCTACAACAAGACTCTGATCGACGAGGCATCCGTTCCCACCACCTGGGAAGGCCTGACCGATCCCGCTCTGAAGGGCAAGATCGCTTACGCTAACCCCGCAAAGTCCGGCTCCGCTTACACCCAGCTGTGCACCATCCTGTTCAGCCAGCCCTCTCTGGACGAAGGCTGGGCACTGGTCGACAAGTTCATCGACAACCTGGACGGCAAGCTGCAGGACGGTTCCTCCGCCTGCCATAAGCTGGTCGCTGCCGGCGAATATGTCCTGGGCGTGACCCTGGAAAAGTCTGCTGTTCTGTACGCAGATAACCCCGACATCGGCTTCATTTATCCTGAGAAGAACTCCGCCGTTCCCGACGGTATTTCTCTGGTCAAGAACTGCCCCAACCAGGAAAATGCTGAGCTGTTCATCAACTATATGCTGAGCCTGGATGTCCAGAAGGATCAGAACGTCTCCTGGAAGCGCCGTCCTGTCCGTTCCGACCTGGCTCCCGAGGGCCTGTGCGAACTGTCCACTCTGGACCTGGGCGACTACGACTTCGCTTACGCTGCTGTTGAGAAGACCAACATCATCGACAAGTGGAATGATCTGACTGTCGGCTAATATTCCAATAACCCAAGAGGGAGTCCTGCATTGGGACTCCCTCTTCTTAAAATTGAAGAAAACTGCTTCCGGCAGCTTTCTTGAGCTTTAAGAGATTATACATAAGGAGAGAATAACTTATGAGCAATGAGGTCATTATCAAGGACGCGGTGAAGCGCTACGGCGACTTTACGGCCCTGAACGGTGTTTCCCTGAATATCAAGGAGGGTGAATTCTTCACCCTGCTGGGCCCTTCCGGCTGCGGCAAGACCACTCTGCTTCGCATGATTGCAGGCTTTAACTCCATCGAAGCCGGTGATTTCTATTTCGGCGAAAAGCGAATCAATGATGTCCCCGCTCACAAGCGCGATATCGGTATGGTGTTCCAGAACTATGCCATCTTCCCCCACCTGACGGTGAAGGAGAATGTTGCTTATGGTCTGAAGGCCCGCAAGGTAGGCAAGAAGGAAACAGAGGAGCGTGTTGCCGAAGCTCTGAAGCTGGTTCAGATCGAGCATCTGGCAGACCGGAAGCCCAATGAGCTGTCTGGCGGTCAGCAGCAGCGCGTTGCGCTGGCCCGTGCTTTCGTCATTGAGCCCAGTGTTCTGCTGATGGACGAACCTCTTTCTAATCTGGATGCCAAGCTGAGAGTCCAGATGCGTACCGTCATCAAGAAGCTGCAGCGCCGTCTGGGCATCACCACCATCTATGTTACCCATGACCAGGAAGAAGCTCTGGCCATCTCTGACCGGATCGCGGTTATGAAGGATGGCAACATCATGCAGATCGGCACCCCCAATGAAATTTACGCCAAACCCCAGAACCCCTTTGTTGCGGGCTTTATCGGCGTCAGCAACTTTATGGACTGTGATGTGGACGGCGGCAAGGTCACCATTGAAGGTGAGCTGACCATCGAGATCCCTGTGCAGAAGGAGTTTAAGGGCAAGGGCAAGCTCTCTGCCCGCCCCGAGCAGCTGTTCTTCAGCCAGACCGGTATGCCTGGCAAGATCCTGTTCTCCACCTTCCTGGGTGACTTCATTGAATATGAGGTTCTGCTGAACAACGGCCAGAGCCTGATCGTCAACGAGTACACCAAGGATACCGCTTCTGTTCATGAGGATGGCGAGCAGGTGTTCCTGAGCTTTGACCCCAACCGCATCAGCCTCTACATTGCTGAAACCGGGGAGGTGCTGTCCAAGTGAAACCCAGACTCGGTCAAAAGTGGAGGCCGGACTTCTGGTTCTTTGTCAGATTCATGGTCGTTGCCTCCATGTGCCTGTTTATCGTCTATCCCTTCTACACCATCATCACCAAGAGTATTTTCTCTGACAAGGTTGAAGGTGTGACGCTGTATAACTTTGTCCGGTTCTTTACCAAGGAGTATTATTACCGGCCGCTGATCCGGTCCATTGTTGTCTGCTCCACCACGGTGCTGACCTCTCTGCTGATCGGTGTGCCCATCGCCTATGTTCTGACCCGGTATAATGTGCCTGGCAAGACTCTGGTACATATCCTGATCATTATGTCCCTGATGAGCCCGCCCTTTATCGGAGCCTATTCCTGGATCATTCTGGCAGGCCGTCAGGGTATCGTGACCAAGCTGATCACCGCACTGGGTCTGCCTGCACCCACCATTTACGGCAAGGGCGGCATCATCTTCGTGTTTACCCTGCATCTGTTCCCCTATATCTACCTGTATACCTCCGGCGCTATGAATTCCAT
Organism: Oscillospiraceae bacterium; assembly: GCA_017555395.1. Lineage (GTDB taxonomy): Bacteria > Bacillota > Clostridia > Oscillospirales > Oscillospiraceae > Faecousia. The sequence continues at coordinate 14,315 of JAFZGL010000086.1, read as the reverse complement.
TGACGCATCTCTGGAAGAGGCAGCTGAGAATCTGGGCATGAACAAGCTCAAGCGCATCTGGACGGTGACCCTGCCCGTTGTTCTGCCCTCCATTCTGGCCGGCTGCGTCATGGTGTTCATGACCTGTCTGGCTGATTTCGGTACCCCCATGCTGATGGGCGAAGGTTATGTGGTTCTGCCGGTTCTGGTGTATAATGAGTATATGTCCGAAAGTGCTACGAACCCCTATATGGCCTCGGCACTGTCTGTCATCATCGTGTCCTGCTCGCTGCTGGTTCTCATGTTCCAGAAGCTGGTCATCGACAAGCGCAACTACATGATGAGCAGTCTGCGTCCCCCTCAGGAGACCAAGCTTCACGGTTGGAAGCGGTTTGCAGTTTCTCTGCCGATCTACATTGTTGTATTCCTGGCTTTCCTGCCCCAGATTGTGGTGGTTTGTCAGTCCTTTGTGGAGCGCAGCTTCTCCGGCATGGTCAAGGGCATCAACTTCAAGAACTACGAGTTCATCAGCAAGAAACTGGCAACCAATATCCGCAACACCTATGTATTCTCTCTGATCGCCATTGTGTTCATCATCTTTGTGGGCATTCTGGTGTCCTATGTGCTGGTGCGCAAGAAGGGCAAGGTTGCTACCATCATTGATACTCTGATCATGTTCCCCTATGTTATTCCCGGCTCTGTTCTGGGTATCGGTCTAATCATTGCCTTCAACCGCAAGCCTATGGTCCTGGTCGGCACCTCTGCCATCATGATCATCTCCTATGTGATCCGGAAATTACCCTATACCGTCCGGTCCGGAACGGCCTTCCTGTACCAGATGGACCCCTTTGTGGAGGAAGCGTCCATCAATCTGGGCGTATCTCCATTGAAGACGTTCTTTACGGTGACTGCCCGTATGATGCTGCCCGGTGTTATGTCCGGCGCGGTGCTCAGCTGGATCACCTGTATCAATGAGCTCAGCAGCTCCATCATGCTGTATTCCGGCAAGACTTCCACCATCGCCATTGCCATCTACCAGGAAGTTACCCACATGAACGACGGTCCTGCCAGCGCACTGGCCACCATTCTGACGGTTACCACCATTATCTCTCTGCTGGTGGTGTTCCGTGCTACAAAGGGTAAGGTGAAGATCGTATGATCCGCAATATTCTCTTCGATATGGGCAACGTTCTGATCTATTTTGACCGGAATCTGTTCATGGACCGTTTGGGTGTGGCGGAAGAGGATAAGAAGCTTCTGATGCGGGAGGTCTTTCTGTCCGTGGAGTGGGTCCGCATGGACCGGGGCTCTATGGTGGAAGCCGATGCGGTGGCAAGCTGCTGTAAGCGGCTTCCGGAGCGGCTCCATGAGGCGGCGGAAAAGCTGATTGCCATGTGGGACCGGCCCATCCTTCCGATTCCCGGTATGTACGAACTCATCAGAGAACTGAAGGAAAACGGATATGGCATTTATCTTCTCTCCAATGCCAGCCTGCGTCAGCATGAATACTGGCCACGGATTGAAGCCAGCCGATTCTTTGACGGCACTTTGATTTCTGCGGATGAAGGTGTCATCAAGCCTCAGCCGGAAATCTATCGTCTGATTCTGGAGCGGTTTGGCCTTCGGGCGGAGGAATGCTTCTTCATTGATGATGTGCCTGCCAACATCGAAGGCGCCTTTTACTGCGGCATTCCCGGTGCGGTATTTTACAATGATGTGAAATATCTGCGGAAGAATCTTCGGGATGCCGGTGTGGATGTGGCGGAAAAGTAGGAAATCATTCTTGCAAAAATCCTGATAAACCGCTACAATATTTTTAATAACCCAAGCACTGCAAAGCGCCTCTGACAATCCATGCTCAGAGGCGCTTTTTTAAAAGAGAAAGAAGGGGAGCGTATGATCAGATTCGGAACCGGTGGCTGGCGGGCTGTCATTGCGGATGGATTCACCAAGGAGAACATCCGCCTCGTTGCCCAGGGACTGTGCCGTCTGATGGAACAGGAAGGACATATCGGAAAAGAGATCGTCATCGGCTATGACCGCCGATTCCTGTCCAAGGAATCCGCGCATTGGACAGCGGAAGTACTGGCGGGAAACGGTTTTCCTGTGTTTATGGTGGGGCGTTCCTCACCTACGCCGCTGATTATGTATACAGTCAAACGCCGGGGCACCCCTTACGGCATGGCCATCACAGCCAGCCATAATCCTGCCATATATAATGGCATTAAGGTGTTCACAGAAGGCGGCCGGGACGCGGAGAAAAATGTTACGCAGAAGATCGAAGAACAAATCGCGCAAATCACGGCGGCCGATGTGAAAAGCATGGACTATGATCAGGCGGTTGCTCTGGGAATTGTCCGGGAGAATTACCCCTTCAATGACTATATTGACAGCATTCTGAAGATCATCGATGTGGAGAAGATCAAAAAGACTTCCCTGCGGGTGGCCATCGATCCCATGTACGGTGTCAGCCAGAGCAGTCTGCGTACCATTCTGCTGACCTGCCGCTGCGATGTGGATGTGATCCATGAACAGCATGATACCCTCTTCGGCGGACGGATGCCGGCCCCCAGTGCGGAAGCCTTGCGTCTGCTGAGCAACTATGTGGTGGAGAACCGGTGTGATCTGGGCATTGCCACCGACGGAGACGCGGACCGGCTGGGTGTCATCGATGAATTCGGCAATTATCTTCATGCCAATACCATTCTGGTGCTGCTGTACTATTACTTCCTGCAGTACCGGGGCTGGCTGGGACCCTGTGTCCGGAATAACTCTACCACCCATCTGATGGATCGGGTGGCCATGGATTTTGACCAGGAATGCCACGAAGTGCCGGTGGGATTTAAGTACATCTCCGCAAAGATGGCGGAAACAGGTGCCATTATCGGCGGCGAATCCTCCGGCGGTCTGGCGGTGAAAGGTCATATCCAGGGCAAGGACGGCATCTATGCGGCAGCGCTGTTGGTGGAGATGCGGGCGGTTACCGGAAAGACCATCTCACAGCTTTACCGGGAAATCGTGGAACGTTACGGTGAGCTGCATTATGATGAGATCGCCATCACCATGACAGACAGCAAAAAGAAAACTTTGCAGGAGCGGGTCTTTATACAGAAAAGACTGCCTGACTTCCGGGAGCCTGTGGAGCGGGTGGATTACAGCGACGGCTGCAAGGTCTATTTTGCGGACGGCAGCTGGGTGATTTGCCGGTTTTCCGGAACAGAGCCGGTACTTCGTCTGGCAGCGGAAGGTAATACTGCCTCTCAGGCAAAACAGTACATCCGGATCTGGCAGGATGATCTGGGCCTATAAAAACAGAAACCCGATCCCATTTTCTGGGATCGGGTTCTTATCATTTTTTGGAATAAAAGGATAAAAAATCGTGAAATATCGAACTTGACAGATAGAAAGGGTTGTGTTATCGTTAAAAACGATAATATTACTGGGCACAAACGGAGCGAATTGCTTCCAGTGCACCGTCCACATCTGCCTCTGTAGAAGCAAATCCCAGAGAGAACCGGACAGTTCCCCGGGGGAAAGTGTCCAGAGTCTTGTGGGCAGAGGGGGCACAGTGCAGACCGCAGCGGGTGAGGATGCCGAATTCAGTTTCCAGCTGGTAGGCAACTTCTGCATTGTCCTGTCCGATGAAGTCCAGAGAGATGACGCCGACCCGGTTTTCCAGTCCCTGAGGACCGCAAATATTCACACCGGGAATGCCTTTAAGGCCATCCATAAAACGCTTGCACAGCTGCATCTCGTGGGCGTGGAGCTTTTCCAGACCCTCGGCCATGAGGAATTCCATGGAGGCAGCCAGTCCGTAGATGCCGGGCAGATTGGGCGTGCCGGATTCAAACCGGTCGGGCAGATAATCCGGCAGATATTCAGAATCGGAAGCGCTGCCGGTGCCGCCGGCGATCAGGGGATCCAGCAGTTTGGCGAAGCTGTCGCGCAGCAGCAGAACACCGATGCCGGAGGGACCCAGAAGACCTTTATGGCCGGGAGCAACCAGGGCGGAAAGTCCCCAGTTTTCAAAGTCAATGTCAATGTGTCCCGCGGTCTGAGCCACATCCAGAACAAAGGGAATGCCGTGCTTTCTGCAGATTTCGCCCACAGCGGGGGCGTCCTGCACAGCGCCGCAGACATTACTGCCATGGGCCATGATGACCAGTCTGGTGTTGGGGCGGATCAGGGTTTCTACGTCGGCGGGGTTGATGAGACCTTCCCGGTTGCCGGGAATCCGGTCGAATTCCACACCGTTCAGCTGCAGCAGAGGTCTCATGACGGCATTGTGCTCCATGGAACTGACGATGCAGTGGTCACCGGGTTTTAACAGTCCTTTGATGACCATATTCAGTCCGGCAGTGGCACCGGGGGTCAGGATCACATGGGTAGGGGGTTCCGGGAAGTGGAAAAATCTTCCGACTGCTTCCCGCAGGAGCAGTGTGGTCAGACCGGCATCCTGCGCGGCGCCGTAAACACTGCGGTTGATGGTGGCACCTACGGTGTCCATATATTCTTTCATGCGGCTGCTGACACCATCCGGCTTGGGGTAAGAGGTGGCGGCATTGTCCAGATAAATCGTTCGCATAGAAATCCCTCCTTTCAGTGGAGTATATCATAAATATCCTGTTTTGTCACGGAAAAAGGAGTAATAAATAGAATGTTGGAGATCAATCTGAAACAGCTGGAGGCCTTTGTGACCACGGCAGAATTTTCCAGTTTTACAAAGGCGGCGGAAGCACTGTACCTGACCCAGTCCACGGTCAGCGCTCATATTAATGCCATGGAGCAGGTAATGGGTGTCCGGCTGATCCAGCGCGGCTCCCGCCGGAGGGTGCAGCTGACCATTGAAGGCAAGCAGGCCTATGATATGGCCAAGGAGATCCTGAACCGCTGTCAGAGCCTGCAGAGTCTGGGCAGCACCATTGAACAGTGTCAGCTGTCGGTGGGTGCTTCTTCTGTGCCCTCCCAGTATCTGGTGCCGGAACTGATGTCCGGCTTCCTGAGCAAAAATCCCGACAGCCGCTATATGCTGCAGCGGGGTGACTCTGAACGGATCCATCAGCTGCTGAAACAGGGTGATGTGCGCATCGGCTTTGTGGGTGCGGCCAATGACCGGGAAAATTATAACTATCATGTGGTGACCGGTGACCGCCTGGTGCTGATCACCCCCAATACGGACCGTTACCGGAAACTGAAATACAGCGGTACCAGCGGCCGTATGCTGCTGCAGGAGCCCATTATTCTCCGGGAAGTCAGTTCCGGTACCCGGAAGGCGATGGAGGCCTATTTGCTTCGTCTGGGTGTTCCTGTCCGGTCTTTGAATCTGGTGGCGCAGATCGATAATACCGAAGCCATCAAGTCCAGCGTCAGCCGCGGTATGGGTGTATCTGTTGTATCGGAACTGACCGTCCGGGAGGAACTGGAATCCGGCAAGCTTCTTTCTTTTGATCTGGATTCCGGAGGTCTGTTCCGCAGCATTTACCTTGCCTGGCGGAAGGATATCACCCTGACCAGTGTGGAGAAAAAATTTGTAGACTATGTCATGTCTCAGAGTGAGAAAGTTTAATCGTTTTCGTAAATAAAAAATGCAGCTACCATCATAAACAAGAATTGGTTTTTTATGGGAAAACCTTCTATAATAAAGTGAGCCTCAATTGAGGTAAAAAAATAGAAATGAGGGTTTTCTATGAAAAAGATCAATTGGCCTATCGTTCTGGCCGGCGGTCTGGTTGGCCTGGCTGCTGTCGTTCTGACTGCTCTGGGTAACCCCGCAAACATGGGTTTCTGCATCGCCTGCTTCCTGCGTGATATCGCCGGTGCTACCAAGATGCACAGCGCTGCTGTCGTTCAGTACTTCCGTCCCGAAATCGTGGGTCTGGTTCTGGGCGCATTCATCATGTCCGTTGCTTCCAAGGAGTACCGCGCCAAGGCCGGTTCCTCTCCTGCTACCCGCTTTGTTCTGGGCGCTTTCGTTATGATCGGCGCCCTGGCATTCCTGGGCTGCCCCCTGCGTATGATGCTGCGTCTGGCCGGCGGCGACCTGAATGCTCTGATTGCTCTGTTCGGCTTCGCTGCCGGTATCGCCGTCGGTGTTGTCTGCCTGAACAAGGGCTTCTCCCTGAAGCGTGCTTATGACGTGGGCAAGGCTGAAGGCTCTGTCCTGCTGGTTGTTCTGACTGGCCTGTTCATTCTGTCTCTGGCAGTTCCTGCTCTGTTCGCATTCTCCGAAAAAGGCCCCGGCTCCATGCGTGCTCCCGCTCTGGTTGCTCTGCTGATCGCTGTTGTTGTCGGCGCCGCTGCTTACAAGACCCGTCTGTGCATGGCCGGCGGTATCCGTGACGGCATTATGTTCAAGGACTTCCGTCTGCTGTTCGGCTTTGTTGCTGTCTTTGCTATCGCTCTGATCGGCAACATCGTTCTGGGCAAGTTCAAGCTGGGCTTTGCAGGTCAGCCTGTTGCTCACTCTGACCATGTCTGGAGCTTCCTGGGCATGGCTCTGGTTGGCTGGGGCTCCGTGCTGCTGGGCGGCTGCCCCCTGCGTCAGCTGATCCTGGCCGGCGCTGGCAATGGCGACTCTGCTGTTGCTGTTCTGGGCATGATCGTCGGTGCTGCATTCTCCCACAACTTCGGCCTGGCCGGTGCTGCTGCATCTGCTGATGCTGCCGGCGGTGTTGGCCCCAAGGGTCGCGTTGCCATCATCATTGGCTTCATTGTCTTCGCTGTCATCAGCGCAATGAACATTCAGAAGCAGGAAGACTAAGGAGGTACATTATGGTTGACGTAAGAGGACTGCTGTGCCCCATGCCCCTGGTCACTGTCCGTAAGGAGATCGAGAAGAAGAATCCCGATACTCTGGAAGTGCTGTTCGATGAGCCCGGTGCTCTGGACAATGTCACCCGTTTTGTTACCGGTCTGGGCTACAAGACCGAAGTGGTCAAGTGCGGCCCTGACTTCAAGCTGGTAATGAAGAAATGAGAGAATACATCGCTACATTCCATACCCATCTTGCAGCGCTGATGACTTGCCGTAATTTAAACGGCAAGGGGGCCAAGGCTGGCATGATGCCCGTTCCCAGAAAGCTCAGTTCTTCCTGCGGTACCTGCGTTCGTTATCAGGCAGACGGACCACTGCTTGAGGCAATGGATGCGGATGTAGAGGGTGTATACGAAGTCATTGGCAAGGACCAGTATGTCCAGCTGATGGATAACAATAATTGATCTGCTGCCCGGAGAAGTTGTTTCTCCGGGCAGTAATTTTTTGCAAAATCGGTTTACAATTTGGAAAAAATAGATTATGATACACGAGTAAGATTATGGAAAGAACCTAGGAGGACTTGGAATATGAACCAGAAGCTTTTGCGTCAGATCCCCAAAGTTGATGAATTGATGAAGCAGCCTCAGCTGCAGCAGCTGTGCACAGCTGTCCCTGTACAGAAGGTGACAGAGGCTGTGCGCCAGATTCTGGACGATCTGCGTGCCGGCATTCTCAACGGAAGCATTGAAGAAATGCCTGCGCTGGAGGATCTGTGCGGCCTGGTGGTTGGCACAGCCAATAAGAAGGCAGAGTATTCTCTGAAGAAAGTGATCAATGCCACCGGCATTATTCTGCATACCAATCTGGGCAGAGCCTGCATTTCCGAACGGGCTGCATCCGCTGCCTGTGAAGTTGCTCAGTCTTATTCCACGCTGGAATACAATCTGCAGGCAGGACGCCGCGGTACCCGCTACAGCCATGTGGAGGAGCTGCTGTGCCGTCTGACGGGCGCAGAGAGCGCTCTGGTTGTCAATAATAACGCAGCGGCTGTGCTGCTGATCCTGTCCGATATGGCACAGGGCGGCCAGGTCATCACCTCACGCGGTGAACTGGTGGAGATCGGCGGTTCTTTCCGGGTTCCTGATATCATGGAGGCCTGCGGTGCCGAACTGAAGGAAGTGGGTACCACCAACAAGACCCATCTGTGGGACTATGACCGCGCCATCAACGAAAAGACCCGTGCTCTGATGAAGGTGCATACCAGTAACTACCGCATCGTCGGTTTCTCTGAGACTCCCACTCTGCCCGAACTGGTGGAACTGGGTCACAGCCGTGGCCTGCCTGTTATTGAAGATCTGGGCAGCGGCTGCCTGGTGGATCTGCAGCAGTTTGGAATCCTGGGTGAACCCACTGTACAGGACTCTGTCCGGGCGGGTGTCGATGTTGTCAGCTTCTCCGGTGACAAGCTGCTGGGCGGCCCCCAGGCCGGTATTATCGTCGGCAAGAAGGCCATTGTGGACAAGCTGAAAAAGCATCCTCTGACCCGCGCCATGCGTGTTGACAAGATGACTCTGGCGGCTCTGGAAGCCACCCTGCGCAGCTATGATGCAGGCCTGTCTTCCGAGATTCCCACCATTGCTATGCTGAGCGCCACCCCTGCTTATCTGCAGGGCAAGGCAGATCAGCTGTGCCAGCTGATGCTGAAAGCAGGTATTGCAGCAGAGGTTGTGGCCACCGAAGGTCAGGTGGGCGGCGGCAGTGTTCCCACCCAGATGCTGAAGTCCTTCGCTGTTGCGGTGCAGCCTGCCGGTGTCAATCTGGATCAGCTGGAAATCAACCTGCGTCTGGGCAGCCCTGCGATCGTGGGCCGAATCAACCATGACCGGTTCCTGCTGGATGTGCGCACCCTGCGGGAGAATGACTTTGACGCCATCGTCAAGGCAGTAGCGGAGGCTGAGAAATGAATCATGTGATTATCGGTACAGCAGGCCATGTCGACCACGGCAAGACTTTGCTGATCAAAGCCCTGACAGGCATCGAAACCGATCGCCTGCAGGAGGAAAAGAAGCGCGGCATTACTATCGAACTGGGTTTTGCCCATCTGGACTGGCCTGACGGAACGCAGGCAGGTATCGTTGACGTGCCCGGTCACGAAAAGTTTATCAAGAACATGCTGGCCGGTGCCGGCGGTATCGACCTGGCTATGCTGATTGTGGCAGCCGATGACGGTTTTATGCCCCAGACACTGGAGCATCTGGACATCCTGACGCTGCTGGGCATCAAGGATGGCTGCCTGGTTATCACCAAGAGTGACGTGGTGGATCCCGAGTGGCTGGAAATGATGCAGGAAGAGATCGTGGAGCGTCTGGAGGGTACATTCCTGGAGGGCAAGCCTGTCTATGCGGTTTCTGCCTATACCGGCCAGGGAATTCCTGAACTGAAGGAAGCGCTCCATGGTATGGTCCAGCGTGCCGCCATCAAGAATATGCGCGTGCCCTTCCGTCTGCCTGTTGACCGCGTGTTCTCTGTGGACGGTTTCGGCACAGTCGTTACCGGCACCCTGATTGAAGGTTCCATGCATGAGGGTGACCTGGCAGAATTGATTCCCGGCGGTGCGGAAACCCGTATCCGTAACCTGCAGGTTCACGGCAAGGACGTGGATACCGCCTATGCCGGACAGCGTGTGGCGGTCAATCTGGCAGGCCTGAAGAAGACTGATATCAAGCGCGGCGATGCTGTTGCAAAGCCCGGCTCTGTCCGGACTTCCCGGATGCTGGATGTCCGTCTGCAGAATCTGAGAGGCTCCAAGCGTATCATTCAGAACGACAGTCAGGTTCATCTGTACCACACGTCTCAGGTGCAGCTGGCGAAGGTTGTTCTGCTGGACCGGGATGCACTGAACCCCGGAGAGAGCTGCTACGCACAGCTGCGTTTGGCAGAGCCGATTTCCACCAAGGCCGGCGACCGGTTTGTCATCCGGTTCTATTCTCCTCTGGAGACCATCGGTGGCGGTGTGATCCTGGATGATTCTCCTGCGCGGCACAAGCGGTTCCAGGAACCTGTTCTGGAGGCTCTGAAAATCAAGGAGAGCGGCTCCGGCGGCGATCGCGTGATCCAGGTGCTGACAGAATTCGGTACCGAGCTGCCTGATGTTGCCAAGCTGGCAGCAAAGCTTCGCCTGGATGAGGAAGACGTGGCCAAGGCGGTTCAGGAACTGTGCGCCCGGGGCAGGGCAGTGGAGCCTCTGGAAGGCCGCTATGCATCTGCCGCTGTGATGGACAGAACCTGGGATGCCTGCCGGGAGATCCTGGCCGGATACCACAAGGTCAATCCTCTCCATGCCGGCATGAAGGAAGCGGAAGTCCGTCAGAAGTGCTTCAAGAACCTGGACCAGACCACGGCAGACGCGTTGCTGAGAGCGCTGCGCCAGGAAGGCAAGCTGCGCCGGGTCTCTGAGCGGTACGCTCTGGCTGATTTTGAAATCAAGTTCACCAAGCGTCAGAACAACATCAAGCAGAAGCTGCTGCAGACCTATAAGAACGCAGGTCTGGAAAGCCCTGCCACTGACGATGTAATGGCTCAATTCCCCCAGAATGAGAAGACGGATGCCAAGCAGGTGCTGGAATCTCTGGTCACCGGCGGCGACCTGGTGATGCTGACCCCCCAGATCTGCTGGTATAAGGATGTTTATGCCGGTGTCTGCGATGTGGTCAAGAAACATTTTGAGGATCACGAAACCATTACCCTGGCTGAGCTGAGAGACCTGACCAACTCTTCCCGGAAATATACTCTGGCAGTTCTGGAGTATTACGACAAGAACCGCATCACCAAAAAGGACGGAGATTTCCGCTATCTGGTGGGTTTCCGGGAATAATCGGTTTTTTCGATAATTTATAAAATAATGCTTGCATTTTGGGGAAACCCATGTTACAATGAGTGCCCATGGGAGTAGCTGGGTGCTGGTGTGCCCCCCGGTCTTCAAAACCGGTGAGGGGGGCTAGGAACCTCCCGGGTGGGTTCGATTCCCACATATTCCCGCCAAATTTGCCCCGAAAACTCCGGTTTTCGGGGCGATTTTTTCGTTTTGTACCATTTCAAAAACACGGTTTATCTAAAACACGTTGGTTAAAATGTAGAAATTTACTTATAAGTTTTCTGGATAAATCAAAGGCGAATTGGTGAAAATAGAAAGAAAAATACAAAAAAGTACTAAGATACCGAATAAAACTGCGACTATTATAACGTAAAAGTTACGAAAAAACGCCGAAAAATGGGCTGATTTTCAATAGAGCAAAACGATGATAAAAATGTTGCACTTGATTTTTTTGAGGAAATAGAGTTTAATAATCACGAGGGTTGCGACAAGCCCTAAACCTTCAAGTTCATACGGTGTGGATGACGGACACAGGAGATCTGCGAAAGGCAGAGCCGAAGGAATAAGCAGCGCAGCTTGCCGCCGCGATGCGAAGATTTCAGGCAAACGGACTGTGACCTGACACAACTCTGGAAAGCGAAAGCACCGAAGGAGCAACTCCGGAAACGGAGGAATCTCTCAGGTTAGATAACAGGGCGAGGCAATATGAGAAACTGTTCATACTGTCCGACCCTGTTTTTATTTTACCCCGGACAGCGGGAGGAAACAAAATGAAATCACCTCATCGAATTCGTATCATCACCAATAATCCTCTGGTCGTAACTGTGCTGAGCGAGTACTACACCATTGAGTACTACGAAGGCATCGGCTACCGGGATATTCTGGTGAAGGTGAGAGATTTGGTTTACAGCGGCTATGAACTGCTCACCCATCCTTTGGCCGGCAGCGTCAAGCCCAACGAGACCATGTTCAAGTCCATTGTGGTCGGCACTGATATGAAGGCCGTCGAGATTGAACATTGTAATCTGATGATGAATGCGATCATCACCTGCGACAAGTTCAAGCCTCGCAATGTAACGTACTCTGATTACCACATCAAGGACTTCCAGTTAATCGACTATACCCTGCTTTGCGGCGCGCTGGATTTCGACGCAATCGCAGGTCTTAGTAAAGCAAATATCAACAGCTACTAATCAAGTAAAAGTAAAAAAGGAGGAGGATTCGCTTTGAAATTAGAACTCGGTTTCATCAAGATCAATGATGTTCAGTTTTCAAACGAATGTGCCGTTAAGGACGGCATTCTGTACGTCAATCCCGAAGATGTAAAGGCTTTCGTCTACGACAACGATGATGTTAAGTCCTACATCAAGTCCATCAACTTCGACATCGCCAAGCCCGGCGAGAGCGTCCGTATCACCCCTGTTAAGGACGTCATCGAGCCCCGCGTTAAGGTCGAGGGCCCCGGCGGCATTTTCCCCGGTGTCATCGCTAAGGTCGACACTGTCGGTTCCGGCCGTACCCACGTTCTGAAGGGTGCTGCTATCGTTACCGCTGGTAAGATCGTCGGCTTCCAGGAAGGTATCATTGATATGTCCGGTGAAGGCGCAAAGTACACCCCCTTCTCCAAGACTCTGAACCTGGTTATGGTCGCAGAGCCTGTTGAGGGTACCAAGCAGCACGACTACGAGCGCGCTGTCCGTTTCGCTGGCCTGCGTGCAGCTACCTTCGTTGGCGCACTGGGCAAGGACGTCGAGCCCGATGAGGTCAAGTCCTTCGAGACCTACGGCATCATGGAAGGCGCTAAGCTGTTCCCCGAGCTGCCCCGCGTTGGCTATGTCCACATGCTGCAGACCCAGGGCCTGCTGCACGACACCTATGTTTACGGCGTCGACGCAAAGCGCATTGTTGCTACCCTGATCAACCCCACCGAGACCATGGACGGTGCTATCCTGTCCGGTAACTGCGTTTCCGCAACCGACAAGAACACCACCTACCATCACCTGAACAACCCCGTTGTTGCTGAACTGTTCGAAGAGCACGGCAAGTCTCTGAACTACGTCTGCAACATCATCACCAACGAGAACGTCTACCTGGCTGACAAGCAGCGTGGCTCCGACTGGGCTGCTAAGCTGGCTAAGCTGCTGGATCTGGATGCAGTTATCATCTCCGAGGAAGGCTTCGGCAACCCCGACGCTGACCTGATCATGAACTGCACCAAGCAGGAGAAGCAGGGCATCAAGACTGTTCTGATCACCGACGAGTACGCTGGCTGCGACGGCAAGTCCCAGTCCCTGGCTGACTCCGATCCTCTGGCTGACGCTGTTGTCACCGCTGGTAACGCTAACATGGAAGTCGTTCTGCCTCCCATGGACAAGGTTATCGGCATGCTGGATTACGTTGACTACTGCTCCGGCGGTCACGCTGGCTCCCTGCGTCCCGATGGCTCCATCGAGGCTGAGCTGCAGATCATCACCGGTGCTACCAACGAAATGGGCTTCAACTGCATGTCTGCCCGCTAATTTCGTGAAAGGAGAAGATTGACAAAATGGCTTTTCGTGTAGTACACTATATTAACCAGTTCTTCGCCAACGTCGGCGGCGAAGAAATGGCTCACATCCCCGCCGAGCTGCGTGAAGGCAAGATCGGTCCCGGTCTGGCTTTCGAAACCGCATGGAAGGGCGAGGCTGTTATCACCCACACCATCGTCTGTGGTGACTCCTTCTTCGCTGAGCATGAGAAGGAAGCTAAGGAAACCGTCGTTAACTGGGTTAAGGAGATCAAGCCTGACCTGTTCATCGCTGGTCCCGCTTTCAACGCTGGTCGTTACGGCTACGCTTGCTCCAACATCGCTCTGGAAGTCAAGCAGCAGGTTGGTATCCCTGTTCTGACCGGTATGTACGTTGAGAACCCCGGTGCTGACTACAAGGACAAGATCCTGATCGTTCCCACCGCTAACTCCGCTGCAGGTATGCGTAAGGGCGCTCCCATGATGGCTGCTCTGGGCCTGAAGCTGATGAAGGGTGAGAAGCTGGGCGCTTCCTGCGAAGACAACTACATGCCCAACGGTGTCCGTGTTAACTTCTTCGAGAAGGAGCGCGGTGCTAAGCGTGCAGTTAAGATGCTGCTGAACAAGATCAATGGCAAGCCCTTCGTTACTGAGTTCCCCATGCCCGACTTCGACCGCGTCGAGCCCGGCAAGGCTATCCCCGACATGTCCAAGGTCGTTCTGGGTCTGGCTACCTCCGGTGGTACCGTTCCCAAGGGCAACCCCGACCGTATTGAGGCTTCCAACGCTTCCCACTACGGTGAGTACGACATCGAGGGCTGGGACTCCCTGACCGCTGATGGCTGGGAAACCGCACACGGCGGCTACGACCCTGTCTACGCTAACGAGGATTCCAACCGCGTCCTGCCCGTCGACGTTCTGCGTCAGATGGAGCGCGAGGGCAAGATTGGCAAGCTGCATCGTTACTTCTACTCCACTGTCGGTAACGGTACCGCTGTTGCTTCTTCCCGTAAGTTCGCTGAAGAGTATGCTAAGAAGATGCTGGCAGCTGGTGTCCAGGCTTGCATCATGACCTCTACATGAGGTACCTGCACTCGTTGCGGCGCAACGATGGTTAAGGAAATCGAGAGAGTCGGTATTCCTGTTGTTCACATGTGCACCATCACCCCCATCTCCCTGACTGTTGGTGCTAACAGAATTATC
>JAFZGL010000085.1 GCA_017555395.1 Oscillospiraceae bacterium | reverse complement strand
GCATTTGCTGTTCTGGTCTTTTTCTTTTCCTGGGAAGAGATTCGAATTATTAAAATGTAAGTGTCCGGCGGACACTTGCCCGATGCGGGCTGGACCGCATCGGCTCTATAGTGTTTCGAATCTCGACACTCGAGCCGAATATCCGAAGCATTAGCTCTTTCTGCTTTTTTCTTTTCCGGGGGATCGATTCGAATGACTGAATGCAACACCCCGGTGGGGTGTTGCTTGCCGCCGGCTGGACGGCGGCAACACCTTAATGTTCCGAATCTCGACACTCGGACCAATAAGTCCGAATTCCGATTTCTGGACCGCGGGATAGAGAAATACCTCCCGGAAAGCCTTGCCTTGTTGGTTTATTTCACCAAAATTGCATCAAACTAAATCGTAATTTTGTGCAATTATCAATTGGTTTCTGCTTTACAACACCACTGCGATATGTTAAAATATTAACTATATTTTCCGATTTTCTACGGTTTATTATTACATTTTTTGTAATATATTTCTGAAAACGGATATATTTCCATAATTGCCTATAGTTTGGCCTTTGCCAATTTATAGACGGCTGTATCATACGGCCGGATGCAAACTTTTCTGAAAGGAAATGATGTAAGAATGAACACCATGAAGAAACTGCTGTGCTTCATGCTGGCAATGGTGATGGTTCTGGCTATGACTGCCTGCGGCGGCAATACCGAGACCGCAGAACCCACCGATGCTCCCGCAGCGCCTGCTGTGGCTGAGAATGCGGTCTTCAGAAAGCTCTACGCTTCCGAAGTCACCACCCTGAATTACCTGATCACTACCCAGGAAAACGAAATGACCATCGCCGCTAATGTGGTGGATTGCCTGGTGGAGTATGACAGCTACGGCAATATCGAGCCTGCTCTGGCTCTGGAATGGTCCTCCAATGAGGATGCCACCGTCTGGACCTTCAACCTCCGGGAAGGTGTGAAGTGGGTCGACAAGGACGGCAAGGAAGTTGCTGAACTGACTGCCCATGACTTTGTCAACTCCGCCCATTATGTCTGCGATGCCAACAATGCTGCCGCCGGTGCGGCTCAGTATACCGGTATCGTTGCCGGTGCTGCCGAGTACAACGAGTGGACCGCCTATCAGCTGGCTCTGCCCAATGCTGTGGACGGTGTGGACGAGAACGGCAATGCTGTGAAGCTGGTTAAAAATGACGAGGGTGAGGAAGAGGTTCTGGCAGAGGCTGCCGAAGCCACCGTTGACGGCATCGGCGTCAAGGCTGTTGATGATTATACCCTGGAATACACCCTGACCAAGTCCTGCCCCTACTTCGTTTCCATGGTTTCCACCGGACCCTTCATGCCCTCCAATGCCGCATTCATGGCAGAAGTTGGCGACAAGTTTGGTACCTCCAATGAGTATCTGCTGTACAACGGCGCCTACATCCTGTCCACCTATGAGCCCCAGAACCAGCGGATCCTGACCAAGAATGCTTCCTATTGGGAACCCGATGCCGTACACATCGATGAGGTTCAGTTCAAGTACAACGCAGAGGCCAATTCCGTTGCCACCACCATGTATCTGGCCGGTGACGTGGATATGGCGGATGTTTCCTCCGATCTGCTGACTGCCATGATGGCAGATCCCCAGTATGCTGACAACATCCATCCCACCCGGGCTTCCACCTCTTACTCCTACTGGTATCTGTTTAACTTCGATCCCAACTTTGATGCTGAGTACGAGCCTGAGAACTGGGATCTGGCTGTCAACAACGAGAACTTCCGAAAGTCCATTTACGCAGCCATGAACCGTGTGGCAGCCCTGTCTGCCTCTGATGCCATGGATCCTGCCTCCCTGGTCAGCAATACCATCACTCCTGCCGGTTTTGCTTCCGCATCTGCTGACTATACCACCTACGGTGATGTGGCCAAGTTTGCTTCCAACGATTACTTCAGCGAAGAAGCTGCCCTTTCCTACAAGGAAGCAGCTGTGAAGGAACTGACCGCCGCAGGCGCTACCTTCCCGGTGAAGATTCTGACCCTGTACAATCCCACCTCGTCCAGCTGGGCAAATGAGAGCCAGATCGTGGAGCAGAATCTGGAGAAGGTTCTGGGCACCGATTATATCGATGTGATCATCCAGGCAGGTCCCGACACCGGCTTCCTGAATGAGCGCCGGGCCGGCAACTACGCCATGCTGAAGTGCAACTGGGGTGCTGACTACGCTGACCCCGAGACCTGGACGGATCCCTTTGTGGACGGCTCCAAGTACAATTTCATCTACAAGGCAAAGGGTGCCGAGACCCAGGCTCTGTTTGCCGAGTACACCGAACTGGTGAAGGCCGCCAAGGCCATCACCAACGATATGGATGAGCGCTTCGAGGCATTTGCCAAGGCTGAGGCTCTGCTGCTGGAGCATGGTTTTGCACTGCCCATCCATACCAGCTCCCGCTACTATCAGATGAGCAATCTGAATGTCTTCGAAGGCCAGTATGCTCCCTTCGGTAATGCAACCCTGCGTTACAAGGATCAGTATCTGTACGAAGATTCCATGAGCCTGACCGAATGGCAGGCAGCCTATGCCGAGTGGCAGGCCAAGCTGGGCGCATAATATTCACTTTTACCGAGAGAAGCCCTCATTTTGGGGGCTTCTCTCTGGGTGCTTTTCCGGAACCTGTACCGGTGTCTTTTCTGGAGAGAGGACAGCGGTACCGGCTCTGAAATAGACTTAAAACGGAGGCTCGCTTCTATGACAAAATATATCGTTAAACGAGTCCTGCGATCTGTAATCACCATGCTGATCATCATTACCATTCTCTTTGCGCTGCTGCGCATGATGCCCATCGAGGGTTATTTCGAGAATTTTGACAAGATGACGGAGATTCAGGTTCAGGCAAAACTGAATACCCTGGGACTGAATGATCCGCTGCCTGTGCAGCTGATGAATTTCTACAGACAGCTGCTGAATCTGGATCTGGGTGTCTCGAACAAGTACCGGATCGGCGTTTCCATCAATGAAATTATTGCCGAAAAGATCCCCATCTCCCTGCGGCTGGGTGTCATCTCTCTGGCCATCGCACTGACGGTGGGTCTGACCCTGGGCATTGTCATGGCCCGTTCCACCCGTACCCGGTTCAAGATCGGTGATAAGCTGGGCACTGTGTTTATTGTCCTTATTCAGGCAATGCCGGCTGCGGTGTATCATATTCTGATCCAGTTTGCCGGTTCTCAGAGTCAGTTCGGCAAGAACCTGGGTTTAAAGATGCTCTTTGAAATGGAGGATCCCATTACCTGGATTCTGCCGGTGATCTCTCTTTCCATCGGCAATATTGCCTATTATGCCATGTGGCTGCGCCGTTACATGGTGGACGAGAGCAACAAGGATTACATCCGCCTGGCAAGAGCCAAGGGCGTTCCCAACAGCGCCATTTCCCGCCGTCATGTGTTCCGCAATGCCTTCGTGCCTCTTGTGCAGTACATTCCCAATTCCATTCTGCTGACTCTGATGGGTTCTCTGTACGTGGAATCCCTGTACTCCATTCCCGGTATGGGCGGACTGCTGGTCACGGCCATCAAGCTTCAGGATAACACCCTGGTGCAGGCACTGGTGCTGATCTATGCGGTGATCTCCATTGCTGGTCTGCTGTTCGGCGATATTCTCATGGGCATCGTGGATCCCAGAATCAGTTTTGCGAAGAAGGAGGGTGCCCGCTGATGAAAAAGTACGGTTTTTCTTACCGCCGTCAGAGGGAAGAAACTCTGGCTGACAAGCTGAATGCCCATCTGGAAAGCGAACTGGACTGCGGTATGAGCGAAGAGGAACTCTTCAGCTTTGCTGAATTTGATCCCGAAAATGCGGAACGGGGTGGCTACTCCAACTATTCCTACTGGGGTTCTACTCTCCGTGCCTTCTTCCAGAATAAGTCCGCGGTGTTTTTCCTGATTCTCATGGTCACTGTGCTGGCCTTTACCTTTGTGCAGCCCTATCTGCCCGGTCAGATGGATCCCCTGGAGATCCACACCAACGAATGGGGGCTTCCCCTGAACAATGTGCCTCCTGGAACCGACGGTTTCATCCTGGGTACCAACTCCATCGGCCAGGATCTCTGGTCCCGGATCTGGTCCGGTACCAGAACATCTCTGTTCATCGGTTTCTCTGTTGCCCTGGTGGAAGCGGTTGTGGGTATTCTGGTGGGTGTGCTGTGGGGTTATGTCCGGAAGCTGGATTTCCTGTTCACGGAACTTTACAATGTTCTGGACAACATTCCCCAGACCCTGCTGCTGATCCTGATTTCCTATGTTCTGAAGCCCGGTGTTTCCACCATTATCTTTGCCCTGTGCCTGACAGGCTGGCTGGGCATGGCCCGGTTTATCCGCAATCAGATCATCATCATCCGTGACCGGGACTACAATCTTGCCTCCCGGTGTCTGGGTGTCTCCACCGGACGGATTATTTTCAAAAATCTGCTGCCTTATCTGGTGTCTGTTATCACCATGCGCATGGCACTTGCTATTCCTTCTGCCATCGGCAATGAGGTGTTTGTCACCTACATCGGCATCGGTCTGCCCCTGGATACTCCCTCTCTGGGCAACCTGATCAACACCGGCCGCAGCCTGATGACCATGGCGCCCCTGCGCTATCAGCTGTATTTCCCTGTGATTGTCCTGGCGGTCATCACAGTTTCCTTCTACATCATCGGCAACGCTTTTGCCGATGCCGCTGACCCCAAGAACCATGTGAAGTAAGGAGGGGAGTCCCATTAACTATTCTGAAAACAATGTGATCCTCTCCGTGCAGGATCTGAACGTCAAGTTCACCCTCCGGGGACAGATCCTTCATGCTTTGCGGGGTGTTTCCCTGGATGTGTATCAGGGCGAGAGCCTTGCTATTGTGGGTGAGTCCGGTTCCGGCAAGTCCGTGTTTGTCAAGAGCACCATGGGTCTGCTGGATGCCAACGGCTTTATCAGCGGAGGCTCCATTGTCTACAACGGCCGGGATCTGACGGTCAACAAGACTGACAGGGATTGGCAGACCATCCGGGGTAAGGAGATTGCCATGGTATTCCAGGACCCCATGACTTCCCTGAATCCTCTGAAGACTATCGGAAAACAGGTTCAGGAAGCTGTGGAACTTCATCAGGGACTGAAGGCTGAAGCGGCTTACAAGGCAGTTCTGGAAGCCCTGACGGATGTTGGCATCGATGATCCCGAACGCCGCTACAAGCAGTATCCCCATGAATTTTCCGGCGGTATGCGTCAGAGAGTAGTCATTGCCATTGCCGTGGCCTGCCGTCCCCGGATCCTGATCTGCGATGAACCTACCACCGCACTGGATGTAACCATTCAGGCACAGATCCTGCAGCTGATCCGTCAGATGCAGAAAAAGTACGATCTGACCACCATCTACATCACCCACGATCTGGGTGTGGTAGCCAATGTGGCTGACCGGATCGCTGTGATGTATGCCGGCGATATCGTGGAGGTGGGTAAGTGCGACGAGGTGTTCTACGATCCCAGACATCCTTATACATGGGCATTGCTCAGCAGCCTGCCCCAGCTGGGTGTGAAGAACGAACCTTTGTACTCCATTCAGGGTACGCCTCCCAATCTCTTCCGGGAAGTGAAGGGCGATGCCTTCGCTCCCCGGAATCCCAGAGCCCTGAAGATCGATTTTGTGAAGCGGCCGCCTATGTTTGATGTGACCGCCACCCACAAGGCAAGAACCTGGCTGCTGGATCCCAGATCCCCCAAGGTGGAGCCGCCGGAAAATATCCGCCTGCTCCGGGAGAAAGGGGTGAACCGGAATGTCTGATACAAGACAAAAGCTGATTGAGATCAAGAACCTGACGGTTCAGTTCGGGTCTAAGCGGAAGCCCTTCACCGCAGTTGACAATGTCTCCTTTGATATCTACAAGGGTGAGACCTTTGGCCTCGTTGGTGAATCCGGCTCCGGCAAGACCACCATCGGCCGTGCCATCATCCGCATCCATCCCACCGCCGGCGGCGACATTCTCTTTGACGGTCAGAAGATCAACGGCCGCATCTCCCGGAAGCTGGACAGGGAAGTGACCCG
>JAFZGL010000084.1 GCA_017555395.1 Oscillospiraceae bacterium | reverse complement strand
GTTCCTTGCAGTATCGATGTGCACAGTGCTTCGGTATGGCGGCGGGGGGATTCCCAAGGGGGGCGCGATTGGCTCGTAGCGCCCCCTTGGGCTGAGTTCTTTGGTTACTTTCTTGTTCAGTGACAAGAAAGTAACATCGTCTCACTAAGGTAAACGATCATTTATCTCTGCTTACAGGCATATTCGTAGGCTTTCTGATAATCCCCCAGTTCCCGGAAGCAGGTTTCCAGAAGCGGTGCGCAGACCGCGCCAAAGTCGGATTCCGCCTTCTGCAGATGGGCTGCCGCCTGCCGGTACTCCTTTTTCCCCAGAAAAAGTTTTCCCATCAGCAGATTCCACTTGCCCTGGGTTTTGTCTTCCACGGCTGCCAGCAATTCTTCTGCCCGGTTTGTTTTTTCCTCCGACAGGGCGGCTTCCGCCCGGAGCAGGAGTTCCGCATCCAGGGATGGCAGGTTCTTCACGATACCGGAAAGATCCGCATCCGGAACAGCTGCCAGAAGCAGCAGCCGCTTCCGCTCCAGTTCCGGATTCTTCCGGCGGAACTGCTCCGCCTCCTCCAGCAGCTGCCGGGCATAGAGCGTTTTTCCCTCCTGCAGGGCAGCCTTTGCCGCAGCCATCCCAGACAGTAAAGACAGATGATTCCACTCCCATTCCAGCAGCGGATCCGGATGCCGGAACCCTTTCAGCACCAGCCAGCTTTCGGCAAATGCGCCGGATTCCCAGCTGCTCCTCGCCTGCTCCATCAGCGCCTGATTGGGAGACAGCGCCGCATCCTCTTCGAGAAAGTAACTCACCGGCTTTTCCAGCCTGGCAGCCAGATACCGCAAGGTTTCCATGGAGGGCTTCGCCGTTCCGTGTTCAATTTGCGACAGCATATTCCGGGTGATCACATCGCCGCAGAGCTGCCGCTGGCTCATACCTGCTTCCTGCCGGGCATGCAGCAGCTTTTCTCCCAATGTCATATTCTTTCCTCCCCGGTAACTTATATTTACCCTATTGTATCATACTTCCCCCCGCTTTGCCACCGTTACAAAAATTTCATTTGCTATTTTCCCGGCTTTGGTTTATAACTGTAGTATTACTTTCAGTTTCCCCGGAGGTTCTCCATGACGATCCCCAGTTTTAAAATACTCAAGAAAAATGCCGATGAACGGGTGGCTGCCGCCGAAAACAGCAAAAAAATCGTGCTGATCTATGTGGGTGCCGTGACGGTGCTGGCCTTGCTGGTCACCGTGGTCAACTATGCGCTGAAGCTGCAGATCTCCCAGCTGGGTGGCCTGAGCAATATGGGTCTTCGCAGTGTGCTGTCCACTGTCCAGTCTGTTCTTCCCATGCTGCAAAGTGTCGTGACCCTGTGCCTGCAGCTGGGATATATGGCTGCTATGCTCCGTGTGGCCCGGCAGCAGTATGCCTCCGAGCAGACCCTGAAGCTTGGTTTTGACCGGTTCTGGGTGCTGCTGCGGTATGTGATTCTGGAAAGCTGCCTGTATACCCTGGCAGGTCTGGCTGCCTTCTGGATCGCTGTGCAGGTATATCTGCTGACCCCGCTTTCCAGATCCGCCATATCCATGGTAACGCCGGAGATGGCCGATCCCAATGTGATCATAGAACTGCTGCAGGATCCCGTCTTTGCCGGTGAGATCACCGCCGCCATGCTGCCGCTGTTTGTTCTGTTTGGCATTCTCTATACCGTACTGTTCGTTCCCATCAACTATTCCCTCCGGATGGGACGGTATGTCCTCATTGACAAACCCGGCCAGGGTGCCGTCTTTGCCATGAAGGAGAGCCGGAATATGATGCGCGGCAGCCGTATCCGGCTGTTTAAGCTGGATGTGAGCCTCTGGTGGTGGTACGCCATTTCCGTTATCTCCTCCCTGCTGTGCTACGGCGATGTGCTGCTGCCCATGGTGGGTGTGGAGCTTCCCTTCTCTGCCGATGTCAGCTATTTCCTGTTCTACGGTCTGTTCCTGGTTGCACAGTTCCTGGCCGCTTATTTCTTCGGGAATTACATCCAGGTGGTGTACGCGCAGGTATACAATGCCCTGAAGCCCCGGGAAAAGGACACCGGCGTGGTGCTGGGCAATATCTTCCAGATGTAACAAAAAACCGGACTGCTTTTGCAGTCCGGTTTTATTTTTTTATACGCCGCCGTCTTTCAAAAGATCTGCCAGGGTGATGCCTTCAAAGAAGTCATCAATCAGTTTTTCCAGACGGTCCCACATGGGCTTTGCCTGACAGCATTCCGTTCTGGAGCAGGCTGCCGCGCCCTGTGCAGTGCAGGACACCGCCGCCAAAGAACCCTCCGTCAGCTTCAGGATGCTTCCGATGGTATATTCCTCAGGCTTGCGGCTCAAACGGTAGCCGCCGCCCTTTCCGTGAACAGCATCCACAAATCCAGCCTTGGACAGGGTGGTCATGATGGTCTCCAGATATTTCTGAGAGATCTCCTCTGCTTCCGCAATTTCCTTCAGGGGGATATATCTGTCACCGCCCTGCTGGGCAAAGCGGACCATCACCCGCAGAGCATACCGTCCCTTGGTCGATACGATCATAGGCGTTTAGTGGCAGCATTCGCAGTGCTCGCAGTCGGGGAAGAGGCTGGGATCGTAAGGAATACCATTCTTTTCATAGTAGTCCTTCAGGGCGTTCTTGATGGCCTCTTCTGCCAGAACGGAGCAGTGGATCTTCACGGCAGGCAGACCGTCCAGGGCTTCGGTGACCGCCTGATTGGTAAGGCTCATGGCATCGTTGATGGACTTGCCCTTGATCATTTCGGTGGCCATGGAGGAAGAGGCGATGGCGGAGCCGCAGCCGAAGGTTTCGAACTTCACGTCCACGATGATGTCATTTTCGATCTTCAGATAGATCTTCATGATATCGCCGCACTTGGCATTGCCCACTTCGCCGATGCCGTCGGCGTCTTCAATGATGCCCACATTCCGGGGGTGCATCAGATGATCCATAACTTTTTCGCTGTACAGTGCCATATTTCAAATCTCCTAAATTACAGAATATAAGTTCTCTTGCCAACCTGCAGGTCGCGCCACACGGGGCTCATGCTCCGCAGCAGCTGAACCACCTGGGGAACGCAGGCAAGGATGTGATCGATTTCTTCATCGGTGTTGTAGTCGCTGAGGGAGAGGCGCAGGGAGCCGTGGGCCACATCGTGAACCCGGCCGATGGCCAGCAGCACATGGCTGGGATCCAGAGAACCGGAGGTGCAGGCAGAACCGGAAGATGCGCAGATGCCCTGGGCATCCAGATACAGCAGCAGGCTCTCGCCTTCGATGCCCTCAAAGCAGAAGCTGACATTGTTGGGCAGACGGTTCACGCGGTCGCCGTTCAGGGCGCAGTGGGGGATCTTGCTCAGGCCTTCGATGAGCTTGTCCCGCATGGCAGTGACTCTGGGCATATTCTGATCAATGTTGTTGCAGGCTTCCTTCATGGCAGCAGCCATGCCGCAGATGCCGGCCAGATTTTCCGTGCCGCCGCGCTTGCCCCGCTCCTGGGCGCCGCCTTCAATGACGTTCACCAGGGGGAAGCCCTTGCGGACATACAGAGCGCCCACGCCCTTGGGGCCGTGGAACTTGTGAGCGGACAGGCTCAGCATATCGATGTTCTGTTCCTTCACATTGATCTTGATATGACCAACAGCCTGAACAGCATCGGTGTGGAAGGGAACGCCGGCTTCCTTGCAGATGGCGCCGATTTCGGGGATGGGCAGCACGGAGCCGATCTCATTGTTGGCATACATGACGGTCACCAGGCAGGTATCCTCCCGGATGGCGTCCTTCACCTGCTGGGCGGAGACATTGTGATTGGCATTGTTCACATCCAGATATGTGACTTCAAAGCCTTCCTTTTCCAGTTTCTGCAGCGTGTGCAGCACAGCATGATGCTCAAAGGCGGTGGAGATGATGTGCGTCTTGCCCTTGCGCTGGCCGAGACGGGCAGCGGAAATGATGGCCTGGTTGTCGGCCTCGCTGCCGCCGGAGGTGAAGATGATCTCCCGGGGCTCGCAGCCCAGGCAGTCCGCCACAGTCTTGCGGGCAGCGTCCAGCGCTTCCTTGGCCACCTGGCCAACGGTGTGCAGGCTGGAGGGGTTACCGAAAATATTGTCAAAATAGGGCAGCATTGCATCGATGGCCGTACGGCTCATGGCAGTGGTTGCCGCATTGTCAGCATATACACGCATAGTCTTTTCCTCCAATGAGTTATTTACCTACTTATCGTATGGGTAATATACCATCATTTACCTACTGTGTCAATAGGTGAATGGTGACTTAATCACCCTGCAGGATCCGCTCCAGAATGGACACGATTTTCTCAAGACCTTTCTGATCTTCCTCCGTAAAACGGCCGACATAGGGGCTGTCGATATCCAGAACGCCCCAGACGTCACCGTTTACATGGATGGGCAGCACGATCTCAGAATTGGAGGCACTGTCACAGGCAATATGTCCCGGGAAATCATGGACATCGTACACCAGCTGCACCTTGTCCTCCGCCACGGCAGTGCCGCAGACGCCTCTACCCACCTGGATCTTCACACAGGCAGTCTTTCCCTGGAAGGGCCCCAGCACCAGCAGGCCGTCGGTCATCTTGTAAAAGCCAACCCAGTTGATCTCCGGCAGATACTGCCACAGCAGTGCAGAGGCATTGGCAAGATTCGCTGTCTCGTAGGGGATTCCGTCAGTCAGGGCAACCAGCCGCTGGGCAACAAAATTATAATTCACATCCCGGTTCATGATGGTACTCCTTTAAAAATAATTGAATACAAACAATCATACTATCATGGGCTTTCAAAAGCAAGTCACAAAATGACAAATCCGGATTTCGGTTCCTGAATTTTCGACATTTTCAGCGGTTACACTCTGCTTCTTCGGTCATATTAAGAGGGCAGACCAGAAAAGGAGGGCTGAACATGAAACGAAAAATACACACCCTTGCGCTGGCGGTTTTCTTTTTATGGATCGTTCCGGTCAGTACGGAAGCTGCCCGGCTTCTGATCCCCGGCGGCCAGATCATCGGCCTGCAGCTGCAAACCGGAACTGTGACAGTTGCCGCCTTTGACGATGTCCTTGGCGCCGCCAGAGAGGCCGGTCTTCAGATCGGCGATGAATTGCTTCAGGTCAACGGCCGGGATGTTGCCTGCGCCGAGGATGTCCGCAACGCACTGGCAGATTCCAGGGCTGAAGTCTCCATCTGTGTGCGCCGGGATGGGAAAACACATACTTTGGATGTGACACCCCGGCAGACAGAGCAGGGCCCCCGGCTGGGCATTCATTTAAAACAGGGCATCACCGGCATCGGCACCCTCACCTGGTATGATCCCGCCACCGGCAAATTCGGTACTCTGGGCCATGGCGTCAGTGATTCCAGAGGAGGTTTTCTGAAGATGTCTGCCGGCAATGCATACCATGCGGAGGTCACAGGTGTCCGGAAAGGCCGAAGCGGTGACCCCGGTCTTCTGAAGGGCAGCGCCGACGCCCTGGGGATCTGCGGTTCCCTGCTGAAAAATACGCCCCAGGGTGTCTTCGGCATCAGCAAAACGGGCTGGCGGGGCGAGCCGCTGCCTACTGCCGAGTATGCGCAGATTCAGACCGGTGCCGCTACCATCCGCTCCACAGTGTCCGGCAGCGGTATTCAGGAATATTCTGTGGAAATTCTGAAAATCTATCCCGAAGACCGAAAAGACGGCAGGAATTTTCTCATCCATGTCACAGATCTGTCGCTTCTGAACATCACCGGCGGCATCGTCCAGGGCATGAGCGGCAGTCCGATCATCCAGGACGGAAAACTGGTGGGCGCGGTGACCCATGTTCTGGTAAACGACCCGACGAGAGGGTACGGGATCTTCATCGAGAACATGCTGGACGCGGCAGCATAAACGATCGGCCGGAGGCAGATTTGCCTCTGGCTTTTTGCCGCTGCGTATGCTATAATAAATGGCACGATCGGAGTTCCCTTTTGCCAGAGAAAGGGAGAAACCATATGTCAGAAGGTGCGGAAATGAAAAAAGTATATTCAAATGACGTTACCATGGATCCCTCCGGATTTGTTCTTCTGTCGGACTATGTGCCGCATGTGATCCAGGAAATCCGCTATTTTTCAACCTACAACTTCATCGGCGAACGGATCGACGGTTATGAGGAGCCCTGCGCACTGATCACCAAGGAAGCCGCCAGAGCCCTGAAAGCCGTCAGCAACGAGCTGTTTGTCCAGGGATACCGCCTGAAGATATTTGACACCTACCGTCCCGCCTGTGCGGTCCGTTCTTTTGTCCTGTGGGGACTGGAAGATCAGGACAAGCGGATGAAGCCCTATTTTTATCCCAGCATGGAAAAGGGCGAACTTTTTGCCAAGGGCTATATCGCCACAAAATCCAGTCACAGCCGCGGCAGTACTGTCGACCTGACACTGCTTGATATGAAAACAGGCAGAGAAGTCGACATGGGCAGTCCCTTTGACTTCTTCGGCGAGATCTCCCACCCGGATTACAAGGGCGTTACCGAGGAACAGTACGCAAACCGTATGACCCTGCAAAACGCCATGGTCCGCAACGGCTTTATCCCCTACGACTGCGAATGGTGGCACTTCACCCTGAGAGACGAGCCCTACCCGGATACCTACTTTGAATTCCCGGTGTCCGCAGAGTATCTCAGACGTTAATGTTCTCTATAAAAAAGACAGAGGCAAATGCCCCTGTCTTTTTTTGATTATCTATGATACAATCAGTTCAGCAAACAAGAATGTGAGGGATCGCCATGGATCAGCAGTCATCTCTGAAGCAGATCATGAAAACCGGAACCGTTCCTGCCGTCGCGGGAAACGGGATTAAACTCTATGATGCCGAGGGAAATACCTACTACGACCTAAACGAGATCAGCACCGTGCTGGGACAGAAAAACGCCCACTTCACCCAGCGCATGACGGAGAAACTGAACGGACTGGTTGGGGGCAAAATCGCGGACAGTCCCGAAAAAACAAAGTTTTATCAGTATCTGGTCGATACCACCGGCAACCGCTTTCAGTATGTCCATCTGACCTCCTCCGGTTCCGAGGCCAGTGAATGGGCCGTCCGCATGGCGCTGAAGCTGACCCGCCGGAACGAGGTTCTGGCCTTCTGGAACAGCATCCACGGCAGAACCTATTTAAGCGCCTCCATGTCCGGAATGCCCCGGCGCAAACAGGGCTACGCCCCTTCCGCCCCGGGTGTGCTGTACGGTGCATACCCGGACTGCGCCCACTGCCCCTTTGAAAAAAGCTGTGAAAGCTGTGACTTCTTCTGTCTGAAATTTCTGGAGCAGAAGATGAAGTACGAATCCTCCCGGGAAATCGGCGCCGTCATCGTGGAAGCCTATCAGGGTGCCGGCATCATTGTTCCACCCAAGGGATGGCTGAAGGCGCTGCAGGACTGGGCCCACCGGCAGGGTGCGCTGTTCATTCTGGATGAGATCCAGAGTGGCATGGGACGCGCCGGAGAGATGTACTGCTTCCCAGAGGAAGGTCTGGATCCGGACATGCTCCTGCTGGGAAAGGCATTGGGCAACGGGTTCCATGTGGGCGCTGCGCTGATGAAGCAGGTGCCGGAAGCCTTCTATCATCCTGCCCTCATCGGCGGTGCAGGAGATACGGAGCTGACCTACGCCGCCGGCTGTGCGGTTTTCGAGGAACTGCTGGAGAACGGCCTGCTGGAGCATATCCGGGATGTCAGCGTCTATCTGGAAGAAAAGCTCCTGGAGCTGCAAACCGCATATCCCCGGATCACCCGTATTTGCTGCAAGGGTCTGGCAGCCTCCCTGGAATTTGAGACCCAGGCGCTTTTTGAAGCTGTGCAGCAGAAGGCAAAGGAATCCGGCCTGCTCTTAGGTTCCGGAGAGAACCGCAAAATCGTTCTGCGCCCGCCATACGTGATCACCAGAGAAGATATCGACGAAGTGATATCCATCCTTCGCAGCTGCCTGGCTGCCTGCAATGTTTGAAAAGATGCCGTCATGCCAAGATACAACGATGCCATTCTCCGGATCCGGGAAATGGAAGCCCGGTTCGACCGGCTTCTGGCAGATTCCCCGGAGCCGGATGATCTGTCAGTCCTTCTGGACTACTACGAAAACGGGCAGTGGCTCCGGGATTACCGGCTGGACGAGCAGGGACTTCTGCCCTCTGATCTGAAGCGGGGAATTCTCTCGGAAGACGGGTTCTACAGCTATCTGCAGCAGGCAAAGATCTGATCCCCGGGCTGTACAAATCCCTGCGGCTCTGCTATAATCCTATCCAAAGGAGCTGATACCATGAAGAAACCCTCCATTGCCGATAAAAAGGCCCAGAAAGCACTGAATGATCCCCAGTTCCAGAAGAACTGGGCTTCCCATATGAAATCCTTCGGCCCTATTCTGAAGGATGCCTTTGCAGAAGATCCCGCCTCCCGTGTGGCACTCTGCGCCGCCCTGACCCACATCACCGCCAAAAAGCAGCCTCAGGCGCTGCTGAAACTGAACAGCCTCCAGAAGTCCCTGGTCACCGATGCGGACAAGGCCGCCTTCTTCTTCGCCATGGGTCTGTTCTGCGAATACGCAGGTAAATTTGATGAAATGGCCGCCCTGTACAACCAGGCAAACGATCTGCACCACCGGTTCTATCTGCCCTATCTGAAGGCAGGCAAATATGCCCTGGACACCCGGGACTACGGCACCGCCGAAAAAAACTACCGTGCCGCCATTCCCTGCTTCGGCATCGCTCCCACCGATAAGGAAAAGCAGCTGCTTGCCTCCGCCCACACCAATCTGGCTTCCTGCCTCATCATGATGCACCGTCCCCAGGAAGCAGACAGTGCGCTGGAAGCAGCCCGGAAGCTGATGCCCCTGTTCCCCGGCCGCAGCGCACCGGAAGCCATCCTCCATGCGCTCCGGGGTGAGACCGCACCCATGATGTCCGCTCTGGATGCTTTAAAAACCATGGCCCCCTTTGCCTATGATGCCATCAAGAAAAGCTGCGACAGGATTCTCGCCGGCATAGAGCCCCAGTTCTTCTCCGTTCCCGTCCGGGATGAGAATATCACTGCATTCTGGAACTGGTTCTCCGGCAGCGAGGCTGATCTTCTGAGCAAGCTTGAAAAGCAGGACTACACTGCTGTTATGACTTCCGTAGGCGAACACCTTCTGGAAGCATTTCCCTTCCTGGAGCAGCGCCCCACCACCGCCCTGGGTAAAAATGACCGTGGGTATGTGATCCAGCTGAAGGACATGTACGCTGTCGCTGTGGGGGAAGCCTACAGCCGCCTGGTGGATGCCTGCCCGGAAGACATCAAGTCCCGCTGGCTCTTCGATATTGTCCATTAACAAAGAAAAACACCGGAGGAGATCCTCCGGTGTTTCTTATTTTACGTCCAATTCCTTTACCACATGAGCATATTTGGCGAAGCGATACTTTTCCTTGGTCTGAGAAACAGTTCCGTACTCAATGGCTTCTGTGGGGCAGTTGCCGATACAGGCCATGCAGTGGGTGCAGTCATTGCCCCAGACCGGTTTTCTGTCTTTCAGGGAGATGTTGTTCAGGGGACACACCCGCTCACATCTGCCGCAGCCCACACATCCGTCTGTGGCATAAAAATCTTCCGTTTTATACTTCAGCTTCGACCATACCGGGTTGAAGGGCACCGTGATCAGCGTTTCAAACAGCCATACATGCCGGGCTTTCAGCTTCCTGCCTGCCCGGATGTCCGCAATCACTTCTTCCGCCTTTCGGCAGGAATCCAGGATCCGCTCCCTGACCTGATCCGGGGGCAGCATGGGATAGTGGTCATTGGCCATATAGTTGCGGGGCATCTTAAACTCCGCGTGACCTAAGTAATTCATCTTCTTTTTCCGGACGATCGCCTTTGCCAGAATGCCGGAAATGCCCGCATAGCCGCCGCTGGTGAAAATGAAATATACATCACGGCTTCCGGTGAAGGTCTGCTCCTTCAGATATTTGGCCAGAAACCGGGGCATCTCACACACATACACCGGTGCGCAGATGATAAAGGGCTTTTCCGAATGGAGCACGGAGTGATCCTTCTTTTTCACCCGGTCCAGAAGATTCAGGCACTCATCCCCCAGTGCCAGGGCAATTCTCCGGGCAATAAACTCCGTATTGCCTGTCGCCGAAAAAAACAAAACCATAAGATGCCTCCGGAAAATAAATTGATAATTTGATTATATCGTGTATCATGGAAGGTGTCAACAAAAGTCCGGTGCCGGATTTGAAATCAACACAGCCGCACTGTTTGTGTTGTTCCGCCTTCTTCTGTTTTCGGATAAGATGAATCCATCATGAAAACAAAAGGAGAATCTTATGAACACCGATAAAATTTACGCTGAATCCATTGCCAAGGAATACGCCCCCAAGGATCATTCCAAGGTTGTCGCACTGCGCAAGCTGGACACCAAGGCAAAGCTGCCTGCCAATATCTTCGCCTATTCCTTTGGCATCACTTCCTGTCTGGTGGCCGGTCTGGGCATGTGCCTTGCCATGCAGGTCATCGGCAGCGGCACCGCCATGCTGGTGCTGGGCATCATCCTTGGCCTTCTGGGCTTTGCCTGCTGCGGTTTCACTTATCCCATCTATAAGAAGCTGCTGAAAAAGGGAATGGAGAAGTACGCCTTCGAGATCATCGAACTGGCCCGGGAGATCAGCGAACAGTAAGGAGGAATCCCTTTGGACAGATCCCAGAGCAAATATTTTCATACCGCCGCGAAGATGGATGAAGCCCTCATCTCTCTTCTGAATGAGAAAGAATTTGAATATATCACCGTCAAGGAGATCTGCGCCAGAGCCGGTGTCAACCGGTCCACCTTTTATCTCCACTACGAGAACACCCGGGATCTTCTGGAAGAGGCCGCCGGTTCTCTGATCAGGCAGTTCGCTGCCTGCTTCCCCATCGACACCCAGTCCATCACCGATCAGTTCCGGAACACGCCGCTGGAAGACCTGAACTATATCTCCGATCAGTATTTAATCCCTTATCTGATGTTTATCCGGGATAACCGGACGGTATTCGCCATTGCAGTGGCAAACTCCAAATATTTGGGCTTTGATGATGTTTATCAGCGGCTCTTCCGGCATATTTTCCATCCCATTCTGGACAGATTCCGTTTCCCGGAAATCGAGCAGCCCTATGTAATGGCCTTCTATTTAAACGGCGTCCATGCCATTGTCACCCGGTGGCTTCAGCATGACTGCCGGGAACCCATAGAAACCATATGCGGCATTTTGCAAAAATGTATTCTGGGAAAGCTCCAGGGACAGAATTTTGCTTCTGCCATCGAATAGCCGAAAAAGGACAGATCCGTCTGTCCTTTTTTCTTTTTCTGTGATATGATGGTGAAAAAGGAAACGAGGTGCCGCTATGACTGTCATCGACCTGACCCATACCATCCGGGAAAATATGCCGGTGTACCCCGGCACGGAAACACCCCGGCTTGAAACCGTCAGCATCTATGAAACAGATTGCTTCAAGGAAAGCAGAATGACCCTGTACACCCACACCGGCACCCACATGGATCCGCCCGCCCATGTCTTCGCCGGACGAACCATTCTGGATCAGTTTCCCCCGGAGCAGTTTATGGGAAAAGCTCTGGTCATCAACTGCCGGGATCTGGAGGAAGGCGGTAGCATCACCATGGAGCATATCCGCCGTTACGGAGATAAGGCCGAACAGGCAGACTTTCTGCTCTTCAGCACCGGCTGGGAGCAGTTCTGGGGAAAGAGCACCTATTTCGGCCGCTATCCCTGTATGGATGACGAGGTTCTTGACTACATTCTGTCGGGTAATTACAAGGGCATCGGCGTGGATACCATCAGCATTGATCCCATGAATTCTCTTGCCCGCCACCGCAGACTGTTCTGCGAAAAGGATATTGTCATCATTGAAAACCTGACCAACCTGCATCTGTGCGGCAACAGTCTGATTTCCTTCAGCGCCTTCCCGCTGAAGATCGCAGACTGCGACGGTTCTCCCGTCCGGGCTGTGGCCTGGTTTGACTGAGGGTTGCATTTTTAAATTACTTCCGATATAATGTAGCAAAATCAGAAAAAGGCAGGTCTTTCTCATGTTTCGCGAATTAGTCCGGAAAAAGCAGCAGCTTTCCCAGGAAGAAGCCATTGCTGTATTGAAGCAGGAACCCCGGGGCGTTCTGTCCCTGCAGGGAGATGACGGCTATCCCTACGGAATCCCCATGGATCACTTCTACAACGAAGCAGACGGCTACATCTACTTCCACTGCGGCAAAAGCGGTCACAAAAACGATGCCATTGCCCGAAGCGACAAAGTATCCTTCTGTGTCATGGATCAGGGTTTCCGCCGGGAGGGAGAATGGGCGCTGAATATCAAAAGCGTTGTCGTATTCGGCCGCATCCAGCCCATGACCGATCTGAAGGAGGCCTTCGCCATTCTGCGGCAGCTGTGCCTGAAATACACCCAGGATCCCGGCTTCTTCTCCCGGGAAATGGCTGAATCCGGCAAAAACGTTCTGCTTCTTCGTCTCGTCCCCGAGCACATGACAGGCAAGCTGGTAAACGAATCTTAAGGAGAATCCCATGAATATTTACGATTTTGACGGCACCCTGTATTCCGGCGACAGCACTGTGGATTTTCTGAAGTATTCCTTCAGAAAGCATCCCGGTCTGATCCGCTTCCTGCCCGCCATGGGCATCGCTGCGCTGCGGCACTACGGCTTCAAGTCCATCGATAAGACTGCTATGAAGCAGGTCTTCTACTCCATGTTTACAGGCTATGACGCGGAAGCCCTGCTGGAGGAATTCTGGGATCTCCATGAACAGAATCTCTTCCCCTGGTATCACGGCAAGCAGCAGAAAGAGGATGACATCATCATCTCCGCCTCTCCTGAATTCCTGCTGCGTCCCATCTGCGACCGGCTGGGCATCAAATATCTGATGGCCTCCCGGGTGGACAGCAAGACCGGCCGCTACACCGGCAAAAACTGCTGGGGCCCCGAAAAGCCCATCCGCCTGAAAGACCAGATGGGTATCACCCACTGTGACAATTTCTACTCCGATTCCTATTCCGACCAGCCTCTGGCAGAAATTGCTGACAAGGCTGTCATCGTCAACAAGGACGGCTCCTTCTCCGACTGGATCTTCCGATAATCATGGCAGTAACCCAGATCAAAGAGAATAAAAAGAAGTATCTTGACCTGCTGCTTCTTGCCGATGAGCAGGAAGATATGATCGACCGGTATCTGGAACGGGGAACCATGTATATCCTGGAGGATAACGGCGTGAAATGCGAATGCGTTGTCACCGATGAAGGAAACGGGATCCTGGAGATCAAGAACATCGCCACCGCACCCGAATCTCAGAGAAAGGGCTATGCCGCAGCTCTGATCGATTTTCTGATCCGGGAATATGCCGGTCAATATGCTGTACTTCAGGTAGGCACCGGAGACAGTCCTCTGACCATCCCGTTTTATGAGAAATGCGGTTTTATCCGCTCCCATGTACTGCCCAATTTCTTCACCGACAACTATGACCACCCCATCTATGAATGCGGTGTTCAGCTGGTTGATATGATCTATCTGCAAAGAAAGCTGTAAAAAAAGCCAGACTGCAATGAACTGCACCCCATTTGTTAGACAAGTATGATATAATACTTGTACTAAGAAATGGGGTGTTTTTCTATGCCTAAAGGAGTGCCTAATAAACGCCATACCGGCGAATTTAAGCAGATGGTGGTTGAAACCATGATGCAC